>JAVRLK010000204.1:0-2002 GCA_031961545.1 Thermoplasmatota archaeon | reverse complement strand
TACAAAGTAATTCTTTGGAAATATCATAATTCTTACCATTAAAATAGATTATTCCTACCTACTTTTGCACAATTTTATCTATGAATATGTTTTTATAAATATAATTATTCGCATCAAAATTTCCAATTCTATAATTGCAAGTGCAACATATCCTGAAATGAATGAGACATTTAGGTATGATTTTATATTCTTTATCTTGTATACAAAAATAATAATAGGTAAAGTTAAAGCAATTCCAACTAGATAATAAGTGCTAAAAATTAAAATAGATACTGACCAGATTTTTGATATGAATGGTGTAAACATTATCCCAAGTAAACCGTATATGTTTGCCAAAGTTATGTAAAAAAGATATTTCTTTGATGAACCTGTAATGTAAAAATAAGTTGAAATTATGTTAACATAAATCAAGATTGATAATATTATAAAAATAATTAAATTTTGAATGTATTTAAGGTTAACATAAAACACGGAATTTTTTGAAGGATCATTCAACAAAACCATTAAACCGAACCAAATAAGAAATATTGTAAGGAGTATGTTCATATAATAGTGTAGAAACTCATTTTCCCATCTTTCTTTGATCTTTTGCACGATGCCTGGTAAAAGAAATTGTTTCATCTGGTTAATTTCAAAAATTCTACTAGAGAATTTAATAAATGCAAATTCTGAATCATAATCCATTTTAAGTTTTTCTTGTTTGGAAAATTCATCTGCTTCATCGAGTTTTTTATTTATTATTCCTGGGAAATTGTTTGAAGCAATATGATAATTCTGATTTAATTTTGAATTTAATTTTTTTACTAAATCTGCCCTATCCGTATTTTCATCATGCACTTCTTTGGAATAATTGTAGAGCTTGTCACCAAGAACAATGAAATCGTCATTTATCCTTGATCGCTTCCTTAAAAATTTGTAAACCAAAAATGCAACTATTGATGCAATGGTTATCTGGATGATGTAGTTGAAGAAATTATAGATATTTATTATAATCATTTACTAACCACCCAGTGGTATGTATGAAAAATGATTAACTATTCTTATATCGAGAATATAAACGAAAATCACACTGTTTGGATTATTTTGTGGATAAATTATGACATTAAAATTAAAATACGAATTGTATGATGTGTTTGGCATCAATGTTACATTTATTATAAGGTCCCGTGAATTAGTTAATAAAGCAGGATTTGCAGGATTTTCCCACGATCCAAGCTGATAATAATATTCCAGATTCGTTTTATTATCGGAACCATTGAAATATAGTGTGAAATTCCACATATTTAAATAGGAGTTATTAGTTGGAGTGATATAATGTGCATAAGCCATAAAGTCTGAAGAGTATGAGGAATTTAAAGATAACATATTAACATTATAAATATAGAGCGATAGTAAATTATCGCTATAACTCCAACCCTTATTAGGGCGTGAAGAACTAGCTATTGTACCGTTTGTTTGTATTGCCCAGAAAATATCATCATTTTGATCGTATCCCAGTCCTGCATCGGTACCCTGTGAAAAAACATGATAACGGTAGGCCTTAAAAGTACCTGACGTGGATCCTGCACCATTTCTTGAAACATAAAGAGGGGTACCGCTCTTTATTTGTAAAAGATATAAATTTCCATTATTATCTGTAGTGATACCAATTAATCCATTAATACGTGTGGAATTATACAAAACCCACCCTGTAGATTCATCAACATAAACATTGCCATTGTAACTTATCCCATAAGTATAATTGTAATAATCGTAGCCAGGATAATATGCGCAAGTGGATATTATATTAACAGAATTAGCAGAATTATAATTAGTATAAACCCAGTAAGAATCAGATCCATTTTCGGGATCATAATGATATTCATTACCATAAAGGTCTGTAAAGATAAACCCCTCATTATAATATTGTCCATTAGCATTTAAATTTTCTGTAGCCTCTAAATTTGCTGTAACTGAGGTCCAGGGATAGGGAAAGTTTTGCAAGGGTAAATCCCATGTGGAA
>JAVRLK010000203.1:0-2002 GCA_031961545.1 Thermoplasmatota archaeon | reverse complement strand
ATGTCAAATTTATCTAACGGTTTATCGGCGCCATAGGCTTTATCCAAAAAATTAATATCTAGTTATTAGATATTGTCGCAATGATAAAAAAAAGTGTTAAAGGTGGAAAAATTATATTAATTTTATCTTTTTTCATAGTTCTTTTACTAATGACTCAAATTTTTTCATTTAGTACCAATGCAACCCCTATTGGTTTTATCAGTAATCCAAAATTATCAGAAAATTACAATGCTACCTTTAGTATTGAGAAAACATTATTTGTTCCAGTTAAAGCAGCATATGGAAGTGTCAATTCCAATGCTACATTTCCCTATTCTCGTTATTTAAATGTTTTGGTAACATTTTCATTAGTGAATCAAAGTAAATTAATGCAATTTTTGGCAAACATCTCAAATCCAAACAATCCTCAGTATCATAAATATATTACAAGGGCCCAGTTTGAATCAGAATTTTCCATATCACAACAAAACTATTCCAAAGCGGTAAGCTATTTTAAGAATTTTCCTGGATTAAATGTTATGGTATATGCCGATAGAGTTTCTATTGAAATCAGCGGTCCCGCAAGTGAAATAGGGAAAGCTTTTAACACCACAATCTGTACAACATCGGTAAACGACAAAATTTATTATGCAAGATCCAGTCCAGAGCTACCGTCATACCTTGCATCCATTGTTTCTCAGGTAACTGGATTAACAAATTATAAATTACCAATATCAACCAATTTGTTTGTTTCTAGTGCATCAATAACACATAGTAGTAAAAATTTTTCCGATGGGGGATATCTATTACCTGTAAATCAGAGTGGTGTTCAATATATCTATGGCTCAGATTTACAGGTAGCTTATGATGAACAGTCTTTACTCAATATAACCTATCCTACGAATGAAGTTATAGCAACAATTTTGTGGTCGGGTTATAATTCTTCAGGTGCCCCGGTAGGTCCATTTTATCCTGCAGATATTTATTCTTATTTCAATGCTACCCTTCCTCCATATGAACCACATTCAAGGGTTTATGGAGTTCCACTTAATGGTGCTCCAAAACCTGGAATTTTAGCTAGTTATGATGTTTCAGGGGCTACATTTGAAAACACTCTAGACCTTGAAATGGTTGGAAGTATGGCATCAGGTTCAAGTATTTATAATGTGTATGGACCAAATGCAACTGGAGAAAACCTTGATGCGGCATTGGCATTCATATTGAATCCAAATTCAACTTACTCTGCACTAAATAATGTATCCGTAATCTCCAATTCCTGGGGATCTACAGAATATAATGATACTGCCTGGTATGAATATCTACAGGAAGCACAGGCAAGAGGTATAACTGTTCTTGCATCAAGCGGTGATGCAGGTGATAATGCTGCCAGCTCTAAATACTCCGGATCTATACTTGAATTTCCTTCGGCCATGTCATACAATACTTTTGGAGTAACAGCTGTAGGTGGAACAACATTAACGTTAACTAATAATCTACATATATTAAATCAGACAGCCTGGTATATTAGTGCAAATGATACTGAAAATGGAGGACCTGCTGGAAGTGAGGGAGGAATAAGTACAATATTCCCTGAGCCTGATTATCAGCTAAATTCAGAGGCTAATAATATACTTAATGGTGAAGGGAGGGGAGTTCCTGATATCTCTGCCATAGCCAACAATACTTTTATATTTAAAACAGTAAATGGCACATCTAATTTTTATCAGATGGGGGGTACAAGTGTAGCATCACCTGTTGAGGCAGGAATTGTTGCAGAAATGGATGCTGTACTAAATTATTACAATCAATCAAATCTGGGGTTCTTAAATCCCTTAATCTATAACCTAGCAAATAGACAGATTACTTCACCACCTGTTACCTCCACCATAGGATTTGGGCCTACAGGAACATACAATTCATCCTTACCTACTCTTCCATTTTATAATGTTATTTATGGAAGAAACCATTTGTATAATGCAACCTTTGGTTACAATCTTGTAACTGGTTGGGGATCAATTGATGC
>JAVRLK010000202.1:0-2018 GCA_031961545.1 Thermoplasmatota archaeon | reverse complement strand
TAAGGTTGTTTCAAAGATCTATGAAAATGATGAAATATTGAATTTAATAAAAAACAATAAAATTGGAATGGTAATAAACATACCTTCAAGAAGTTACAGATCAATAAAAGATGGATATGATATAAGAAGGTTGGCAATTGATTACAACATACCAGTTATAACAAACATAAGGCTTGCAAATTATATTGTTAGAAGTTTGAAAATAGATTCATATGATCTTTATCCAATAACAAGTTTATAATACTCCAAAATTAATTATAAAAGTGTGAGAACACTTGAAGATCTCATAAGGGATCTTGAAAGGGAGGGATACATAAAATCACAAAGAGTAAAAGAGGCAATGTTAAAAATAGATAGGAAAAACTTTTTGCCTGAAAGGCTGAAAAGCTATGCATATGAGGATGAGCCTTTGGAAATAGGTGAAAATCAGACAATATCTGCACCGCATATGGTTGCATTCATGCTGGAGATACTTGAAATAGAACCGGGTATGAAAATTCTTGAAGTAGGAACTGGATCGGGTTACAATGCCTGTTTACTTGAATACCTTGCATATCCTGGTAGTGTTGTAACAATTGAAAGGAAACATTCACTATCAAGATTTGCAAGGGAAAATTTAAAGAATTGTCCACATAGGGAAAACATAAAAATTATTGTTGGTGACGGATCACTTGGTTATGAAGGTGATTCACCCTATGATAGAATTGTTGTAACATGCGGTGCACCAGAAATACCAAGGCCCTTGCTGGAACAGTTAAAGATAAATGGAATTATGGTAATTCCCCTTGGAGGAACATATTTCCAGGATCTTTATAAAATAGTTAAAAGGGAGAATGGAATTGAGAAAATAAACTATGGATCAGTTGCATTCGTTCCCCTGGTGGGTGAATACGGTTTCCATGAAAGATATTAATAGTTCATTTTTCTTAATAACCCCCTTTGCTCATAAAAAGATAAATATCAAGGAAGCATATATATAATTATGATAAATCCGGATAAATTGGAGTTTGAAGACATACTTTTGAGTGGAATATTTATTGAAATTGATGCTACTGAATTTTATTCGGAAATTTCAAATAAATTATCCCATGGTCTTCTGAAGAACAAACTTATTTTTCTCTCAGAACAGGAAAATTCACATATAAAAATACTTGAATCACTTTACTTTTCAATTTTTGGAAAAAATGAAATAAAGAAACCCAAAGAGGTAATTAAATTAAGATGTTCCAAAAAGAATTTGAATAATATTAATATAAAGGATTTACACACATTTCTTGAAGTTATAAACATGGCAATGAGATGTGAGAAAAGTGCTGAAACATTCTATAGATATTTAGAACTCAGAGACCACAGAAGATGGGTAAAAAATGTATTTAAATATCTTGCAGATATGGAACAAACTCATTTCATTTATCTGAAAACACAATATACATACCTTTCCAAAGTTGAAAAAGAACCAGAAAAATATTTTCGAAATTCCGATATAATGAATATAATTATAAAAATATAAATTTTAGAATTTTTTTAAATTTTTCTAAACTATAATTTCATTCTTTATGCACAATCTTTGAATCAAAGCTTATAAACAAGCAAACAAAATCAAAATTTTTAAACGGAAAAATGGTATGAAAAAATTAATAAGTGAATTGGTAATAGTTAGATTAAGGTGCTTGGAATTGGCAAAGGATAAGAAAGTGGATGATCTTGAGGATCTTCCCGGTGTTGGTCCTGCCATAGCTGAAAAGCTGAGGGAGGCAGGATATACGGATATAATGACTCTGGCAGTTGCATCACCGGCGGATGTGGCTGTTGCTGCGGAGATTAATGAGGCACAGGCAAAAAAGATAATAGATTCCGCCAGAAAGTTCGCCGATGTTGGGAACTTTGTTACTGGTGAACAAATTCTTGAAAGGAGGAAACACATTGCAAAATTGACAACAGGATCAAAGGCACTGGATGAACTTCTGGGCGGTGGTCTTGAGACACAGGCAATAACTGAATTCTTTGGACCTTTCGGA
>JAVRLK010000201.1:0-2025 GCA_031961545.1 Thermoplasmatota archaeon | reverse complement strand
CTCTTGCAATAATATTCGGTGGATTTGCAAATTCCCTTGATGTTTTCATTGCAATAAGGGCAGTACAGGGCGTTGGTATGGCAATGTTCCCACTTGCATTCTCACTCATAAGGGATGAGTTCACACCTGATACAATTGCAGTGGCACAGGGTGTTGTTAGCGGAACTATTGCTGGTGGAGCAAGTTTAGGTCTTGTTCTCGGTGCTTACATTTCCCAGAACTATGGCTGGCAGTTCGATTACCATACAGCAATACCTATTGCAATTGCACTTTTCATACTTGCTGCAGGGTCCTCAGGGAATCTGAATACAGGGCAAATGTGAAAGTTGACTGGCTTGGAACATTCACATTAATAACATCCGTAACTTTACTTTTAATAGCATTGTCCCAGGGACAGTACTGGGGATGGCAGAGTAATGCAGTTATATCATTAATAGCAATATCCATAGCCCTGCTTTTTATTTTCATAATAGTGGAAGTGAATGCAAAGGAACCATTGATAGATCTTAAACTCCTTTCATCAAGGAATATATTTTTGATTAACATAATATCAATATTCGCATCCTCGGGTCAATTTTTCCTTTACTATACAATTCCACCATTACTTGAGGATCCGTCACCGGCTGGTTTCGGTGAAAGTATATTAACTGCTGGATTAACAAACCTTCCGGCATCTTTACTCGCCATGGCAAGTGCACCATTCGCAGGCCTCTTGATACAGAAAAAGGGTCCAAAGTTCACAGTTATTGTTGGAATATTTTTACAGATAATCGCATTCATGGCACTTTTCTTCAACAGGGGTGATGCATTTGCAATAACAGAGGATTCATCACTACTCGGATTGAGCATACCGTTTACCATGGTGGGAATAATAAATATACTTGTAAGGGAAACACCCGAGGATAAGGTTGGTGTTTCAACAGGCATGAACCAGTTTTTCAGAAACTTTGGATCAACAATCGCACCCGCTATTGCAGGGGTTGTAGAAGTTTCCTATCAGCAGGGTGTGATGCTTGGCCTTATTCCAGGTAAGGGATCCATTCCCTATATACCAATGATACAGTATTTTCCATCAAATGAATCATTCTCATTTATTTACATAATAGGCATAATTTTCCTTCTGATTACCCTGGCCTTCACGCTCGCACTTAAAAATATTAATTTCAAGGCAAAGGAGGTGAATTAAAAATGAAATTGAAGATATTTTTTGTTTTAGCAATCTTTGTGTTATCTTTATTTTCTGCCGGGGCATATTCTTATCCAGCAGGTGGGATAGCTGTTACATCCGTCTACTGGTACCAGGAGAATTCAACCCTAATGCCCGTACCAGGAATGAGCAATGTTCCTCTCTATGTAACAATAAAAAATATTGGACAGACCATTTATGATTTTACCGCTTTTATCAATCTAACTTATCCATTTTCATATGGATCAATAATATTACAGAACGGTACTGTAACAAAAGAAAAAACCGTTATCACCTTACCCGAATTCCCATCAGGTGCAACTTTAAATATACAACAGCTTGTTAATATTTCAGAAAATGCAAAGAATGGTATATATGCTCAGGGCCTGAACGCATCCGGATACATTAATGGAACAATGGTAAAAATGAACACTGTATTTTATGTTCCCCTTGAAGGAAATGTAAAACTCTTCGTTGCAGGATCCTACGTTGGCATGGGAAACAGGACAATAACACCCATGCCGGGTATGAAGGATGTTCCTGTAACTTTCATCATAGGGAATGCGGGTAATTCACCTGCAAGTGATGTAAATTTCTCCTATATTCCACAATATCCTTTTTATGGTCAGAAGGAGAATTACAGGATCACAGGTATACCATCATATGGCTACGTTCCCATTGTTTTCTTTGTAAACATAACAGATGAATACATCAACACAGGTATGTATGAACAGAAAATAAATGCACAGTACTATTCTGTGAATGAAAACATTACATTTAACTTTACATGGTCATATTATGCTGATATTCAGATCCTTTCATCATATATTGGAGCACAG
>JAVRLK010000200.1:0-2028 GCA_031961545.1 Thermoplasmatota archaeon | reverse complement strand
AGTCAGAATTTACTGGTTTAAAAATATTTTTTTTGAAATTTGAAAAATTCTAAAATATAAAGCAAAAAATAATTATCTGTGATGCTATATCATCATCACCAAGTAATTAATACTATTTTTCATATTTAAAACCATGTTTAAGTTGCTAAGTTTTTATTAATTGTAATGAATGGAGAGAAAAAGGGTAAAGGATGCAGGGCTAGGGGAAAGGAGAGGATGTTCATTCTTCATTTAGCAACATTTGTAATACTTCTTCAATCTTTCACTTAATAATATTTCAAGATTTCTATATAGTGTTGTGTTTTGTTGATTAAAACTAATTTGTTGGTGGAAATATTTCAAAATCAATCTTAAACTTTCACCTGAACGAAATAGAACTTTGACTATTCCTTCTTCCCATAATTGATTGTTTTGTAAAATTTTTCTCCAGTATCTGATTTCTAAATTTTTAATTTCTTCAAAAGTTTTTTCTGGATTTTCATCAAAATTCAATTCCGGTAATTCTGGGAGTTCTTCTTTCCATCTTTTAAGCATCAATATTAAATCATCCCATATTTGAGGATTTTTTAAGTATTCAAATAATTCATGTCCATAAAATAAATGAAGTTCTACACCATAAAAACTAGAAAATGTTTTTAATGTCTCGGTATAGAAATTTTGGTTTTTCTTTAAATCAGGATCTATAAAATACATTATTCCAATCAAATTTTTTCCATGTAATTCATGCAAAACCTCAAGTTTTTTTTCAAAATTATCTATCTGGCCTCTTTTCTTTGTAGAATCGTGATCATCACGTACTTTCTGCTCAATAAAATAATAAGTATTTCCATCAGTAAAATATTGATCAATAGAAAGTATTTCTCCCTTTTTATTTTTGATATCTTTAGGAAGATTTCTATATCCCAAATCTTTGATGATTTCTGTGATCAGTTCCTCCATAGCATCTCCAAACCTTATCTCATGAGATTGTAATATATGTTGAAGTATTTTTGCACCTGGTTTTGTCGGCCTAAACAATCCTATGAAACGCTCTGGTCTTTCAGCTAAGTTTTCTAAGAGATCTAATTTTTCTCCTTCAAATATGTGCTTATTTAAAATTGTTTTAAATTTCTCATAATTCATACTTTCCCCTTCAATTTCATTTGTGTTGAATATTTGTAAAAGAAATATCTAATTAAACATAGTTTCAACATTTTTCTCACCTAAATAGAAAAATATTCTTGTACTTTCTTCTGCTTTCTCTGTGATATATTCAAGTTAATTTCTAACGGGTTTTGAAATCTCTTTTTAATACCTTCTATATATTTTGGATTGATTTCTATCATTATAAAGTTCCTGTTGAGTGCTTTAGCAACATATCCAGTTGTACCTACTCCTGCCACAGGGTCTAGAATCACATCACCTTCTTTTGTTGAAGTTAGAATTACTCTTTTCAAAAGTTCTATAGGTTTTTGGGTAGAATGTAATTTCTTTCCATTTTCATCTTTCAATCTTTCTTCTCCACTGCATATTGGAAGAACCCAAACATTAGAGCCTATTTTTCCAATTCCAAATTCCCTTGCCCATTCTTTATTAAATGTATATTTCTTTGCATTTTTATCTTTTACCGCCCATATTAAAGTTTCTGTTGCATTTGTAAATCTAACACCTAACCAGTTTGGCATAGGATTTGTTTTAACCCAGATAACATCATTAAGAATCCAAAATCCTAAATCTTGCATAATTTTACCTATTCTAAAAATACTATGATATGTGGCAATTACCCAGATAGTAGCATTCTGCTTCATAACTCTTTT
Organism: Thermoplasmatota archaeon; assembly: GCA_031961545.1. Lineage (GTDB taxonomy): Archaea > Thermoplasmatota > Thermoplasmata > Thermoplasmatales > ARK-15 > JAVRLH01. The sequence goes on along the minus strand of JAVRLK010000200.1, from coordinate 232 downwards.
AATATCCGATAAGATGTTTTTAATGAAATTATCATATTCTTCAAATGATCCGAATTTATCCCAATCATCATTAACAGCTTCAACTTCTGTTTTAACAACCCAACGTATTAATTTTTTATTTGGCAATTGTAAAAAATAAGGAGGGTCCATGAATACCATATCAACAGATTCTTCCGGTAATTTTTTAAGAACTTTCAAAGCATCCCCAAGAATTACTTTGTTTATAACATTG
>JAVRLK010000199.1:0-2051 GCA_031961545.1 Thermoplasmatota archaeon | reverse complement strand
TTAAAATTTTTGGACAAATATAAACAATTTTTAGCATTTTATGAAAAATTCATGAATTTCCTTCACCGCTTTTTTCTGTTTTGGCTAAATATTCTCTGTAGAGTAAAATAGGATAATCAGCAGGAACAAGCAGTTCCCTGTTTGGAATTTTTCCTTCCTTTTGTATCTGTGTTTCAACAACCCTTCTGTCCTGGTTTAAAACAATTTTATCGAATTGAATAAAAATATAATTGATAATGTTTCTTATCACTGGTATATTTATAAATTTCTGGTTCTGCCTTATATAAATCAATGTTTCCTCATCATCCACAGGGACAAAAGATGCAAAAACTTTTAATTTTTCTGATATGGAATTTATCCAGTAATTTGGTATAATAAATTCGAGTTTGTTTCTACAATCCTCTAACTTTAAATCTTTCTGTGTCAATGGTTTCTGTCCCTTATCAACACTGTTACAGGTGAAAATATCCATTACATCATTTTCAAACCTTACCAAAGAACCGTTGACGAGGGTTCTCCCTTCCCTCCCTATTGTTGTTCTGTGAACAAAGGGGAGATGTGATACATCAAGCTGATTTTCTATGGCCCTTGTATAATTCACCTTCCAGACACTTTTAAAGGTTGAATATGAAAAGGAATCATCTAGATCATCAAACCACCTTACTTCCTCACCTTTATATTTTTCTCCGTACCACATGAAAACCAACCCCTTAAATTCCTTTACAAGAAAGTTTCTTGCTTTATATCCTTCCCTTATTTTCGCTTCTTTACAAATGCACGGCGAGAAAGCCTGGCTTTTTAAAGCGGAGATGAATCGCCGCAATCTTTATTAAGGACTTTTGTATACAACATAGTAGAGCAATAACCATAGCTCTCTCGGTAGGACATACCGAGTATATGCGTGAAATGGTTGCCATAAGGTAACCTATACGCAGAACCTTCGCACCTTACTGCGGGGAGTATGTCAGATACTATTTCAAAATTTTTCACCTCTTTTTTTATGCTAATTTCCCTGTTTGGCCAGTGAATGAGCATTAGATCAACATATGGAACTCCAAGCCTTTTCAATGAATTTTCCGCAGCCTTTTGAACAAGATCTTCTGAATATAATTTATCGGGCCAGATTTTTGTAACCACAAATATCTTTTTTCTACCAGCCTTTTTTATCAATTCGCCAACAAAATCTTCTGTACCGTATATCTGGGCTGTGTCAATCAACTCAACCCCACTCTGTATTGCATGTAAAAAGGATTCCATTGCCCTCTTGTAACTTTTTATTTTATAGGTTCCAAGACCAATTGGAAAAACATATTCACCGGTGTGACCGATCTCCTTTTTGTTCATAGTTAATGTAAAGATAAAGGAGATTTAACATTTTCCAAAATTTGAAAATAACATTTTAAATATTTGCTTTACATTTTTTTACCGGTGATTTAAATGGTAATGAAGGTGGGAGAAAAGGCACAGGATTTTGAATTACCTGACCAGAACATGAAGATTAGAAAACTTTCAGAATTCTTCGGAAAAAAGATAATACTTGCATTCTTCCCCGGAGCATTCACATCTGTCTGTACAAAGGAACTATGCACTTTCAGGGATTCAATGGCAAACTTTAATAAATTGAACGCAAACGTTATTGGAATAAGTGTTGATTCACCATTCTGTCTTGCTTCATTTGCAAAGGAGAACAGGTTGAATTTCACACTTTTAAGCGATGTGAAAAAGGAAATTTCAAAGAATTACATCGGTTTGCACGATAACTTTGGAAATATACCTGGATTTCAGGTTTCCAAGAGGGCTGTGTTCATAATTGATGAAAAGGGTGTAATAAGATATTCCTGGATAAGCGAGGATCCTGGTAAGGAACCAAATTACAAGGAAATTGAGGAGGAACTGGCAAAGCTATGATTTTCGTTACCGAAAAGGATGTTGAAGAAAATTTAAAAATGGATGAACTCATAAGATCACTTGAGGAAATTTTCATTGATTACGCAAACGGAGAGGCATATTCAAACGCTAGGGATAGGATAAAAACTGAAGAATTCACATTG
>JAVRLK010000198.1:0-2055 GCA_031961545.1 Thermoplasmatota archaeon | reverse complement strand
AAATTGAAGAAGGAACCTAAAATATTTGGCGTGAACTATTTCCTTAAGGATAAAAATGGAAAGTATCTGAATGAAAAGACAGATAAAGCTATATGGTTGAAATGGATGGAACTGAGAGTTCATGGGGATGTGGATGCAGTAACAACACCAATCGGTTACATTCCAAAGTACGAGGATCTAAGGGATTTATTTAAAAAAGTACAGAACAAAGATTATTCACAGAAGGACTATGAGGAACAGTTCAAAATAAGGGTACCAGAATTAATTTCAAAGTGCGATAGAATCATTGAAATATACAGGAAAATACCAACTGCACCTGAAAAAGTGATTAAGGAACTTGAGGAGGAGAAGAAAAGATTGATGGATGCAAGGGAAAAGTTCGGGGACTACATTTCCCCCTTCAAATTTTATTAATTTTTTAAAACAATTTTTTTGGGATAAAATTAAATTACCGTTTTTCATTTACCCTGAATAGGTGAAATACATGCCTGTGGCAATACTCAATGTGGACGTGTTCCTTGAAACAATATTTGCATTTGCGGTTCTTGGTCTGTTTGCTGGAGGAATAACATTTTATGTTATTGGCACTGAAGGCATGAAGAAAAAGTCACTTTACTTGGGTATAGCGGGTCTTGTTCTTTTGGTAATTTTTGCGGTATATGGCTATTACCTTGATGGACTCAGATTCTTCGCAGGAAACATTCTCATACCTGTTATTTTCTATTTCCTTGCAGTGATTATAGGTGTGTTAATCGGTGCAATCGGTTACATTCTCATGATCTTAAAATAATTTTATTTTTTTAATTGTTTCTGGCAGGATTAAAACACTCAAGGATCCGATTATCCAGACAATAGAATATATTATAAGGGAAGTGTTGAAAGAAATTAAAGCTGGAAGATAGGATCCAATGATAATCCCTACCCTTGCCATGGATGTGCTGGATCCAGTTGCCGTTGCCCTTTTCTACTTATTGAATAATTCAGGTATTTAAGCATAAATCACAATTCAAGATCCAAGGTTGAAAAAGTTCAGGTAGCACAGAAGTGATAGGAATTTTATGTAAAAAGAATAAAAAATTGATGATCTTTTTATGGGTGAGCATTTCTTCTTAGACAATATTCATATAGCTCTCATATACTATCACTTTAATTTGCGGAAAAATTTTTCATTAATTTTATCACCTATATTTAGCAATAATGTTTAAAACATTCTCAACATTGTTTGGATTTGCTTTAATTAGTTTTGCGATTTTTACAAAATCCCTGGGATCATCTATTACTCCTTTCTCCAATGCCATATTCACATATTTATCAATATTTTCTTCAGCTATGCCCTCTTTCTTGAATATCATATTTCCTATCAGTTTTAGTTCTTCAATTTTATAAGGTCTTAAGCGAAATATCTGAAATCTTGATTTTATTGTTGCATCAATTTTATTAATATTGTTGCATGACGCAAAAATAATAGGTTCTACTCTTACTGCTGTATTATCGGTAGCAGTTGTCTTAACTACAATTCCATTTTCCAGTGCTGATAGTAATATGGTAATTGTTTCAAATGATGCTTTGTCAATTTCATCAATCGCAATATATTTTGGATTTTGATAAATAAATACATCTCTCACCCCTGCCTTTGTTGTTGTGTATGCTGTGATGAAAACCGAATTAGGCAATCTGAATAATTCCATCAAAAACATTGTTTTTGCAGAGGCAGGTGGACCAACAAATAATGTCCCAAACCTTTCTCCGTGATTTATAACAGATTTTAATAGTTCCTTTATGTCATCGTAAACTATAATACTGCTAAATTCTTTGATCTTAAGATTGCGTTTCGTACATTTCAATGTATTTTTCTATATTTTTCCTTTCAAGCCTATAAAATCTGGATTTACAAAAAATGTAACTTGTTTTTGCTAAATGATTTTGTACCAATATCCTTGCATCGTCCAAAGAAATACCCATTTCATAACATTCCCATCCTAAATATTCGCGAAAATCTCCCAATTTTTGTTTGTATTCAGCAATTAATTCGTCCTCTTTTTTAACCAGCTCTTT
>JAVRLK010000197.1:0-2061 GCA_031961545.1 Thermoplasmatota archaeon | reverse complement strand
ACAAGCTCCTATGAAAAAAGTTCTTTTGTCGAATTAGATCTCACATTTCTTTTTATTGAACATTCCTATTGATTTTGCAATTTCAACAGAATCTTCAATGAAAGAATTTGATGTTATTTCCGATAATGCAGAAAATTATTAATATGAATTTTAAATGTTTATAGTACTCAATTTTAATCGTCCTTCAAATATATTGCCTGATAATTCCAAGATCTTTTATATAGAGAATCATACGCTTGAATATGAATCCTTCACGATCTATAATATCACTCAGAAGATATGTTGGCCTTAAATAAAAAGATATATAAGCCCTTGCAACCCATTTCATAATTTCTTCAGATGTAAAATTCTTTAATTTTATCACTGGCGTAATTGCTGTATATTTCCCCCAATCTCTTGTTAAAAGAAGACCCTTTTCAACAACATAATTCCAGAGCCCTGTTCCTGGAAACGGTGTTGCAATTGTAAATTGAGCCAGTGTTACCCCTACCTTCTGTGAGAATTTTATTGTTGTCTTAACATCCTTAACAGTTTCTTCAGGAAAACCTATTATAAATGATCCAAAGGTGTGAAGACCTGCATTGGTTGCCTTTTTAACAGCTGATTTTGCAAGTTCAAGCGTTATGCCCTTTCCTATAAAATCCAGTGTTTTCTGTACTCCGGATTCAATTCCAAAATACACCGTATGGGCACCGGCACTTTTCATGGATCTTGCTATTTCATCGTTGAAAAGGTTTACCCTTGCAGTTGCTGACCAGGATATGTCGAGACTCTCCTCTTTAATTCTTTTAGTTAAATCAATTGCCCTTTTCATGTTTAGCGTGAATGTATCATCCATAAACTCTATTTCCTTTTTGTTGTATTTTTCCCTTAATATCTTAAGCTCATCAATAACCCTTTCCACAGAATGACCTCTCCACCGCTTACCGAACTGAAGTGATGATGAGCAGAATATACAGTTGTAAGGGCATCCCCTTGATGTTATGATTGTACCGTATTCCTTGTTGTCAGCCTTGTACCTTTCCATTGGTAAAAGATCAAAGGCAGGGTAAGGAATTGTGTCCACATCTTTTATCAACTGTTCAGGTGGATTGTTTACAATTGTTCCATTTTTTCTGTAGCTCAAACCTCTTATATCCTTTAATTCCATCTTTCCTTCAAGATGTTTGAGAAGGTTTGAGAAAATAATTTCTCCCTCCCCTCTCACAACATAATCTATGTTTTCACTTTCCTTCAGTGTATCTTCAGGTACAAAGGTAACATGTGGTCCTCCGATCGCAACCTTTGTATCCTTTGAAATATTCTTCGCAATTTTTGCCACCCGGTATGCATCTGGGATCATGGATGTTGTTGCTGTTATTCCAACAAGATCGGGAGAATAATTTTTTATCTCTTTTTCAACATCATCGAATGTATAATCCATGACTTGTGAATCAATTACTTTAACATCATGACCATTCTCTCTTGCAACAGCTGCAAGATATGCAAGGGAGAGGGGAGGAGGCGAGGTTTTAAGAGCGAGTTTAAAGAGACGGTTAGTTGGTGGGTATATCAACATTATTTTCATTGTGCATTCACCTTCAATTTTGAACTTTTAATTAAAACCATCATATTTATTTTATAAACCTTAACAATGAAGGCAGGAATATTTTTAATAGTTACTTCCATAATCCTTGACTCCATTCTTATCCTGGATAAATTATGTTTTTCCACCTCTGCAAAAAAACTAGCATGTGTTCAAATTTCTTGGTTGCTGCAAATATTTTAAGTATAAATTTTGCAAATCTGTCTTTAACAATTTTCGGGAAAATTGCAATCAAGCCTGTTGAATCATATTTTCCTTTATATGCACTTACCACATCACCCATAATTATCACTTTTTTAATATTTCTAAAAATTTTAGGAATTATCATATTTATTAAATTTTTGTCAAAAATCACCAAAATATTAATTGAATTTCAATTGTTTTTTCTGTGAAATTTAGCTTTATCATAAAATTAAAAATAAACGCATCTATTTATGCTTATCTGACATTAGTCTGACATACGGATAGTCTGTTTT
>JAVRLK010000196.1:0-2062 GCA_031961545.1 Thermoplasmatota archaeon | reverse complement strand
AAATAATGAAGTTAGAAGATCTCATCATAAAATAATCCTGAGTGCACCCACATTTCTAAATTCAAGAGAAGTGCTATAATTCTAATTCTCCATCATTAAGAAGATAACTCTGATGTAAAGTCACGTTGAAAGTATAATAATGTTAGTAATAAAATATAATTATTGCAGATAGGGTGTAAATTTTTTGTTTTACTTGGAAACGCATTAAGGATCAGGTTTTAGTGCAAATTTACAATTATGCTAAAATGATTGAAAATTTAGGTATTTAATTATCCACATTGATTATATCATTCTCTAATTTATTTACAAGTTCTTCAAATTCTTTATGATCCATTTTTTCAAGTTTCTTTATTTTTCTTCCCATATACCATAAAGCAAATTCAAGTGCCAATTTTGCAAGCATACTTTTTGTAATTCCGCTTGTTACTATTTTTGTATCCTTTTTTATCTGTGATACAACCTTATCCAATGATTTTAAAAATAATTCCCTTCTTAAATCATCAAGAACAATATTTTTTAAGACTGTGAATTCCCTTCCCCTGAACTGTCCCATGGGAATGAAAGGAAGAACAAATGGAATAACTTCAAGATTTTTTAAATTGTCTATCAATTCAATTGTTTTTATTACATCAGATTCATTTTCCTCAGGAAGTTCAGTTATCAATGTTCCAACAACAGTCCAACCTGAGTCATTCAAAATTCCGATAGCCTGTTCAACGATCTCTGGATATTGCTCAGCCTTAAAGGGTAAGACCTTACCCGGCATCATTAAATTTATTAATTTTGGGCTTCCTGTTTCTATACCCATCTCTATAAAACTTTTCTTACCACCAACATTTACATACTCATTCCCAATTTTTTCTGCAAGTTTTGGTTTACTCATGGTGCATGCAGCCGTAACAAAATCCACGCCTATTCCCGCATCATACTTTTTTGTGAATCTTTGAACATTTTCAAAAAGGTTCAAAATTTTATCCTCTTCGGGTATTAATGTCTTAGATCCGTATCTCAGAAAGTCTTCAGAATGCAATCCTATGGTTTTTGCACCTTGTTGAAGGCTAAATTCTGTCTCCCTTAATATTGTATCTAATGGTATGGATCTGAATTTTAATAACGTTGGTGTACAAAATTTACAACCACGACCACAACCTCTTGTAATTTCAACAAGACCGCCAATTGAAGGTGTTAAAATTGGTGGTATTTCATCAGCATTCACTGGAGGGCCATTAACAAACTTTGGTAAATCCTCACCTTCAACAGCCTTTTTGAATAGTTCAGGTGCTACCTTTTCCCCTTCTCCAAGAACAGCGGTATCTATGCCCAGTTTTTCCTGCATGTTAAGATCCATTATCTGCCAGGATGCCTCTCCTCCAACAATTATCTTTGGTTTGTATTTTTTAACGTTTGGATGATTTATAACATCAAGAAATGATTTGCTCATGTATGATCTTCCCTTTGGTATGATGCCAAAAAGCATCATTGCCATGTAAACTATACCGCTTCCATACCCTACTCCAAGAGGATCCATACAAGTAACACCAATGGCCTTTGTATCCTCACCAATTACCTTATCAAGTTTTGTGGGATCTGCAACAATAACTTCATCCCTTGAAAATCCCGCTTTTATTAGGGATGATTCTATCTTAAGTATAGAATATGTTCCCAATAAAACACGGCCATTCTCATCTGAATAGGTGGGAAAGAATACCTTTTCCAATCTCTTTCCTATTAAACTTGCGGGGAGAGCGGATACAAAACCCATGTAGCTTGTTCCATTATAATCACTCATTAATGCCCTACCAGCGGTCAGTACAATTTTCATACTCTCACTTCCTTTTGAATCTTAAACGTGTTCATAATTTGGTTACTATATATATATTTATTAACAAATATTTAAAAGTTTTCTCAAATTTTTGTGTGAAAACAAAGCCAAATCTACACGAAATTTACATAAATGTTCAATACATTTTTATAATCATTTTATAATCATAGATAATGTATATAAATTGCTGTAATTTCGAAAAGATCCTGTACATACCTTAATCAACCTCCATGTTTATAT
>JAVRLK010000195.1:0-2091 GCA_031961545.1 Thermoplasmatota archaeon | reverse complement strand
ATCTTTCCCCTAAATAAATATTTTCTCAGAGATTTATACAAAGTTTGCCTATGTAAAATATTTACTAATTTATTTTAGATGTATATAAAAAAATATACAATAATTGAATAAAAATTATAAAAACTTTTTAACTTTTTGTTAGATAATAATATAAAGTTATTGTGTCACTAGCAAATACTGGATTTTCCTCAAATTGTACTCCATGTATCCAAGGAGAATACAACCAAAATCCATTAGCTTGATAAGTATATACTAATAAAGTTAAATTGATAGCTAATTGTTCAGCTTGATCAAAGAGGTGTAATGCCAATGTTTCGTTAGAAGTACTTTCTGCTTGAGAAATAAGATTTTGCAGTTCATTAAATTGTTGAGCTTCAGCAGGAAATCCCCAATTCATCAAATTTGTAGCATTCTGACCAAGTGCCTCTGGATAATATCCATATTCCGAATACATTGGATTAATATAATCTGATGGATAAGGATAATCAGGAGACCATTCATAATTTATTATAGGCATTGGATCTTCGTTAGGAACCATATAACCAAAAATTGTTGTCCAAGGTTCATATATAGGTGTCATTTGGATATTAGGATCCATGAGAGAAAGACTTTGCGCCCACATTGCAGCAGCTGCATAGTCAATTGGATGCACATTGTCAATTATTATAGGAATATTCACACTTACATTGTACAATCCTGATTCCATCATAAAATGTTTAGCAAGGGTTAAATTATAAACTGGAACATTGGAAAGATTTTGCATTGGAACATAACCAGGCATACCTTTTAGAATTACTCCTGCATACAGGAATCCAAAATTCATATGATATTTATTATTGCCCAGAATATTATCTATATAGTCTGTATAGTTAAAGGAATATGCAAAAGCTTTTCTCACATATAAATTAGCAAAATAATGAGATGGTATGTGAAATTGACTTCCAAATACAGATTGCATCATAGAGATGTTTACATTCCAATTAAAGTCAAAGAACCAATTAATCAAAGCAGGAAAATAGTAAATATTCAATTTTCCTTGAGATTCTAATGATTCCGCTACGGGAAAAGCCGTTGTTGGTAACCAAGTAGTTATATCAGATTCGCCATTCTCCATCAATAATATTGCAGTTTCAGTATCTTTTACCCATTGAATATAAACTTTTATTGTAGGAACTTTATTGTAACCTGGAATACCAGGAATTGGTACAAAGTTTGGATTTGGAGCAAGAATAATTGATTGCTCTGGTAAATATGTTTGTATTATAAAGGGCCCAGAACCCATAGTGTGCCAACGAATATATTGATTATAATTTGCTTCATTCCCAAATTTTGTATAATTTAAGAATCCAGATGGAGTGAATTCAATTCCTGCACCATTTTCAACCAACCATTTGTAATCAATTACACTACTGCCCCACGGTAATGCTAAATAATTCAAAAATGCTGGATCCGGTTTCAAAAGATGGAATGTTATACTCTGGGTAGCATTGTTATATGTGATTGCTCTTGTAATGTTATCATAAATAGACTGTCCATTGCTCCAATTTAATGTCCATCCACCACCTGGCAATAGATCTTGAGCAAGAATCCAACCCGGTGTTGCTGGCATTCCGGTCATAAAGAGTAGATCTCTTACTAAACTTGTGTAAACATCCCATACAGTAACTGGATCACCATTTGCAAATTTTAATCCTGATCTTATGTAAAAGGTGTAATTTAATCCATCCGGTGTAATAAGGCCATTGAATATTGAAGGAACCTGTTTTGCTATTATTGGAACAAACTGTAGAGAAGATCCATTGTAAGCAATTAATGTTTCATAGATATTGGAAACTACTTCCATTCCAATAGTTTCATAGTCTATTGAAGGATCAAAAGAAAATGGCCCTGCTGGAACTAGTTCAACAACATTAATGACTCCAGGGTTAGGCACATTACCTACTCTCTTTAATATACCTACTGTTTCTGTTGGTGATGCCACAACTATTGTACTTACTGTTGTCATATTATAATGTTGCCCACTTAAAACCTCAGACATGTAAGTTGTTGGTAAATATTCTGTCGATGCTGTCTTATTTATTACAAGATCAC
>JAVRLK010000194.1:0-2102 GCA_031961545.1 Thermoplasmatota archaeon | reverse complement strand
TCGGTGAAAACAGGGAACTGGGAATAGGTGTTGTTCATGTTCATACAGACTTCATAGAGCCTCCCGAACTTATACGTGATAGAATATTGTATGTTTCAAAGATTTATGATACGGATAAGATTGTAATAAATCCTGATTGTGGTCTAAGAACAAGAACAAGGGATATTGCATACAAAAAATTAAAAAATATGGTGAAGGGAACGGAACTTGCAGAAAAGGAGCTCTTTGGTAATTGAAACATAATTTATTATATTTTTTTAAACAATTTTGGTATTCCTTTATTTCAAACAATTTCAACAATTTTTAATTACTATTGATACCTTGAGTTATTTTGAGAAAAATTCTCCCATGCTGTTTTTTAAAATTTTTGATCTTTTGAATCCTTTCTATTCTTCTTTCTTAAGATTGATCTTTTCCAGGGAAGAGAATCATAAAGATATTTTCCATTATTTTAGTCTATTTTTCCTGCATATTTCTTATGACAATTTTAAATAATCTTTCTTTCCTACTTTATTGTTGAAATAGAGATTATCAATAAGTACTCCTTCAAGCATAAATATACACAATGTATGATCCTGCATCCAAAACGGATGCAGGCGGCCATTTAACATTTTTACTAATTAACAAGGAGCATATAAAACTTTTGAACCTAAGTTTCGTTATATGAATCCTGAAAGTATTGAATTGTAAAATTCCCTAACTTAAACAAAAAATATGAAAATAGGGAAAGATTCATTTTATGAAAGTTTAAAATATGGAATTTAATTCTTTATTTTTATGGTTGATCTTGAAAAAATTGACCAAAAAATATCCTTCGATGTAAAGGTTCAGATTTCCCTCATAAAGAACGCTGAAAGGGTAATGGATCTTTATCCAAACAAGAAAAAGGAGTTTGAGGCATACATTGAGGAAAGGAAGGAAAAAATAAGGAAAATGCTTGGTATTGTCCATGATGATATATTTGAGAATGGTAAACTGTTAATAAGTTTATGAAATGCAAAAATTAATTAAATGATTTGTTTATTAATCAAAAAGGTGTAAGGATGTTCAGGTTTGGAATTTCCGGCATACCCCTTTCATCGAAGGGAAGGATGCTGAGGGATGCTATTGAAGATACTTATCTCATGGGACTTAACAGTGTTGAAATACCATTCTTCAAGGTAAATGTTCAGGAAGTGGATGTAACAGATGAGGTTGGTTTGTACCCAAGAGAGGTATTACCATCAACCAAGGATGAGAGTATAATTATTGTCGATGTTTTCAGGCAGGGGGAGGATGGAAACTATAAAAGTGTTGGAATAAACACAAAGATTGAGGAGACGGATATTCTCAGGGTTTTGCAATGGAACCTTGCGAGATCCTATACAGAATTGAATGAACTTGGTAAACTTGCAAAAGAACTGGATTTAATTTTAACCGTTCACACACCAAATTACATAGATCTTACATCAAACAACGATTTCACTGAAAGGTGTTTTGATTACATAGTCTGGTCGGCAATAATAGCAAAGGAACTTGATGCAAAAATGGTTGTAACAAACATGGGTATTTATGGTGATCATGAACCAAAGGAGGCATTGAAAATAATTGAGAAAAATCTGAAAAAGGTTAAAGAGAGAATGAAGAAATTCAAGGTTGATGTTCCCATAGGTCTTGAAACATCTGGAAAGAGGCAGGTTGCAGGATCCGTTGATGAAGTAATTTACATGGCAAATAAAGTTGAAGGTGTTCTACCAATTCTCAATTTTCCAAAGATACATGCAAGGACAGGTGGAACATTAAAAACACCAGCTGATTTTGAAAAGTTAATAGATTCGGTTTCAAAGTTCTACAACGATGGAATATACATGCAATTCGCAGGGCTTGAATTCTCATCTGAAAACACCATGAGGCTGGCACCTATAAAAAAGGGGGATATGAGGTTCGAGCATCTCGCGGAGGTTCTTCTTGAAAGGGAACTGGATTTTAATCTAATCTCAGTATCACCCTTACTGGAGCATGATGCGCAGTACATGAGGGTAATACTTGAAAGGCTAATTGAGAAAAAGATTGAAAAGGAGATAAAAAAATGAAGGTGAATGAAATTTTTTATTCAATACAGG
>JAVRLK010000193.1:0-2104 GCA_031961545.1 Thermoplasmatota archaeon | reverse complement strand
CGTACTCCTCCTCATCCTTTATTAACTGGATGTGCTCTTCTTCCAGATACACCTCCCCTCGCATGATGGTTATCATTGCTTATCACCTCCATGCGTCGGGGGGTGACATATGTCCTTTGGTATACCAATACGGAGAGTCTGATGAACATGGAAAAATTTTTATTTATGACAAAAAATTAAAATTAAAAAAATTATTCAAATACTTTTTCCTCCACAAGTTCGAAATCCAGTGCATCCTTTTCCAGTTTTCTCTTATCCTTCCAGTATTCAGGATTCGTTATTTCCTTAACAAATTCATGCTTTATGATCATTTTCATAACCTCGTTCGTTCCAGTCCATATCATTCCAAGCCTTGCATCCCTGAGAAGTCTTTCAACAGGATAGACCGTTGTGTATCCAATTCCACCGAGAATTTGCATAGCATTGTTCACAGCATTCCACATGGCTTCGGTTGAAACAACCTTTGCCATTGATATCAATTTCCTCACATAACCAAGAGGAATTTTCTTTTTTTCAAGTTCATCGGCTGCCCTTGAAGCCTGATAAACAAGTGCAGATGCACTTGTAAGTGAGGCAAGACTTTCCGATATTTTAAAGCTAACACCCTCATGATCAAGGATCTTTGTTCCAAAGGCCTTTCTCCTCAATGCATAATTTGTTGCTATTTCAATTGCACCCATTCCAACACCAACAGCACCAGCTGCGGTTGTTAACCTTTCAGGAACCATCATTATATTGAAAACATCATACCCTTTATTCATTTCACCTAGCAGATTATCTTCAGGTATTTCAGCATCCTTGAATACTATTCTTGCCGTACCTCCACCCCTTGTACCCATTAGCCCATAAACTGTTTCAACCTTCAAACCTGGTGTATCCCTATCAACAATGAACGCACTTATTGCCTTTGTTCTGTTCGGATTTGAAGGATCCGTTATTGCATATGTAACAAAGAAATCCGCACCCTGTCCACCAACAATAAACCTCTTCTGACCGTTCAGTATGAATTTTCGACCACTCTTAATTGCTGTTGTTTTCATCATACCAAAAAGATCTGATCCACCAGATGGTTCTGTTATTGCTTCAGCACCATATAAGGTTCCGGATATTATTCCTTTCAAATACCTTTCCTTCTGTTCCTTTGTTCCGAACTTGTTTATGGGTTCCCCAACGATCGTTCCGAGAGAATACATACAGCTAAGAGTGAATCCAAGATAACCCATTTCCTCAACGGCTGCCATATCCCCTACCCATGTCATTTCCCTTCCACCATAGATCCTTGGGTATCTCAATCCCAGAAGATTTTCTTTTGCAATAATTTGAACAAACTCTTTTGGGAATCTCCTTTCCTCCCTTTCCATTGATCTGATTAAATCTGATGGTATTGATTTCACAGTCCTTCTTGCAAGATATTTTATTTCCCTTTCCTGATCATTTAACAAAAAGTCCTCCATATCAATTCCCCCCAAACCTATCCCTTAAGACTTTTTTAATCAATCTTACCGGTACCAGTTAAAGGTATGTTATCTGTCTGTATAAACTTATCCGGTATCCACCATTTTTGTATCTTCCCACTCTCAACAAGCTTCATTAAATATTCTCTAGCTTTCTTTTCATCGAAATTGAGATTATTTTTGGTTTTTACGATGGCTATAGGGCGCTCAACCCATTTTTCATGTGGTACTCCTATAACTGCTACCGATTTCACCTCAGGAAGATCTGAAATAGCGCTTTCAATGATTGCTGAGGGAAACATAATATACCTGAAAGCCTCGCCTTTCAGGGCTGTTATAGCTGACAATATATTATCACCTCCATGCGTCGACAAAGCCCGTGTATTCCAGCATTTGAATTTTACAGCTTTATCCAAGCCCCTAACTTTACAATTAATTTTATATATGCATGGCTTGTAAAAATTATCATGGCTAAAGGTGAAATTGTATTATATGTGGCTGAAGCAAGGGCAAGGGATGTCGGGAGGTATTTGGTGAGAATCCCGCAGCACCAGATGCAACAGCTGGACCTGAACCCGGGAGACTTTGTGGAAATAATTGGAAATGGAAAAAGCTCTTACGCTCAGGTTCTTCCAACCTTTCCAGAGGAC
>JAVRLK010000192.1:0-2111 GCA_031961545.1 Thermoplasmatota archaeon | reverse complement strand
CAATCTTCTCTTTAAAAAATATAGGTCTTATTATTGTTATATCGTTAAGATGCGTCCCAGCAATATATGGATTGTTAACTATGAACATATCACCCTTGTTTATGGAAATATTCTCCTTTTCAATGTATTCAAGAGTTTTTTTGAGCCCCCAGGGTAGGGATCCAAGATGGACTGGTATATGCTCAGCCTGTGCGATCAATCTTCCCTGGGAATCCAAAATGGCACAGGAATGGTCCATCCTGTCCTTTATGTTTGGGGAATAT
The DNA here is from genome assembly GCA_031961545.1 of Thermoplasmatota archaeon. GTDB lineage: Archaea > Thermoplasmatota > Thermoplasmata > Thermoplasmatales > ARK-15 > JAVRLH01. Next base: position 1,848 of record JAVRLK010000192.1, on the reverse strand, counting down.
GCTGAATTTCTTAATGCAATTCCCATCTCCTCGCTTGCATATGTTAATGAGGATTTTATTATTTCAGCAACAATTGGATCCATTTTCATTCCCTCCTTATTACTATGTTTGAAAATTTATCAATTTTCGCATTCCATTCCGGTGGAATTAAGGTTGTGGAATCGTACTGTTCTATTATTGCAGGGCCATTAACAATGTATCCATAACCGAGGGAGGATCTTTCATAAATATCTGCTTCCACAGGCTCTTCAGAGAAATATACTTTCCTTTTTGTTTTTATTATCTTTCCTTCTTTTTTCACAAAAGGTATCTTTGGCTTTTTGAACTTCATTATTGCTGTTAACCTCAATGAAACAACAAGGATTGGATCGTTTGTTGAATATCCATATATTCTCCTATGTTTTTTATTGAAGTCATTCTTCATATTTTCAACAATGTTCTTTTCCCTTAGGGTTATATCAAGTTCAAAACCCTGACCAAGGTACTGCATATTCGCCTGCCTTATGAAGTATACATCGCCCTTCACATTGCTCTTTTTGAAATCTTCCATTGCATTTTCCTCCATTTCAGAGAACAATTTTTCAATTAAATTATCATCCATTTTTTCAATCTCAAGCATTAAAGGTTTAACATATTCTCTTTTGAGATCCGATACAACAAGACCCAATGCTGAGAAAAGACCCGGATTAGGCGGAATAATAACACTTTTAACATTAAGATCAGATGCAATATCCACAGCATGCAATGGTCCAGCCCCGCCAAAGGCGATCATATGAAAATCCCTTGGATCGTATCCTCTTTCTATGCTAACTATCCTCATGATCTTTGACATCTGATTGTTTGCAATCTTAATTATACCCAGGGCTGTCTCATAAACATCAAGGTTAATTTTTTCTGAAAGCATCTTTATTGCGTTGTATGCCTTCTCAAAATTCAATTTCATTTCTCCACCTAAAATATGATCTGGATTCAATCTTCCAAGTACAAGGTTTGCATCCGTAATTGTTGGCTCACTTCCACCAAGATCATAACATACAGGTCCCGGATAGGATCCAGCACTTCTCGGACCAACCCTTAGGGCATTTCCCTCATCTATCCATGCTATGGATCCTCCACCAGAGCTTGTTTCCGCTAGATCTATGAATGGAAACCTTACTGTATAGCCTGATCCCTTTATTGATCTTCCACTGTGTGTTTTTCCTGCTGCCTCGAATTCAAATGAATACTGTGTATTGTAATTGTATATTATTCCTGCCTTTGCTGTTGTTCCTCCCATGTCGAATGTAAGTAAATTCTTTATTTTTAAAAGTTTTGAAAAGTAAAGTGATGCGAGAACACCGCTTGATGGACCGGATTCTATTATTGATATTGGCTTTTCAATAATGCTTTCTATTGTGTTTAAACCCCCATCCGACTGCATGATATATATGGGGACATTTCCAATTAAATTTTTTACTTCCTTTTCAAGCTTTTTCAGATATTTTGAAACAATTGGATAGAGAAGGGCATTAACAACAGTTGTGCTCGTTCTTTCAAACTCCTTTGGCAGGGGATCTATTTCACTTGAAATTATTACGGGAACATTCAATTTTTTGGAAAGATAATCCTTTATCAATTTTTCATGTGAATTGTTTTTGTATGAGTTTATTAGGGAAACAGCGATAACATCAACATTTTTTAATTCATCCAGAATTTCATCAAGATCATTCAAATTCAATTTTTTTATTACATTACCATTTGCATCTATCCTTTCATCAACAACAAACCTCAATTCCCTTGGAACGATTGGAATTGGTCTTTCAACCTTTAGATTATATATTTCTGGTCTTCTCTGCCTTCCTATCTCAA
>JAVRLK010000191.1:0-2121 GCA_031961545.1 Thermoplasmatota archaeon | reverse complement strand
ATCTTGTGAGCGGGCCGATTTCCATGTTTTTTGCATTCATTATGAATGGTCTGAAAATATCGTTCCATGTAACCGCTGGATCAGATATATAAGTTAAGCCATTCTGTTTTTCTATCCAGAAATTCTTCTCATCTTTTATTTTATTTTCAAGATCCTCTTTTGTTATTCTATTTCTTTCAAAAAGGTTTATTGCCTTTATTAAATCATCCGATCTGGGAAATATTCCAGAAACAAATGCTTCATTCATCCTTCATCACCTCAATTACTCTTTCCATGAACTTTAAATTACCAAGTGGCATAATATGGTATCCATCCACAATATCCCTTGTTTCCCTGTAAATTTTTCTGAAAATTTTCACATTTTCCTCAATGATATCTGTGGATCTTTCAAGTGAAATTTTTACATGGTCAGGGATAGATAGAACGTTTGAATAAAATGGCAAAGATCTTTTTGATAGAATTGGCATGAAACCCATGTACACAGGAATGGAAAGGTATCCAATCCATGAAATCTTTTTCAAAATATTTTCATCGTATACGGCCTGTGTTATAAAAAAATTCGCACCATGTTCCATCTTTTTCCTTGCTATTTTCAACTCTCCTTCCCTTGAAATGTTCAAGGTTGCACCTATCATTGTTTCACCATGGTATTCTTCACCCAGTTTTTTTATTAAAGATAAAAGCTGAAAAACATCTATATCTCCAACATTTTTCACATTCTTTGCATTATCACCCCTGACAACAAAGAAACCGTCAACATTAAGGTGAAGTGCACCAAGTATATCGGATATGATACCAATCCTGTTTCTATCCCTTGTGTTTATTGTTGCAATAACTCTTTTCCCATATCTTTTTTTTATTATGAATGAAAGTGCAATTGAACTGATTCCCGGTTTTCCGAATGGATTATCCGTAACTGTTATAAAATCAACTCTGTCAACAATGTTTGAATAGTCAACGTTGAAATATGACTGTGATATTTCTAAGCTTAAGCTCATTTCACTTTCTCTAAAAATTTATCCAATAAAATTTTTTTGTGTTAAAAAATTACTAAAAATAATATTCTCTTCCAGTTATTTCTAAAAATAATGTGAAATTTTCATAAAAAACTTTTAAAATTTATGTATTTGAAAAATCTTCCTTACATAGGGTCTTGATTTTTCAACAATTTCCCTTGGGTTTCCAGTGAATTCAGGTATTGAAAATTCTGAATTTTCTTTTGATCTATTCCTAATATGTGCTTTAACATTCATGTTCATTTTTCTCAGTTCTTTTTCAATAATTTCACCCTGTTTCCTTGATATTTCATCATCGTTCTCAATTATGTAATAATTTCCTTTTTTTGATAAAAGATCCATTATATTTTTTGCCAGTTCCTTCCATCTGTTTAATATTTCTAAAGGATCTTTATTCTTCCTGTTTAATTTATCAAGAACACTTTTTATTGAAAGATAGAATTTTATATCCCTTCCAATATGATCGTAGAATTCATATTCTGACTTTAAAAGGTTCATTGTTGAACTTGCGGCAGCAGTATCCCATATAATCATATCATATCTATCGTAATAATCAAAAATAACAGAAAGGATGAATTCTTCAGGAATACCTGGTGATCTTGCTATATGCTCTATTATTTCCTTATCAATATCGAAAAAACTTGTAATTAGATCATAAACTTCATCACCATACTTTTTTATCCATTCCCTTGATGCATCCTCCTCACCGTATTCTATTAAATCAATTCCCTCTATTTTTTCTTTGAATATGTAATTCAATGATGGCATGGGATCAGTTGTTATAATTGCAACTTTATCGTATATTTTTTTATATTCCAGTGCAAGGGCACTTGAAATTGTTGTTTTTCCAACTCCACCCTTTCCAAATATGCCAACGATCATTCACATTTCCTCCAGTCTTTTTATCCTTTCATCAATTTTCCTGCTTTTAATAAAATTGTAAACCTTTTCAGGAACAAGATCCTTCCATTCACCATTCTTTGCGATAGTTTCCCTTATTATCCTTCCCTGATATTTTTCCCTGTTCAAAAAGTCTATTGGTTTTACGGTTATACCAGCATTCTCCATTAGCATTTTAACAAGATCATTGTTTGAAAAACATACA
>JAVRLK010000190.1:0-2126 GCA_031961545.1 Thermoplasmatota archaeon | reverse complement strand
GATCCAGCGCACTTGCATCAAAGGCAACGGGTTTTCCAATTGCAAGAATTTCAGCAAAGATCTCTCTTGGTTACAATCTTGATGAAATAATAAATCCTGTTACCGGATCAACATACGCATCCTTTGAGCCATCCATTGATTATATAACAGTAAAAATACCAAGATGGCCCTTCGATCGTTTCAGAGATGTGGATAGAAAAATAGGCATGTCAATGAAGTCAACAGGTGAAGCCATGGGCATTGGCAGAAACTTTGAGGAGGCATTGATGAAAGCCTTATACTCATTGGATCAGGATTATTATTACCTGAAGGAATTGAATCTTTCAAACAATGAAATTGAATATTTAATAAAAAATGCAAATGATCAGAGAATATTTGCAATAAGTGAAGCCTTGAGAAGAAACTGGGATATTGGTTACATATCAAAACTTTCTGGCTGGGATCCATTCTTTGTTAAAAAAATAAAAAATATAGTTTTTTATCAAAAAGAATTAAAAATAAAAAAAGACTGGGAAACGGTGAAAAATGCAAAGAAAATTGGTATAAGTGATAAATACATTGCTGAATGTTTTGGTATTGATGAAAGGAATTTCAGGATTGAGAGAATTAAACATGGCATTGTTCCGGTTTTTAAGGGCATAGATACTTGCGCTGGGGAATTTAAAGCCATTTCACCATATTTCTACAGCACATACGATGGTGAGGAAAATGAATCAATTCCTTTGAAAAATTCAATAATAATTCTTGGCTCAGGTCCCATAAGGATAGGGCAGGGTATTGAATTTGATTACCTTTCGGTTGAGGGTGTTCTTGAACTAAGGAAAAAGGGTTATAATGGAATTATTATAAACAACAATCCTGAAACCGTATCTACGGACTTTGATATTTCAAGCAAACTTTACTTTGAGCCTTTAACATTTGAATATGTGGCTAACATAATAGATCATGAGAAACCAGAAGGTATTATTGTTCAGTTCGGTGGACAGACAGCCATAAACCTTGTTGAACCAATTTGGGATTTTTATGGAGATATCATACTTGGAACAAAGCCAGAAAAAATAGATCTTCTTGAGGACAGGGACAAATTCTCAAGGTTTATAGATTCAATCAATGAAAAAAGGGCTGAAAGTTACACGGCGAAAAATGCTGATGAATGCTTTTATTATGCAGAAAAAATAAATTATCCTGTTCTTGTTAGACCATCCTACATAATAGGTGGATCCGGTGTATCGGTATTATATTCAAAAGATGAACTGAAGGATTACATTAAGGAAAAGAACTTTTCAAGCATTTTGATAGAAAAATTCATTGAAAATGCAATTGAAATGGACATTGATGTTATATCGGATGGTGAGAATGTTCACATAATGGGCATACTTGAGCATCTTGAGGAAGCGGGTGTTCATTCAGGGGATGCAACAATGGTTTTTCCACCGATAAATATTAATGATGAAATATTAAAAATTATTGAGGAAAAGGTATTGAAAATAACAAAAAAGATTGGAATTGTTGGTTTTGTTAACTATCAGTTAATGTTAAAAAATTCAGATATACTTTTCATTGAGGCAAATCCCAGGGGTAGCAGGACAGTTCCATTCCTATCAAAGGCAAGGGGAATTAATTACACAAAGATTGCAACAGATATCATGCTGGGTGAAAAATTGAAAATTATAAACGAGGAAGGAAACAAAAGGTATTATGTTAAATTCCCGGTATTTTCATTCAGGAAATTGCATGGGAGTGATCCTGTTCTCGGTCCTGAGATGAAATCCACAGGGGAAATCATGGGTATAGGTAAAAACATTGATGAGGCAATAAAAAAAGGATTTGATACAGTTTATAATTTAAAGAAAAAATCGGTTCTCATCATGGTCAATGATGAGAGCAAGGAAAAAGTTGTTGAAATAGGTAGCATTTTGAAAGAATTGGATTTTAAAATATATGCAACAAAGGGAACGGGTGAATTTTTAAACAACTATGGAATAAACGCTAAGGTTGTCTCAAAGATCTATGAAAATGATGAAATATTAAATTTGATCAAAAACAATAAAATTGGAATGGTAATAAACATACCTTCAAAAAGTTACAAATCAATAAAAGATGGATACGATATAAGAAGGTTGGCA
>JAVRLK010000189.1:0-2161 GCA_031961545.1 Thermoplasmatota archaeon | reverse complement strand
ACACTGATTACGACATGCTTTCCTGGGTAATTACAGCATATCTTATAAGCGGAACAGTTTCATCAATTATATTCGGAAAACTCGCTGATATATACGGTAAAAAGAAAATGTTCCTAATCGTTTCAGGCGTTTACGCTCTTGCAATAATATTCGGTGGATTTGCAAATTCCCTTGATGTTTTCATTGCAATAAGGGCAGTACAGGGCGTTGGTATGGCCATGTTTCCACTTGCATTCTCACTCATAAGGGATGAGTTCACACCAGATACAATTGCTGTGGCACAGGGAATTGTAGGTGGGACTGTTGCAGGTGGAGCAAGTTTGGGTCTTGTTCTCGGTGCTTACATTTCACAGAACTATGGGTGGCAGTTCGATTACCATACAGCAATACCTATTGCAATTGCACTTTTCATACTTGCTGCTAAGGTTCTCAGAGAATCCGAATACAGGGCAAATGTGAAAATTGACTGGCTTGGAACATTCACATTAATTACATCCGTAACCTTACTTTTGATAGCATTATCAGAGGAACAGTACTGGGGGTGGCAGAGTAATGCAGTTATATCATTAATAGCAATATCCATAGCATTGCTTTTTATTTTCATAATAGTTGAAATGAACGCAAAGGAGCCATTGATAGATCTTAAACTCCTTTCATCAAGGAATATATTTTTAATTAACATAATATCAATATTCGCATCCTCTGGTCAATTTTTCCTTTACTATACAATACCTCCATTACTGGAAGATCCATCACCCGTTGGTTTTGGTGAAAGTATACTAACTGCTGGATTGACAAACCTTCCAGCATCTTTACTTGCCATGGTAAGTGCACCATTCGCAGGTCTCTTGATACAGAAAAAGGGTCCAAGGTTTACACTTATTGTTGGAATATTCTTACAGATAATCGCATTCATTGCACTTTTCTTTAACAGGGGTGATGCATTTGCAATAACGGAGGATTCGTCAATACTCGGATTGAGCATACCGTTTGCCATGGTGGGAATAATAAATGTACTTGTCAGGGAAACACCAGAAGATAAGGTAGGTGTTTCAACAGGTATGAACCAGTTTTTCAGAAACTTTGGATCAACAATCGCACCTGCTATTGCAGGGGTTGTAGAAGTTGCCTATCAGCAGGGTGTGATCCTTGGACTTATTCCAGGTAATGGATCCATTCCCTATATACCAATGATACAGTATTTTCCATCAAATGAATCATTCTCATATATTTACATAATTGGAATAATTTTCCTTCTTATTACCATGGCCTTCACGCTTGCGCTTAAGAATATTAATTTCAAGGCAAAGGAGGTGAATTAAAAATGAAATTGAAGATATTTTTTGTTTTAGCAATCTTTGTGTTATCTTTATTTTCTGCCGGGGCATATTCTTATCCTACAGGTGGAATAGCCGTTACATCCGTCTACTGGTTCCAGGAGAATTCAACCTTAATGCCTGTACCTGGAATGAGCAATGTTCCTCTTTATGTAACAATAAAGAATATTGGACAGACCATTTATGATTTTACCGCTTTTATCAATCTAACCTATCCATTTTCCTATGGATCAATAATATTACAGAACGGAACTGTAACAAAAGAAAAAACTGTTATCACCTTACCCGAATTCCCATCAGGTGCAACTTTGAATATACAACAGCTTGTTAACATTTCGGGAAATGCAAAGAATGGTATATATGTTCAGGGCCTGAACGCATCCGGATACATTAACGGAACAATGGTAAAAATGAACACTGTATTTTATGTTCCCCTTGAAGGAAACGTTAAACTCTTCGTTGCAGGATCCTACGTTGGCATGGGAAATAAGACAATAACACCAATGCCTGGTATGAAGGATGTTCCTGTAACTTTCATAATAGGGAATGCAGGTAATTCACCTGTAAGTGATGTAAATTTCTCCTATGTTCCACAGTATCCTTTTTATGGTCAGAGGGAGAATTACAGGATCACAGGTATACCATCATATGGCTACGTTCCCATTGTTTTCTTTGTAAACATAACAGATGAATACATAAACACAGGTATGTATGAACAGAAAATAAATGCACAGTACTATTCTGTGAATGAAAACATTACATTTAACTTTACATGGTCATATTATGCTGATATTCAGATCCTTTCATCATATATTGGAGCACAG
>JAVRLK010000188.1:0-2161 GCA_031961545.1 Thermoplasmatota archaeon | reverse complement strand
CAATATCAGGTAGGGGATCAATACCTGAGGATCATCCATTGTGCCTTATACCGAACAGTTATGGAGCACTTGCAGCTCAAACGGAAGCTGATCTTGTTTTCTTGATTGGTTCAAAACTCGGTGATCTTGATTTCTTTGGTAGACCACCCATCTGGGGTGAATTGGATAAACAGAAATTTGTTCAGATAGATTCTTCAGCTGAAAATATTGCATTGAATAGACCTGTTGAAATTGGTGGTGTTGGTGATGCAAAATTATCTCTGGAAAAGGTTCTTGAAATTGTTAAGAAAAAAAACTGAAAAGGTAAAGGAACAGGGTAAGAATATATATTACAAGGATCTAGAAAGACAGTGGATTGAAGAATATATGAAACAGGCAGAAGATAAAATTCCCATACATCCTCTAACAGTTATAAAAAAAGTGAGAGAATTCTATCCAAGGGATGCAATATCCGTTATTGATGGAGGGAACACGGCTGTATGGGCACATTATCTCAACAGGATCTATTATCCAAGAACATTTTTGAGCACAACAGCAGGTGATTCTGGTCATTTAGGTAGTGGTGTTGGTTTCTCCATAGCTGCAAAGTTAGCAAATCTCGATAGGGATGTTTATTGCATCACAGGCGATGGTGCATTTTCAATGAGCTTGATGGACCTTGAAACTGCAAGAAGACTGAATTTACAGATAACCTTTATTGTTTTAAACGATTCTGCATGGGGAATGATAAAATCAGGACAGACTTTGTACTATGATTCAAAATATGTTGGTGTGGATTTTGGCGATATAAGGTTTGATAAAATTGCAGAGGCGATGGGGTGCTATGGTGAAAGGGTAAGGGATCCAAAGGAAATAAGTAATGCGCTTAAGAGGGCAAAGGAATCTGGATTGCCTGCTGTTATTGATGTTGAAATTGACAGGAATGTTATACCACCAGATTTTCAAACACTTGCTGCCATATGGCTTGAGGGATGCGAATCACCTCCAAAACCTGAAGAGGTTGAAGTGATCAAAAAATAAATTTTTTTAATAATTTTTTAAGAATTTTAAAGATCCTTTTTGAATGTTATCCAAATTTAATAAATTAAAGAATTTTTAGGAATTAATATCGAAAGTTTTATTAATATCCATTTCAATATCTAATCAGGAGGTAAAAATATGAAAGTACTCTATAAAAAAGAGAAAGGCGTATCACCGGTGATAGCAACAATACTGATGGTGGCAATAACAGTGGTACTTGCATCTGCAGTGTATCTTATAGTTTCTGGTTATTTCTCAGGAACACCAAGCAAACCTGTTGCAATAGGAGTTGTGACATCCACAAATGCCACAGCAACAAAATTTCTGATAAGCTCAGGGAATATATCAGTAACCTCTAGCACTCCATTAATAATAACTGTATCAAGTGGCGGTAATACATATACAATTAAGTTATCAAATCTATCAATGAATAGTAAAAATCCAACTATAACACCTTCGGGTAGTAGTAGTATAGCAGTGTTTATATATACAATAACTGGAAATACTTATCTTGCTGCAGGTGACTATATAGCAATAGGACTGGGAAGCACGAGTATTGGTCAGAGTTCACCGCTTGCACCGGGAACAACAGTAACATGGACGTACAATGGTAATGTGATTTACTCAACAACGCTTTAAATTTTAAATTTTAATTTTTTATATTTTTATAACTTTTTTGAATTTCTTGAAATTTGGAAAAGTAGAAAATTTTTAATTATATTTGGGTTTATTCAAGGATCAATAATTATTGGATCTCTAATTTTGTTGATTTTTGCTATAAAGTTCAATTGAATAAGAATAATGGTAAAGTGATTGTAATTTAGAACACAAAAGTTTTAAATATTAGTATCGAATTATCGATATCGATAAATCGATAAAGGTGATAAATATGTTTGAAAATAACTATGGACATCATTTCGGACACCATTTCGGGCACCATAGAAGAAGGAATTTTGATGAGAACGCAATACTTGAATTCTTTGATCTTCCAGAAAATTGTTCAATACTGGATCTCGGATGCGGGGATGGATTCTTTACAAGGATGTTTCTTAAAAAGTGCAAGGATGTAACTGGTGTGGATCTCGATGATTCATACTTTCAGGAGCTTAATACTCTTGGAATAAAAACCTACAGGGCAGAT
>JAVRLK010000187.1:0-2091 GCA_031961545.1 Thermoplasmatota archaeon | reverse complement strand
TATTAATTTAGTTAATTAAATTAATTTATCATATTAACTTAATAATTAATATTTATTGAAATTAACGTTAAATTTTATTAATCTAAAAAATAAAAATGTTACATCAATTGAAAGAATTATGATTTCCTATTCCAAGGGTAAGTTTTGATATTGAAAAATCGTGGAATTATGGAATTCTTTGAAAATTACAGAAAAAGTTGTTAATTTAACTGCAGCAATTTATAATCGTTCCCACACAACAATAATATAAGGGAATGATAAAATTTTTCATAAAAAATAATTTGATTAAATTATAAGTAAATATTTAAAAATTTTAAGGGCTTAAGGAATGAATATTCACATCACATTTCCAGGGGCAATAATTTCAATTGGAAATAGTCGTTTTTAATCTTATCACAAATATGGATTTCACATGCCTGATCAGCCCTAAATTATTTTATATTATTGTAATTTTTGAATTTTGTGTCCATTCAAAGGATCTATGATTTCAAGAAGTTGAATCTGTGAATTGATAGCCTTAGGAAAAGAATTATTTGATCCTATAATAATTAAATTTTTTAACAAAAATAAATTTAAATTTCTTTTAATAATAGGAAAATTTTATTATATTATTTTTTGATTATAATTTAAAGTTACTCCTTATTTAATATATAATTTAATGGATTAGTAATTTAGTTAACTTAATAAATTAACATAAAATACTTAATTAAATTTTAAACAGTTTTTTAAGATCCAAATTTAAAGTATATTTCAAATTACTTTACTCATTCGTTTTTAGGAAAAGAAAAATAATGTAATGTTTGGTTTTCAATTAGCTCACCATTCCTAAAGTTTCAACAAATTAAATATCAGGTTAATAAAAAAAAGAAACTTTATTTACGAAATAATAAAAAATATTTAACTCATAAAATAATACAATTTTACTTTTCATTCATTTATTATTGTATACTCAACATATGTTTCTAGGGTACTTTTTCCTGATAATTTTAATGCTGTATTGTTTTCAACCTGGCTTGAAAGACCAGTTGCAGGCCAACTACTTGTTATTTCTATGGATGTTGCATACATCATTCCGTACCAGGGATCCCTGGATCCTCCACCCAGCGGTCTCCATATCCATAGTGTGGGAAAAGTTTTATTGTCCCATCTGGCTGAAATACCAAATCTTTTCTTTTTGTTATACAATTTATACCAGGGTTCCCTTATGTTTGGATAATAAACAAGGTCGTTCACATTTGTTTCACCTTTCCTTGGGTATTTTGATAAATTACCCAATTTTCCATCCCTGGAAGGTAAATAGGGCCATTTTCCAACTGCACCTGGAAGAAGCTCTGTTTCCTCCGTACCAAGGTATTTATCAGATTGTATTTCACCCTCTGGCAATTGAAGTTCAGTGTTTTCATCAAGAAGATCTCCTCCAAATATTGGATGATGCAGCCATGATAAATAGAGGGTAACATTGCTCAGATTAACCAGTCTTTCTTTTATTATGATCTTCATACCATCAAGTGAAATTCTCCTGTAAAGGATTAGAGGATAGCGACGCAATCTTGCTATGGAAAGAACGGAAAATGGATCCCTTTCCTCATCGTACTCTATTTCCCATGGGATATAAGGTGTTTCAGCATGTAGAGACCAGTAAACACCTCCAAAGGTATTGCCATATCCGGCGTTCGGTATAACCTCAAAGTATCCACCCCTGAAGGCTGTATGTATGGGATCACTTGTGGGAAAAGCCTCGGGATCAGTTAACTTATAATCCCTAACACCCTGGTAAAGCAATTCAAAATTTTTTTCTTTTAATTTAATGCTGCTTATCAATCCACCCCTTATGGGTTGTATTGTCAGTTGAATAAAATCGTTTTCAAGGAATACGTTATAATCATCATTCCTTTGTCTATCCATCTGTATCATTATCCCACCTTTTCTTTGGAAATAATTTTTGCAATAAAAATCTTTTATTTGTTTTTTATTTCAAAAAATGATGTATAACCTATGTTATACAACATTTTTTACCTGTTTAGGCAAATCCATCAATATTTATCAAAAATGGGTCTTTCAAATCACCACTTTATTATTTCAGTTTAAAGA
>JAVRLK010000186.1:0-2168 GCA_031961545.1 Thermoplasmatota archaeon | reverse complement strand
CTTCAACAAGAATGTAATTGTAGTTGACTGATAAAACATCCATGTAAGGTATTATCATTCTCTGATAATAGTATGGGCATATACCATGCCTTTTTGAATATTCAAGTATTTCAGAATAAAGTAAAGGCTTTTCAGGTATGAATTTGAAATCCTTCAAGTTTGAATAATACGGACAACTTTTTCTATTCCTTTCACAGAAGAATGAAACATCATCATAATCAAGATCCCTATCAAGCAATTTTTCCTTTACGTATAAACACATGTCCTTCTTTCCCCTGAAACTTATGCCCTTAAAATCATAGTTCTTCTTTTCAACTATTTCCCTCAGTTCCTCAATTGGTCTATCCGTTTCCGTTCCAGTCCTAACAACCCATATTATTCTTTTTCCTTTTTCTAATAAAGATGATAGAATGATCGGAGTTTTACCAAAACCTGTTGGTGCCTGTATGCATAAATTCCCCTTATCCACATTCTTTATTATCCATTCGTATAGATCCTTCTGCCCTTCCCTGAACCTGTAGGGGAATATCATTTACCCTTTTCTTCAATTAAATCCATTATAAGGTCAGATCTTCCACAGGATGGTGAGAAAGATGAATTGTATTGGTTCCAGTATAACCTTAAAAGAAAAATGTCGATCTTTTCCGAAATTTTTTTAAGCATGATGAAAAATAAAAAGAAAAGGCTTATAAATATTTTCACAATTCACATTCTGGAAACTTTTAAATAGATTTTATCAATATAACATTGTACCGGGGCCGTAGCTTAGCCTGGTGGAGCGACGGGCTCATAACCCGTTGGTCGTCGGTTCGAATCCGGCCGGCCCCACCTAAAATTTTGTTTTTAAACTGTAAAGAATTATTTACAATAATTTTATTTTTATCCAATTATTGATTATATAGTTATTGTTTAGTGAATTCTTTAAATCCTAAATACTGATACAAATTTTAAATAATAAAAATCTATGTAGACTCAATGGAAAATAAAGAAAATGAAATTAGTTTTCCAAAAATATCATTTGTTCTGTATTCAAATCTAAAATGGGGAAGCGGATTGGAGAAAGCTGCATTCTACTATCTAAAATATAAACCAGAATATGTAAAGAATGTCACCTTGGTACAAACACCATTGTTGGATAAATCAGGTTTTAGGTTAAGTGATAAAGATCTTGAAGATATTTATAAAAATGTTAATATTATATATATGGATCCTGTATATGTTAAAATAGAAAAGTTAGTGGCACCATCACCTAAAATTTTTAGATACTTGATATATTATCCACTCTTATTTCTCCTAAGGTTTACAATTTATAGAAACCTTTATAAAAAAACACAAAAACTTGATATAATTTATCTTTTCAGAAATGATTTTTCATTTTTCTTTAAGAAAGAAAATTTTTTGGTAGGATCAACTCATGGTTGGCTACCTCCCAATGATTCTGTCTTAAAAATTGTTAATAGAATTACAGGTTTAATATTCAGAAATAAAATAAAAGTTTATCATTCATTTCCTATTTATTCAGATAGGATCAAACATCTATTTCCAGACAAAAAAATAATTTCCATACCAAATGGAGTAGAAACAAATAATTTTAAACCTGTGCAAAATAAAAGTGAAAAAATCAGGTTTTTGTTCGTTGGTAGAATAGATGAATGTAAAGGAATCTTTAGATTAATTGATGCCTGGATGAATTATAAAGATCTCGAAAATGTTGAATTAAATATTGTTGGGTTTGGAAGTGCAATCGATGAAATGCGAAAAAGAATTTCAGGAATAAAGAACATAAATTATTTAGGATTAGTTCCGGAAAATCAATTGTATGAGATATATGGAAAAAATGATGTGTTTGTTTACCCATCGCAATGTGATCAATTCCCATTGGTAATTCTAGAAGCTTTATCATCAGGGTTATATGTAATAACAACAGAAAAATTTAAAGGTATGTATCAGGAATTTGAGAAGGTAAATGGTCTTTATTTTTGCTCCAATGATAAAAAATGTTTTTCTAAAGGAATAAAATATGCAATAAATAATATTGAAATTATAAGATCCAAAAAAGAGTTATTGCATAACATAGCGAAGGAATATTATGATTGGAAAATTGTTGTTAAGAAGTTGTATGATGAAATGATTAAAGCATACTACGAATATAAGCAAACTTCTAAATA
>JAVRLK010000185.1:0-2179 GCA_031961545.1 Thermoplasmatota archaeon | reverse complement strand
CTGTTCCCGTTCCTATTTGGATGATGGACAAACCGATAGAAGAGGAGGGTTTTCCTTTCTTAAATTTATCTTATGATGAAACTTATGGTATAAGAAAGGATATTTAAAAACATAATAAGAGACTACCAAGTCAAACTCTATTGCATCAATGCTATTCCGCTAGAACAACAAAAAGATATTTGTTTAGATCTGTTATTTAGAATGCTTTAGAACTTTGCATAATTAATAGTCATTCTTCAAAATGTACAATGAGATCCAATCAAAAAGTTTTTTCATAGGAGAATATAGAATGCTTCAAGAGTTGATAATTTAAAAAAATTATTTTAAGGTGGAATTAGTTAATAATCTGTATGCGAATAAAGATCCATTTAAAGGGTTCTGGGATCCTTCCGTTCGATCACCACTATTATCTCAGCTCTGCTTTATATAGATATAAAGAAATTGCAAACAATGATCTTGCTGCAAGACTTCACTATTCAAAGGAAATAAAAACCTATACCTTTTCTGAAATTCTTGTTCCAAAAAGGAAGATCCATTCAAATGGCATTGAAATTCTTAATGAATATGCTTATTTTGTTTATTCCTCTCCTGTAAAAGATTATGTTGAAGCTGTTGTTCAAGGATTGATTAATGAACCTGAACTTAGAATTGGTGATTTAAAATTCACAGTTATGAAGATTGAAGTATTACCTATACCAAATATTAATTGGAATGATGTCATTTTCAAAACTATTTCTCCTATTACAATGTATTCTACAAGTAATGCAAGAAAAAAGGATATACCTTTATTCCCCACACAAAATATCTGGTATGTGAACCTTGAAAAAAATATAAAACACCAATACGAAGCGGTGTATGGTGAAAAACCAGAAGGAAAAATTACAATAGAGACAATCGAATTCAAACCCAAAAGGTACATGTTCAGAAAAGTTATAAATGGAAAGGCTGAAGAAGGACCGATTATTGCTGTCCAGGGGCATTTTAGATTCTATGGCTCTCCCGAACTTATAAAATTCGCTTATGAAGCAGGAGTGGGCGAAAGGGGAGCAATGGGTTTTGGCTGTCTTGAAATTGCGGGAAAAATAAATCAAAATGTTTATATCCCAAAATAAGATAAAAAAATAAATCATGGAAAATGTGCATATTACAGGTCTTGAAGTGGCTTATTATTATATATGCCATACAAAACTATGGCTTTTCTCACACAATATTAATTTTGAACAGGAGAGCGATCTCGTTCAAATAGGAAAATTGATTCATGAAACTTCATATAAAGGGCATAAAGAGATACAATTTGGAGATATTGCTATAGATATTGTAAAAAGCAGGGAAAAAGTTGAAATTCATGAAATAAAGAAAAGCAGAAAAATGAATAAATCCCATCAAATGCAGCTCCTTTATTATTTATACTATTTAAAAAATAGGGGTGTTAATGCCATCGGTGTAATTGACTACCCTAAAGAAAAAAAGAGAGAATACCTAGAACTAACACCTGAAAACGAGAATGAAATTGAAAGAGCGCTTACGGAAATAGAAAAAATAATTAAAGGCAATATGCCAAGAATGAAAAGAAAGAGCATATGCAAAAAATGTGCCTATTATGAATTCTGTTTTGGTGGTGAAAATGAAGAATAGTATATACATCACAAAGCACGGAACATTAATGAGGGAAGAAAATACCATTTATTTTGTTGAAGCAGGTGGAGATAAACATTTACTTCCTGTAAACAAGATTGAAGATATATACATATATGGAAAAGTAACCTTAACTTCCCATGTAATTTCCTATCTTTCGGAAAAAGGTATACCTGTTCACTTTTTCAACAAATATGGATACTATCAGGCCTCACTTTACCCAAGAGAAAAATATGTTTCAGGTTCACTTTTAGTAAATCAGGTATCATTCTTTTTAAATGCTAACGAAAGGATCAAACTTGCCAAAAAATTTGTTGATGGTGCAGCAGGAAATATAATAAGGAACTTAAGAAGGTGGGAGTGTGAGACGGATGAAATAGAAGCCCTCAGAGAGAAGTTACAGATACAGGAAAGTATCCCCGGAGTTATGCAGATTGAAGGAAAAATTAGAGAGATTTACTATTCAAAAATAGATGAAATAGTTCCGGATGAATTCAAAATGGGAAAAAGGGAAAGACAGCCTCCAAATAACAAAATGAACGCA
>JAVRLK010000184.1:0-2187 GCA_031961545.1 Thermoplasmatota archaeon | reverse complement strand
ATCGCTGATAGGTGTGATATACATATCCTATGGTCTAATACTGGGTGCATTAAACCATTACAATTTCTATAAATACTTCAGGGGTGAAGAAAAGAAAAAGCACTTCAGAGAAATATTCGGTAGGATTGGCTGGCTTTTCGTTGCCTGGGGTTTCACAATAATAGGTTTGCTTTTCCTAAAGAATATGAACATTGTTGCATTATCATTATATCCTATCCTCGGCTGGGCTTTTCTCTTTGCAGGCATAGCGCTACTGCTTTATGGTGAAGGTTCCTATTCAGTAATGGAAATTTTCTCAATAGTTAGCCATATACTTTCATTCACAAGGATAATGGGTGTTCTTCTCGCATCTGTCATATTAGCATATGTTCTGGATGAAATATTCCTTAAGAGTTTGCATTATGGAGTTATATCACATATTGCAATAGCGTTCATTGTCCTTATATTCGGGCATATAACCAATATAACAATAGGAATATTCGAGCCAGGTATACAGGGTGGAAGGTTGCACTATGTTGAATTCTTCTCCAAATTCTTCAATGGAAACGGAAGACCATTTTCACCATTCGCATCCAGCAGGAAATTTACATACAAGGAAATCAAATAACTATTCCAAGAACGGAATGAACGAAATTCCCAATCATGTATGTGATTGCTGATGCTGACAATGTAAGTATTACTGTTCTTGTCACACTCTTTGCTATGCTTGTTCCGGATATTATTGCCACTATTGTATTAGTTATGGCCTGAGCCAAAACAACAAGTATTATGGAAATAACCAATGCGAATGTGCCACCAAGGAAAAAGAATGGCAGGATGGGAAACATGGCACCTATTATGTAAAAAAGGCCTGTTTCAAATGCTGACCTTAAAGGATTCCTGAACTCTTCCTCCTCAATGTTTTCACTTTTTTTCTGAAGTATGTTCTTTTTCCTTTCAAGATCTATTTTTGCATCACTGTAATCCTTCTGTGCTTTCACAGCTAAATATGCACCAATTGACATTGATAGAGATCCTGAAATGCCAACAACAAGACCACCTATTGCAACAAATATTGGTTTTAATAAAACAGGTTCCAGACCAGCAATGGCCCCTAAAACCTCAACAAGGCCATCGCTCATACCGTATATGGAATCCCTTATCCTCTCCATCCTTTCCTGGAACCTTGAGTTTTCCCTTTCAAAAAAGTCCTCATGGTCAATTTCATCAAATATTATTTTTCTAAGCATGTTTTTTTCGTTTTCTTCAACAACAGATCTTTCAAGAAAATCAAAGTATGCGTTTATTGCCTTTGTTTCTCCCCTTTCAAGTATCTTTAGTGTTAATGATAGACCAAAAATGAATCTTAAAAATAGAAGAATGTTAATGTGAAACATATTCACTTTGTATTTAGAATAATCTATACCATGCTTTTTAAGGAGAGATGCCCAGAATTCAGAATGGTATTTTTCAATATCCGATAACTTTTTTAAATTTTCTTTTAAACCTTCATCCCTTTCAATATTTGATAATTTACTGTAAAAAACAGTGTCCCTAATTTCGCCTTTATAAAAGGAAAGCATCATTCTTTCAATCTCGTTCATGGTTTTTAACCTCCATCAATTCCAGATATGTCCTATTTTCAAATTCACTTATTCCGATTTTTTGGGCAAGATCCAGAACCTTTTTTTCATATATTTCCTTTTCTCCTATTCCTTCAATTTCTATGAAATTTCCTAATGATTCAACATTGTCAATGCAAATTTCAAGATCACCATATCTGTAAATCTTCCTGAACTTTTTAATTTTCTTATACAATTTAAAGGACAGTTTTTCAAGTAATTCTATAATGTTTCCATCCACTTTTACTTCAATTTCCTCCCTTGTTTTAATTTCCCTTGAAATTCTCTTCCCCTTGTATGTTAAATATGTACCACTTTTTGAAAAACGAACCCTTAGGGATTCATCATTCTCCTTAAAATCCCTGCAGGGATGTGTGAAATAATAATCATCCTGCTCCTCCTCTCCAATGAATTCAGCATGCAATTTTTCAATTTTTTCAATAATTTTATTCATATCATCTATCCTTGCCTTTATTTCAATTTCCATGGAAAGAAAAATGTTTTAAAACAATATATATTTTGTGGAAGGGTTGAGAAAATCTTATAAAAGAAAAAACAATAGGGTTGATAGGGCGCATGGCCTAGC
>JAVRLK010000183.1:0-2191 GCA_031961545.1 Thermoplasmatota archaeon | reverse complement strand
ATATTTATTTAACTTAGTAATTAATTATAATACAATATTGGACATTCAATATTTTTATTAAAAATGAAATATTAGTTATTTAGTTAAATTGATTAATAATCTATAAAAACTTTGTAAAGTATATTTATTAACTTTTAGTAAATTTTGATCCCTTTAAAAAATTAAAGAAGAGTTTTTCTTTTCATTCCATGGATGCTTTTAATTTTTCTCTATAAAGTTCAACGAAATCATTCAGTAATATGACACCAAGAAATTTTCCTTTTTGAACAACAGGGATCCATGTTGATTTTGTTGATGTTAGAACATTCCATATTTCTTCCCCTGTGGAATTCGGTGAAACATAGGCTACACCTTTTCTCACATATTTTTCTATTCTATCGTTTGGTGGTGAATCCTTTATATCTGACATAAATACAATACCCAAGAAATTTCTATCCTTATCTATAACGGGTAAAGAAAATAAATCGTTTATACGCATTATATTCAAAGCTCTTTCAACGCTGTTTGTGTTCAATATAGAAATATCCCTTATTTTTGCTTCACCAATTTTTATAGTTTTTAAAACTGGCACATTATATTCACCTGCATGTGCTGGTGAATCTTTTCTTGTTGGAACCTGAGATGAATAAATTGTATACTCACCTGATACAAGATAGGCTATGGCAACAGCAATCATTGCTCCTGGGAGTAGCTGTAATCCACCTGTCATTTCTATAACCATTATCATTACGGAAATTGGAGCCTTTGCGGCAGCACCGAAAAATGAGAGCATACCTATAATAACAAATGGTGCAATTGTTGGAACGATGGATGGAAAGGCAATAGAAAATATTATGCCCAAAAGGGCACCAAGCGTACCGCCCATGAAAAGTCCCGGAGCAAAAACACCTCCGCTCGCTCCTGAACCTATTGTCAGTGATGTGGCAAGAACTTTAAAAACGAAAAGAAGTAAAAGGAAAATAATGAAAGGAATACCAAATGTAAAAAAACTATTGAATTTCTGATAAATTAAAAGATCAATCCAACCATATCCTATACCCATTAATTCGGGGAAAAAAAGAAATATCAAACCGGAAAGTAATCCTCCAATTGCAGGTTTGAAATAATTACTGATTTTCAGATTCTTAAAAAATTTCCTTGTACCATAAAATGTTTTTACGTAAAATATGGATGCAAAACCTGCCACAACACCAAGTATCGCATACAGGGGTAACCTAAATGGAGAAAATGGTAATGAATAATAACCAAATATGGGTGTAAATCCAACAACAGATCCAAATATAACGTATCCTATTGCGGAAGCAATTATTGCAGGGTATATTATTTCAGGTTCAAGATCCCTTTTGTATAGAATTTCGGATGCAAGTATTGCACCACCTATCGGCGCCTTGAATATTGTACCTATACCTGCACCTATTCCAACAGCTACAGCTTTTCTTCTATCTTCAGGGCTAAGCTTTAAAACGTTAGCAAGAAGTGATCCTATTCCGGAAGATATCTGGGCTGTTGGTCCTTCCCTTCCCGCACTGCCGCCTGAGCCTATTGTTATGGCTGATGCTATTGCCTTAACAGGTATAATTCTGTATCTTACCTTTCCAGCCTTTCTATGGTATGCATCTATGGCCGCATCCGTACCATGTCCCTCCGCTTCAGGAGCGAATCTGAAAACTATAAGTCCAGAAATAAATGCACCAAGCGTTGTTGATATGGGAATTAGGTAATTAAAATGATAAATGAATAAATAATTTAAAGAACCTCCCTCACCAAGAGGACCTGGTAAATAATATCCTGCGAACAAATTTAAAAAAAGTATTTCAAAAATTTTTATTAAGTAATAAAAGGCTAGAGAGGCAAATCCGGATATAATGCCAAGAAGCGTTCCAATAATGAACCATTTTTCAAAGTAAGGCAGATCCG
This sequence comes from Thermoplasmatota archaeon, assembly GCA_031961545.1. Lineage (GTDB taxonomy): Archaea > Thermoplasmatota > Thermoplasmata > Thermoplasmatales > ARK-15 > JAVRLH01. The sequence goes on along the minus strand of JAVRLK010000183.1, from coordinate 274 downwards.
AAATTTTCATTGAAAAACCTATAATGATTTATTTTATTTAAGAGTTTCTTTTATAATATAGAAAAAATTATAAAATATGTTTGTAAAATTTATTTAACACATTTTTTAATTATTGTAAATATTTTTTATTGAAAAATTTCTGGAAAAGGTCTTTAAACTGAAATAATAAAGTGGTGATTTGAAAGACCCATTTTTGATAAATATTGATGGATTTGCCTAAACAGGTAAAAAATGTTGTATAACATAGGTTATACATCATTTTTTGAAATAAAAA
>JAVRLK010000182.1:0-2202 GCA_031961545.1 Thermoplasmatota archaeon | reverse complement strand
GTTACATCATAAGATTTATATAAAGATATAACCTTACTATATCAGGGATCAAATATGGTTGCAAAAAATCCAGATCAAAAAGAAAATGAAGATTGGTTCAGCAAACTTGAAAGTGAACTTAACAAAAAAACTGAGGAAATATTAAAAAGTATTAACACTGAATCCGGAAAAAAGGCGGATTTAAATGCAACACTTATACAGGATCTCTGGAAGGTTTACCTGAAATTTGGTGATATTAATGTTCACTTTAACCTTGAGCCGCCATACACACAGTGGGCAACGTTCATAGATTTCCCCACAAACTGGAAACTGAAGGAAGATTTTAACTTTGGAAACGTTAACCTCATATCGTTCACAGACACAACAAGGGAACAGGGAAGAACTGGCGATTCCTTAAAAATAATTTACACAAACCCTGGAAATGGTGAAAGGGTAAGGCTCATATTCGAATACAATGAGGGTGAAAGGTACTACAAATATTCCGGATGGAAGAGGGTTTACACACAGTATATACTCTATGATAAACCATTATCAGAGGCATCAATTGATGAAATACATGATATTCTTTTCAACATAATAACAAAGTGGTATGAATCACATCTAAGAAAGGACAGGAATCTTCTTATTGATTATGTAACAAAGAATTTTCAGAAGGGAGAGAGTTATTCAGAGTAGATCAACATCGGCCAAAACCTCTATCCCTTTTTCTCCTATATAGAAGGGATGCATTTTTCTTGAATGGCTTGTTCTTCTCATTTTTAGTATCTGTAAAACAAGTCTTAATTCATACTTTTCCTTCAAAGGTATCTGGTTTAAAAGTATAACGCCATCCGCAACATACTCAAGAAGACCATCCCTTGAAACCATTGGATTTTCAGGTTTTGATTCCCCAGTGAAGATTGATGTTGCACCCGCCTTTTTTACTGCGTTTGACATTAAAAACAGAATCCTCCTTTTTTCATGCTCCTCCTGAAACATCATTGTTAGGAGGGTTGCGGAATCAAGAACAACCCTTTTCGCTCCAAAATCCGAAATTTCCTGTGTTAAATCATTCTCAACCCTTGTCATGGTTGATTTTGCATCCTCTGGATCAAGTTTTACAAGTAAAAGATTTTTATCAATGTAATCATTAAAATTCCAGGAAAATTCCTTTGCTGTTTTTATTATGGAATCCCTATCCTCCTCAAGGCTTATGTAAACACACTTTTCATTGTTTATTAAGCCATGGTAAATGAACTGCATGGCCATTGTTGTCTTTCCTGATCCAAAGGGACCGATAACAGCAACTGTATGACCGTATGGAATACCACCGTGCAAGAGATCATCAAGGCCCTTTATACCAGATTCAATTCTTTCCATTTCAATCACCTTATCTTTTCTGTGTATGTAACAACAAATCCATTCTTAAAATCTACCTGTGTTTTGAACCTTATTACCCTTTCCTCCTCAATGTGAGGTAAAACACCAATGAACTTTAAAACGTAAAGGTACCTGTACCTCTGTGAATATTTCTCCGAACTGTACCATTTGAAGAAAAGTATTCCATCAACAGCATCGAAAATTATCTGTTCCATTCTTTCAGATGCAATTTTTTCATTGAGTATTAAATAGATCAAACTGGACCATTTCTTTGAAACCTTAACAAGACCTTTAATTATATCGATTATTGCCTGTTCATTTATTGAAGGATTGGTGAAAAGATCTGTGAGTGAATCAATTATTATTATGCTGTCATCACCATAATCGTTTAGAAATTTTACAACCTCCTGGAAAAGATCCTCGTTCGATTGGACAAGAATGGATTTCTGTGATATCCAGGACTTTGGTATGAAACTCCTTCTGAAATAGATTGAAGAAAGATCCTTAACAACAAGGTTATCAAAGAATGAATTACTGAGATCCTCATCAATGCTGAGTGTAACGAACCTTTTTATCTCCTCCTCACTCTTTGTAAAGCTAATATAGAGCGTTTTTGATGGTATGTAAATGTTTTCAGTATATCCTCCAATTATTTCCTTCATAAATTCAGGTCTCTTTTTTATTTGGGATAATTTACTTGCAGACGTAATGGAAAATTCGATCATCCCTGCACCGGGTTCACCGAAGAGGAGAACAACGGATCCCTCAGGAACACCACCTTTTATTATGCTGTCAAATGCCGCTACAGCTGTAGGTATTTTCCTTATGTTCATAACAATTCAC
>JAVRLK010000181.1:0-2223 GCA_031961545.1 Thermoplasmatota archaeon | reverse complement strand
TTTTCAGCAGTTTGCTCGGCCTTTTTCTCATCAATGTTCATTTCCTGAACAGTTTCCATCAGTGTCTGTAGATCACCTAAACCAAGGAGCCTTGAAATATACCTTTTTGGATCAAAAACCTCAAGGTTTTCAAGATGCTCACCAGTTCCTATGAAAACTATGGGTGCACCTGTCTTTGCAACAGCACTCAGCGCTCCTCCTCCTTTTGCTGTACCATCCATTTTTGTTAAAATAACACCTGTTATTCCAACAGCATCATGAAAAACCTTTGCCTGCTTTCCAGCCTGCTGCCCTATGCTTGCATCAACAACAAGGTATATTTCATGTGGTTTTATGATTTCCTTTATATCCTTCAATTCATTTATGAGATCATCATCCAGAGCATCCCTTCCCGATGTATCGAATATTTCAACAGCATCGCCCCTTGATTCATTAAGGTATGTTTTTGCAATTTTCCTTGGATCCTTTTCACCTTTTATTAAAAAAACAGGAACATTTATCATTTTTCCAATCTGCTCAAGCTGTTCCATGGCAGCTGGTCTGTGCACATCACAGCCAATGAGATGAACGTTCAGGCCCTTTCTCACATAAAACCTTGCAAGTTTGCCGGCTGTTGTTGTCTTACCATGACCATAAAGACCGACGAGCATTATTCTATGTGGTTTTAAATTTATGTCCTTTCCCTTTCCAATAAGTGAAACAAGTTCCTCATAAATTATCTTAACAAGGTAGTTCCTTGGACTCATTCCCTCGGGAGGTTTTTCATTCAATGCCCTTTCCTCAACCTTCTTTGAAATGTCAAGGGCAAGGTAAACATCCACATCACTCTTCAAAAGTGCCCTCTGAATATCGCGCACAACCTCCTGGACAATATTCTTATCTACATAGGATGATTTTGTTATTTTTCTAATCGCTTCCTTCAACGACTGTCCGAGATTTTCAAGCATTGTTTAAGTTATAAAAACAGAAGATAATAAAATTTTTCAAACAATTGAGATTAGAGTTATAATACCTGATAATTCAACAACAATAAACATGAACCAGTAAAGAGATAAGAAAAATTTTGATGGCATATGATCCTTCATGATCTTTTTGTTTGATAGCATCAATCCAAGTATCAATCCTGTTGGAATTAAAACAAAAACAAATATTACCATGAGCTCAAGTACATAGTTTATTAGATCATTGCCAATAAAAATTGTTAGAATTGCTGCAGGAACACTTTCAGAAAGGAAAACTATGTAAAAATACCTGAGATCCTTTATTTTTCCTGTGAACTTCACCTTTATGTTTAATGCTTCAGTTATACCCCACATGGATGCAAGGGAGACAACAACAAGTGCAAGGAAACCTGCAAAAATAAAACCGGATGAAATAATATATGGCGCAAATGATCCAAAGGGTTTTAGGGCATATATAAGCATTTTTGGTTCATTTGCAAATTTTCCAATTGAAATTCCAGCCATTACAATGAAAGACATTATGAGTTCTGATACAAATCCTCCTATTATTGTTTCATTCCGTACAACTTTTTTATCATTAATGTTTAATCTCTTTTCAGCTGTTGCACCTGCCTGATAATAAAGCATAAAGGGCATTATCACTGCACCTATGCTTGCAACAAAAAGATAGTCGTATTCAGGATCATTGAATGGTTGAATGGGTGATAAACCCTCAATGAAATAAACAATGTTGAAATTTGTTATCAATGATCCGAGAACAAGTGATAAAATAAGAAAAACAGATGTGAACATAAGTATCCTTTCAATCTTTTTAAAACTACCGGATACTATGACAAGATTATGGGCAATGAATGCAAGAACAATACCTAAGATTGGGTTCAAGCCAAGAATTTCAAAGCCTATTGCTATTCCAGCATATTCAGCAGAATAGGATAGAAAATCCGTTAATGCCATGGAAAATCCGGAAACTATTGATAATCTTTTTCCATAATTCTCCCTGATTGATGCACCAAGTCCCTTTCCTGTAACAATTCCTATTAAACCTGATGAGTACTGTAGAACAATCAAAGGAATTGTAAGAATCATCATTACAAATATCATCCTGTATCCAAAAGATGCACCTGCCTCTAGTCCTGTGATTATACTTGCAACATCTATATCGGCCATCATTGCAATCCAGGCCGGGCCTATCTTCAAGAAATTTTTATTCATAGTTTTTTCCCTATAATTTATTTTTTCAATGTAATTTTATCTTAAACAT
>JAVRLK010000180.1:0-2238 GCA_031961545.1 Thermoplasmatota archaeon | reverse complement strand
CTGATTTCATTTAAGAAAATCATTAAACAATATAATAAGGGATCCCAGCTCCATACCTTAATTACAAAAACACAGTCAGGAGGCACACAATATTTCTTTAAATTAACGGAAGATCAAAAAAGGACCCTTGAAAAAAAGAACATTGAAATCACAAACAGAAACAATCTTTTTGATCATGTTGATATTAAAACCTATGGGGGTTACACACTTTTGCCACCTTCAAAAGGTCTGTTAGGATCATATCAATTCATTGAAATCAAGGAAATTGCAGACCTTCCAGATTGGCTTTTCACTATTCTATTTATATTCTATAAACCTAATCTTATAAATGAAAGGGAAAAAATCAGGCTCAAGGAAATTGAATTAAAAAAGATCCAGAAAATCATAGGGATCTTATTACCTTATTGGGAAAAGGCGGATCACAGAAGGAATGATTTTACATTAGCAATTAATGGCATGTTAGCAATAAGAGGGGTTAAGGCTGAAACAAGAAAATACATTCTTTCCGAACTTTGCAGGTTAACGGGTAAAGGCTGTGATCATGTTAATACTTTTAAATACACAGATCAGAGATTGCAGGAAGGTAAGCCTGTAAAAGGAAAAACCAGCCTTGAAAAAATAATTAATGAGATTGAAGGGGTGCTTAATAATGAGTGAAGAAAAGGACACACCAGGAGAAATGGTTAGTGAAGAAATTGAAAAAACCCTTTCAGACAACAAAAAAGAAAAGATAATCCCAGAATACTTGACAAGATTTACAGACAATGAAGGGAATCATTATGATGAATTCATTGATAAAAACAATACTTTGAAATTCTTGAAATACAAAGATGGAAAAATAATAGGAATTGTCCCTTTTCTTGATGTTCCAGATGAGGATGATCCGGAGAAAATTTACAGAATATTCCCAAAAGAGCAAATTAATATGAAAAAAATTGAAATGATTTTAAAGAAAAAGAGTAAAGTAGATGCTGTAAAATTTCCACCTTATCCAATACCCTACGGTACACCATATGATTTATTCAACGAGATCAAGAAATTCATACACACTTATGTGGAATTGCCAGAAGAAGATGAACTCTTATTTACATTCTACGCTATTGAATCTTCTATATTTGATTATTTGGATGTAGAAATGATCCCATTTATTCACGTGAATGCTCCTTGGGGTAAAGGAAAATCCAGATTATTAAAAGTGTTTACAGAAATAACTCCTTATGCTGTTTATGTTGTTGATATCCCGGCCGCACCATTAAAAAGAATAGCTGATGAATACCAAGCTGTTTTATGCATTGATGAAAAACTATATTTGGACAAAGAGATCCTATCAATTCTTAACGGAAGATACAACAAAGAAGCCCCTTACATAAATGCAAATAAGGAAAAACAAACAGGAAAAGATACATTGTTATCATATAATCTTTTCGGGCCCACTATTTTAGGAAGCAGAAGTACCTATAATGAAGGAGGGATCGAAAGTAAAAGTTTCCCAGTAAATATGGATTTTCAAATGAAAAGAAAAAAGGAAATACCATTAACATTAAGGGGTTCAGAATATAATAAATTCAAAACATGGGCAGAGGAAATAAGGGGCAAACTTTTCCAGTTTAGAATTGATTGGATTGATAAAATCAACAATATTGAACCCAATAATGATTTCTTTGAACCTTACATTGATAAACTAGAACCAAGATTGCAGCAGATCCTTACTACTTTTGATATTATCATTGCAATCATTCCGGAATTAAAAAATGATCTTTTAAAGATCATCCATAACCAGATAATCAAAAATGTTGAGAATGCTTCAAGGATGCCTGAAGGAGAAATTGCATTAACAATTCTTGAAAAATTGGAGGAAGGAGAAGAAGGTGTGGATATCGATCATTACACTATAAATACGAAAGAGTATGAAGGGGTTTATCTTTCAGCGATTTATTCTATTTTTGGTGAAAATTACAAGGTAGAAATAAGTAAAATAATTAAATCTGAGCTTGGTTTAATTGTTGAAAGGCCAGTTATAACAAAAAAGAAAAGAACACCAGATGGGGAAGAATTTGTTAAAAAGAAATATACAATGGTAAGAAAACCTGACGAAGAAAAAATCACAGAATTAAAACTCAGGTATGATGTGAATTATATCAAACAGGTTTTGAAGGAAATAGAAGAACAACAACATTCCAAAATTCAAAAAAATCTGGAGTCACGTGGGTCAGATGAGTCAGATGCCAGGGAAATAGG
>JAVRLK010000179.1:0-2243 GCA_031961545.1 Thermoplasmatota archaeon | reverse complement strand
TTTTATTTTTCTTTATCAAGGGCTTGTGGGGTAGCATGGTCTATCCTTTCGGCTTCGGGAGCCGAAGACCCCGGTTCAAATCCGGGCAAGCCCATTTAATTATTTAAACGAATACTTTAAATAGAAGGAATTGTTACCTTTATTTATGACATTTCAACCAAAGCATAAGGATCTGTTGGAAAATGAGGATGTGAAAAGATGGTACGAAAATATAAAGGCTGGATCAAACATTACAGCAGATGTTTATCTAAGAACCCTGGGACTTTATTGTGAATTGAACAACATTGATCCAGAGGAAATAATTGATATGGCAAAAAATAATCCTAAAGAATTCAAAAATAAATTTATGGATTTTCTGAGATCCTTAGAAAATCAAGGAAAAGCAGGCTCATATATTGCCAGGTTTAAAAGAGTTTTGAGATCCTGGTTAAAATTCAATGATGTTGATCTGAAAATAGATGTTAAGATTAAGGGAGAAAATGAAAGTCCAAGAATAGCAAATGAAAGAGTTCCAAATAAAGAAGAATTGGCAAAAATTCTAAGAAAGGCATCATTGAGAGGAAGGGTTGCAATAGCGTTGATTGCATTTTCTGGTTTAAGGCCTGAATCTTTAGGAAATTATGATGGTACCGATGGCATAAGACTTGGTGATCTTAAGGAATTGAATATTGAAACACTCGAATTTGAAAAAGTACCAACCTTGCTAATTGTTAGATCAAGTTTAAGCAAAGCAAAACATCAGTATTTTACATTCATACCAGAAGAAGGGGTTACCTATATCTTGGATTACCTACAGGATAGAAAGAAAAGGGGTGAAGATTTAACTTCTGATTCTCCTTTTTTAAACCTTGATGAAAAAGGGATTAAGAAACATAATTTTCTGAGAACACAGCTGGTAACTAGGGATATAAGAGAAGCAATAACATCTGCAGGATTGAAAATGAGACCATATGTTTTAAGATCATATTTTGCCACAGCACTGGATATTGCAGAATCTAAAGGATTAATTTCACATCCATGGAGACAATTTTTCATGGGACATAAAGGGGATATTGAGGCAAGATATTCAACAAATAAGAGATTACCACCTGATCTAATTGAAGAAATGAGAGAAGCATATAAGAAATGCACCAAATTTTTGGAAACAAGGATGACCGAGCTTTCTGAATCCAATGCTAAACTCTATTTACAACAACAATTGTTATTGGCCGTAGGATACAAACAGGAAGAGATTGATAAAATGGATCTTACAAATATGTCAAATGAAGATTTCCAAAAGTTACTAAGGGATAAGGTTACAAGAGCACTTGCAAACAATGGTAGTAAACAAAAAGTAGTTAAAATGGATGAATTGGCGGAATACATTAGTAAAGGATACGAATTTGTAGCAGCATTACCCAATGGTACCGCTATTGTTAAACTTCCATTCTAAAAAAAAATAAAATAATAAAAAAGGTTATTTCTTTTCTTCAGGTTTCCATTCTTTTGGGCTTTTTGACTTTGGTTTTCTCATTCTTAATCCTAGAAATGCTCCTATTATCACTATTACTAACGCAATTCCAATTATTATGAATAACATATAGTTCATAGGTGCTTGTGCTTTTATTTGTATTGTAGCAGTTGTACCACTAACAGATGTAGTACCTGTTAAGTTAGTTCCCTGGTATCCGGAAGGAAGATTTATTCTATATGAATATGTTCCATTCGGTTCGTAAAATGTTATTTTGTTTGTTTTAGAGCTCAATGTTGTATTAATGTATTGTCCATTAAATATTGTACCTGTAAGTGTAACTGACCATTCCGTTCCATTTGGAATTCCTGTTTGAGTTATTGTTATTGGATATGTTATAATTGTCCAGGTTATTTTTATATTAATTGTATTGCCAGAAACTATTATACTACCTGAATAATTGTTAGCTTTGTATCCAGATATGCCTTGGATCATATATGAATAAGTTCCATTTGGAACATTAAATGTTATTATATTTGATGAAGAACTTAATGTTTTATTTATTGATTCACCGTTAAATGCGTTTCCATTCATTATAACGCTCCAGGTTGTTCCAGAGGATAATCCGTTCTCAGTAAATGTTACATTGTAAGTTAAGACTGTGAATGTTACCAGAGTAATCACATTTTTACCATTTACTAGGATTGTTCCAGTAGTAGGGCTAATAGAATAACCATTAATTGATGTAACTGTGAAAACATATGTCCCATTTGGCTCTTGAAACATTACTGTT
>JAVRLK010000178.1:0-2256 GCA_031961545.1 Thermoplasmatota archaeon | reverse complement strand
GGTGAACAAATTCTTGAAAGGAGGAAACACATTGCAAAATTGACAACAGGATCAAAGGCACTGGATGAACTTCTGGGCGGTGGTCTTGAGACACAGGCAATAACTGAATTCTTTGGACCTTTCGGATCCGGTAAAACACAGATGATACACCAATTACTTGTGAATGTTACATTGCCTGAAGAGAGGGGAGGTCTCAATGGTCATGGTATTCTTATAGACACAGAGAACACCTTCAGGCCTGAAAGGATATCCCAGATGGCAACAGCCCTTGGCCTTGATCCAAACGAAACATTAAAAAAGATACATGTTGCAAGGGCTTACAATTCAAGCCATCAGATGCTCCTTGTTGAAAGGGCATTTGAAACAGCAAAGGAATACCCTGTAAGATTGATAGCTGTTGATTCCCTAACAGCACATTTCAGGGTTGAATACACGGGCAGGGGGGCGCTTGCTGAAAGGCAGCAGCTTCTGAACAAACATATGCATGATTTACTAAGGTTCGCTGATATATACAATGCTGTTGTTGCCGTAACAAACCAGGTATCTGCCAGACCAGACATGTTCTTCGGTGATCCAAACCAGCCAATAGGGGGTAACATTGTAGGTCATACTGCAACGTTCAGAATTTCACTTAGAAGATCAAAAGGTGAAAAGAGGGTGGCAAGGTTAATAGATTCACCAGCCCTTCCAGAGGGTGAAGTTGTAATAGTAATATCCAATGAAGGTGTAAGGGATTAGTCAACCCTGTACCTTAACAATGCAGCAATACCACCCAGATTTTTCAGTATTTTTCCATACTCATGGAAGGAGCTTATTATGTAAATTTCACCCCTCATTCTTTCAACATCATTCATCATTGCCATAATATCCTTTTCCTTCATTTTTTTATCCAGTACAAGCAGCTTTTCAACAGCCCCGTTCTCTATTGCCCTTTTAACCTGATCAATACCGTAAGCATATTTTCCATTCTTCCCTATCTCTTCAAGAAGATCGGATACGAGTTTTGTTTCAACCGCAACCCTCTGTTTTTCAATCAATTTATCCAGTGTTCCTGATTTTATTGATTCAAATATACCCCTCATTGATCCATAGGATGTATCAACAACCATTGTTTTTTCAAGCATATCCCTATCAAGGTAATTTATGAAATTATTCTTTGTGAACCCCGGTCCAAGAACAACGATGGGCATTTTACCATCCCAGTATTGCTTTAACTTTGAAATTATTTCACCAAAATCATCCTTTGTGTTTTCATCAAAATCTTTGTGATGTTTGTTCAATCTTATTTCGGCAATTTCCTCAATACCATAGTTGTGCATGAGTGCAATCGTTGCATATTCATCATCCATGGCAACAAAAATTACTTTGGGTTTTATTGAATCATTAACAGCCCTTTCAATCTCTTTTATAAAAAAAGCATTCCATTCCTTTTTTATTATTTCAATATCATCACCTATTTGAAAGGACAATGTTTGCATGGATCCAATGTAATCTTCAGGACCATCAACAATTTTACCATTGATCCTCAATCTGTCCGTGAATTCCTGGAATTCTATTTTATTCACCTCAATTCCTATCTTTAATCTAATCCTTTCAGTCTTTTTTGATCTTATTGAATCATCCCTTGCCTCCTCCCTTCTGAACGTTATTCCATAAACAATATCGTTCTTTTCAAGAATATTGTTTATTGTCCAGAGATCGTCCAGACTATCAATGTGCAATTTAACATAATTCCTTTTTTCATCCATTTCGATTATCCTCATTTTTTACCAATCTCCTCAAGCATTTTCATTATATTTTCTGTATGTGAACCTTGCCAATAAATTCTACCACAGTTGGGACATATGAAAAATTCATCATGTGATGAATAAACAAAATCAGGAACTTTACCCTTAACATAAATCTTATCAACTTTCTCAAGTTTAACGTTGCATACACTGCATAAAGTTAACGCATTGTCAAGGTTAAGGGAGAATTTTTTAAAAACATCCCTTATCTGCTCCCTGTAATCCGGACTTTTAACATAATACGCATTTTCATACCTTTTTGCAAGATCCTTATCCCTTGTTAAAAGTATCCTATTTTCCTCCCTGCAAATTTTTATTAGGTTCAGATCATCCATGGAATTTTCAGCATAAAAGGTATCATAACCCAGGAACCTCAAATATTTCGCAAGTCTCCCAAGCATGCTGTCAACCGCAAATTTCATTTATTGAAGAATTCACTGGAAATATTTAACAATATGGTCAAAATTTT
>JAVRLK010000177.1:0-2257 GCA_031961545.1 Thermoplasmatota archaeon | reverse complement strand
ATCACCATCAAGTGTTTGCTGCCCTGTGAAGATAAGATCATATTGTCCTATCTTTTTAATTGCCTCGGATATAACAAAAGATGTAACAAGGGAATCGGATTTGGCAAGTGCATTGTCATTAATATGAAAAGCCCTGTCTGCTCCCAGTGCCAGGCATTTTAAAAGAACAGATCTTGCCTGTTCAGGTCCCATGGTTAGTGCGTATACTTCTCCTCCCACTGAATTCTTTATTCTAATTGCCTCCTCAAGCGCATACTGATCGAATGGGTTAAGGATCTGCGAAACATCCTTAATAAGGTTTCCCTTTTCATCGAACTTCAATTCAGATGTATCAGGGACCTGTTTAACAAGTACAATTATCCTCATTCCTGATCACTTGTATGCTATATACTCCTTTCCCAATAATTCCCTGCTGACTATAACGCGCATTATCTCCTTGCTTCCCTCAGCCCATCCGAAGGATCTTATTGCCCTCCAGGCAACCTGATCAACACATTCCTTTGTGTATCCGAATGCACCCTGCCACTGCATTACCTCATCTATTGCCTCCGTTGCCCATTCACTTGCAAACATCTTTGCCATGGCTATTGCCTTGCTCACCTCAAACCTTTTAGCTTTACCCTTTCCCTCCTGATCGTATGTCCAGAGTGCCCAGTATGCACCCAACCTCAGGAAGCTGAGTTTTGTGTAGTGCTCAGCTAATCTAAACTGTAAAGCCTCAAATTTTGCTAAAGGCATTCCGAATGCCTTTCTTTCCTTAAGGTAATTTGCACCCCTTTCAAGCGATTTCAATCCTGCCGATGCGCATATTGTTGCAATTAAACCCCTTGCAAACTCATAACCCTCATGAACTATGTAGAATCCCTTTCCCTCCTCACCAATTATGTAATGCTTTGGAATAGTAACATTATCTATTGTGAAACCGCCTGTTGATATTCCCTCCCTTCCAAGATCATCCACATATGTTGGAATTATGCCCTTAGACTGTAATGGTAAATAGAACAATGTCATACCCTTTGCTCCAAGCTCAGGGAACTGTTTTGCAATCGTTATATGACCTCCGCCCCTTGTGTAGGCCTCCCTAACACCGCTTATGTACATTTTTTCTCCGTTTACAACGTAATGGTCACCTTCCTTCCTTATTGTTGTTCTTGTTCCAAGAACATCTGAACCAGCATCGGATTCTGTTGTTGCAATACCCAAAAACCATTTTCCCTTTGTAACGTTTGGAAGGACTTCCTGTTTCGCCTCTTCAGTTCCATACTTGTCAAAAACATGTCCCCAGGATGCCTGTATAAGATAGAAAACAGGTATTGAACCCGTTGGATCGGCCCTTGCAAGTTCCTCAGCAATTATTCCAGCGGTTACTGCATCAAAACCCTGTCCTCCATATTCAGGTGAAACAGTGCAGGCAATCAAACCAAGATCTGCCATTCCCTTTATTATTTCCTCGGGTATCTGCCTTGTCTTCTCCATTTCAAGTGCAACAGGTGCGATCTTTTTCTCTGCAAATTCCCTCACACTCTCTCTAATCATTTCCTGCTCCTCTGTAAATGTAAAATCGAGCATGTTACCACCAATTACCATAAAGTAAAAAAATTATTTAAAATGTTGCAAAAAAATTAAAGGGGAGAGAATTTGTATCCGTACTCAATTATACCTGATGAACCCTCTTCCTTTATTCTCCTGAAAACAGCCCTTACAGGCATACCTATTTTTACCTCATCAGGATCAACATCAACAACCTGCCCTGTTATTTTTGGTCCATCATCCATTTCAACAATTGCAAGAACATAGGGTTTGAGATCCTGAAAATCCTTTATTGTGTCATGAACAACGGTGAATGAGTATATTTTTCCCGTTGGTTTCAATTCATACTTTTCCATTTTACCAACGGATGCTCTATGACAGTACGGGCAAACATCTCTCGGTGGAAAATAGACCCTTCCGCATGATGGACATTTTGTTCCAACAAGCCTGTACCTGTGTTCAATCTCCCTCCAGAACCTTGGAATTGTCATCTAACCACCTCCAGTATGTGAACGATTGAGGATGCACCTGAACCTGCAACACTGTGCGTTAATGCATATTCTGCATTGCTTACCTGCCTTTTCTCAGCCTCACCTCTTAACTGCAAAACAGCCTCAACAACCTGACCAATACCTGTTGCACCAACAGGATGACCCTTTGCCTTAAGTCCACCCGATGGATTTATTGCAATTTTGCTATCCAGATTTCCAATTCCATCCTCAAGCAT
>JAVRLK010000176.1:0-2268 GCA_031961545.1 Thermoplasmatota archaeon | reverse complement strand
CAACAGGTGGATTGAAGAAATGCAGTCCTGCAACCCTGTCTTTGTATTTTAAATCCTTTGCAATATCAGTTATCCTTATATTTGATGTGTTTGATGTTAAAATCGTATCCCTTCTTGTGAATTTTTCCAGATCTGCAAATATTTTCTTCTTCAAATCCTCCTTTTCAGGAACAGCTTCAACAACAAGATCTGCCTCTTTTACTGCACTCTCAATATCCGTGAATGTTTTTATCCTTGACATTATTTCATCAACTGTTGAAGAAAGATTCCCTTTCTTTGACAGCTTTTCAAGACTTTCCCTTATGTTCTTCAACGCTTTGTTAAGCATTTCCTGTGAAATGTCCTCAAGGCTTACATCATAGCCATTCATTGCAAATACTTCAGCTATACCGTGCCCCATCTCCCCAGATCCAATTATTGCGATTTTTTTGAATTCCATAGTGATCACTTCAACTTTTTCATTACATTTACAAGTTTCTGGGCAAGGAACGGATCACCTTTAATTTTCAACTTACCCTGGAAAAAGGCTGCAACACCATCCATCTTTCCAGATATTATTGCTTCAAGATCATTTTCACTGGCTGTCAGAACAACTGTTGGGCTTGGATGCTCCCCTTTTTCTAAAATGGTTGAACCATCCTCAGATATCTTAAGGTAAAAGCTCTGTGCCTCATTCTTAAACTGGAACACTGCATTCATTCCCTTTAGTTCTCCCTTCAGATCGCTGCTTGAGTTTATTTTATCCACATATCCCTTCAAAACATCAAATGATACCATAATTAATTTAACAAAATTTGGAATATAAAGATTTCCAATTGAAAAAAATTCAAGAAAGGAATTTTCTCAATTCCTTTTTATCAATTTTTCCTGTGCTTGTCTTTGGCATCTGGTCTATGAATATGAAATCATCGGGTATCCACCATTTCTGTATCCTACCTGTTTCAACGTATTTGTTTAGATGCTCAAGTATCTGTTCCTTTGTAACACTATCCTTCTTTGTTATGAATGCAACAGGTCTCTCACCCCACTTTTCATCCTTTTTACCAACGACAGCAACCTCACCAACGTTCGGCACTTCCGATATAACATTTTCAAGCAGAAGTGAAGGAATGAACTCTCCACCGCTTTTGACAGCATCCTTCTCCCTGTCAACAATGTGTATATATCCATCCGGGTCAACAACTGCAAGATCACCTGTGTGCAGCCATCCATCCTTCCAGAGTTCCCTCGTCTTTTCAGGATCTTTATAATATTCACTTGTTAGCCATGGAGCTCTTACAACAATCTCTCCTATGCTCTTATTATCCCATGGCACGTCCTTGTTAAAAGAATCAACAACCCTGATGTTAACAAATGGAATTGGAATACCTGTACTGATTTTGTAAAGGAATCTTTCCTCCTCCTTCATTTTCTTAACCTTGTTTGTGAACAGTGCAAGTGTAATAACAGGGCAGGTTTCAGAAAGTCCATAGCCAGCCATTATGTTTATACCGAACTTTTCCGCAAGCTTTGCAAGTCCTGATGGTAATGCTGCTCCTCCTATCACAACCTTCCAGCCATTGAGGTACTTTGCATAATTCTCTATTTCAGGATGCGTTAATATCATATAAAGAATTGAAGGTACCATTAAAGAAAGTGTTACCTTTTCATTCTTTATAAGTTCTAGGATTTTTTTGACATCATACCTTCCCGGAAGAACATACTTGTTACCTGTTATCATTGTAACGTACGGAAGTCCCCAGGAATGCACATGGAACATGGGAACAAGGCTCATGAATACATCGTTATCCGTAACATATAAGGGCTCAGCGTGAACGGCAATGGCAAGTGCCTGTGCATGTAAAACAAGCTGCCTTTGAGTAAACGTAACTCCCTTAGGTAAACCTGTTGTTCCCGATGTATAGAAAATCGTGGCCCATGTATTTTCATCAAGGTCAGGGAAATCCATGGGTTCAGATGATGCAACAAGTTCCTCGTAATTATAGTTTGGTGTTAGAATAGTCTTTATTTCTTCATTTTTGTCCGAGTATACAATCCATCCCTTTACAAAGTCAAAAAGCTGTGCGGCCCTTTCTATTATTGGTAAAAACTCATCCCTCACTATTACATACTTATCCTCAGCATGCTGCATTGTGTAGAAAATAATTTCAGGGGGATACCTTATGTTAACTGTGTGTAAAACAGCACCTGTCATTGGAACAGCATAGTAACTTTCCATGTAGTGGTTTGTGTCCCAATCCAGAACTGCAACCCTGTCTCCTGGTTTAA
>JAVRLK010000175.1:0-2271 GCA_031961545.1 Thermoplasmatota archaeon | reverse complement strand
CTGTAGACGGCAAAATTTATTATGCAAGATCAACTCCAGAGCTACCATCATACCTTGCATCCATGGTTTCCCAGGTAACGGGATTAACAAACTATAAATTACCAATATCAACCAATTTGTATGTTTCTAGTACATCAATAACACCTAGTAGTAAAAGTTTTGTTGATGGTGGATATCCTTTACCTGTAAATCAGAGTGGAGTCCAATATATCTATGGTTCAGATTTACAGGTAGCTTACGATGAACAGTCTTTACTCAATATAACCTATCCTACAAATGAAGTTATAGCAACAATTTTATGGTCTGGTCATAATTCTTCAGGTGTCCCAGTGGGTCCATTTTATCCAGCAGATATTTATTCTTATTTCAATGCTACCCTTCCTCCATACGAACCACATTCAAAGGTTTATGGAGTTCCAATTAATGGTGCTCCAGCACCAGGAATTTCAGCTAGTTATGATGTTTCAGGGGCTACATTTGAAAACACTCTAGACCTTGAAATGATTGGAAGTATGGCACCGGGTTCAAGTATTTATAATGTGTATGGACCAAACGCAACTACAGAAGACCTAGATGCTGCATTGGCATTCATATTAAACCCAAATTCAACTTACTCCGCACTGAATAATGTATCTGTCATCTCCAATTCCTGGGGATCTATTGAATATAATGATACTGCCTGGTATGAATATTTACAGGAAGCACAGGCAAGAGGTATAACTGTTCTTGCATCAAGTGGTGATGCAGGTGATAATACTGCCAGTTCCAAATACTTAGGATCCATCCTTGAATTTCCTTCGGCCATGTCATATAATACTTTTGGAGTAATAGCTGTAGGTGGAACAACATTAACATTAAGGAATAATCTACATATATTAAATCAGACAGCCTGGTATATCAGTGCAAACGATACTGAAAATGGAGGGCCTGCCGGAACTGAGGGTGGAATAAGTACAATATTCCCTGAGCCCGATTATCAGCTAAATTCGGAGGCTAATAAGATACTTAATGGTGAAGGGAGGGGAGTTCCTGATATCTCTGCCATAGCTAACAATACAATTGTATTTATAACAGTAAATGGCACATCTTATTATAATAATAATTTTTATTGGGCATGGGGTACAAGTATAGCATCACCTGTTGAGGCAGGAATTGTTGCAGAAATGGATGCAGTACTAAAATATTATAATCAACCAAATCTGGGATTCTTAAATCCATTAATTTATAACCTAGCAAATAGGCAGATTACTCCACCACCTATAACTTCCACCATAGGATTCAGTACTAAAGGAGCATACAATTCATCCTTACCAACTCTCCCATTTTATGATGTTATTTATGGAAGAAACCATATGTATAATGCAACCTTTGGTTACGATCTTGTAACTGGTTGGGGATCAATTGATGCTTACAATTTTACTATGTATGTATTAAATATAAATTTCACAAACTCAACAACAAAGTTAAAGGGTGTCTACGACTCTTTAACATTGAATGGTCTTAATGTCACGTCCTATTTTTACAACTCCACTACAGGAACATATTCAATAAATTATAATTATAATGCATCAATTCAGCAAAATTTGTTCCTGGCTAATCAATTTGGTGCTCCAATTTATTGGATACAAAATGTAATATACATAAATGGTTCAGAAAGCAAAGGATGGACAATGTATTACACTGGCTGGGTAATATACCCATTTTATGGGTTGTATCCAAATGAAACATTATATGAATATAATTGGCCTTTGGGGGAAATTTTACATTTACCCCATACATGGAATATAAGTACTTGGTTAACAAATTATTCAATTCCTCTGGAACAAACAATTAATTTCAAGGTAAATTCTCACATAATTTCATTACCAGTGCCGGGTGCTGCTTACATTATTGGCACATATAATTACACCTATCAATGGCAAGGAAAAACATATTATAATGGTCCTTATCCAGACAATCCTTATCCTGGTGGTCTTGATCCTCAGTTTGGACTTGTAGGAGGGCCATCTGGAGGTTTAGGTGTATTTGCTCCACCAACAAGAGGTAACTTATCCTGTTATGTTGAGCCATTTAATCTAAATTACTATATTCCAGCAGCAACAGCCCCTTACAATAGTAGTGTAGATCAAACAGGTGAAATAGCAAAAAATCTTAATTATATTAATACTGGTGGAAACAACTGGAATATAACTATAGAGAACGGTAGTGAAATTCAAGGTATACTTTCTTACTTACCCCAGGAGTACCAAGTTACATTTTATGAAAGTGGAT
>JAVRLK010000174.1:0-2283 GCA_031961545.1 Thermoplasmatota archaeon | reverse complement strand
ATATTCTGCCAAAATTCCATATTCTCCGGTAGAAAGAAAATGATATAAAGTAATGTACATGTTTGCAATATAGGGAAAATCTCCAGTTAAATTGAAATAATGAGAATAGGGGTCAGCAAGTATGTAACTAATGTTAGAAGTCCATTTTCCGTTAATGAAATATGTGAAATTGTAAGGTTCTCCAAAAAGGTTACCGGTTAGAGCAGATGGGTCTCTATATATGACTTGGGGCATATTATTTTGGTATAAAACATAAGGATCATTAGTTGGTATCAGATCTACTATTTTATTGTAGTAATAATAAAGTGACTGATTGTAAGAAAGATTCTTATTTAAATAAAAATCTGCAGAGGAACTAGAGTTTAAAGGACCGTAGGGTTCATAAACTAAGCCTAGCAAGATAATAAGTATAAAAATAACCAATATAATTTTTAATCCGGAAAGGTTTATATGTGTTTGATACTTTGGTTTCACTTTTAAAAAATCATGTGAATTAAAGTTGTGATTCTCTAAGATATTGAAATTATCATCATTTCTTAGTCTCAAAGACTGTAAAAATTCTGAGAAATTAATTTTTGAAATAACATCAATAATGCCTAAATAAAGGAATAGCACTATTAAAGTAAAATATTGATCTCTTATAACATCTGGAAAAAAGAAACCAACAGATCTTGAGAAAAAAACCAAAGCAAAAAAAGGCAACATATATACTAACCATTTTCTGGAAAAGAGAGGTAGCATTAAAAATGGAGAAAGCAATAAAAAAAATGTTTGGATTTCCTCATCAATATTAGAAGAAAGATTAGTAAGGAGATTAAATGAATTCAAATGAACTGCACTACTCATAAGAGAACCAGGAGAACCAACTGGATTTTGGTGAATTAAAGATAAATAACTAACAAATAATAATCCAATAGAAATAACCAAAGTTATGTAGGTTACATTTAACGTTCTTTTATTTGTTTTACTGCGCAATTCGTTCAATAAAAGTTGAGAAAAGAAAAAAATTGGAAAAATCATATACAAGAAATGAACGGTTCCTGAAAGTATAATTAAAACAGAGGATGTTTTTGTATAACCTTTCAAATAAAATAGGTAACCTAACGCGAAAAGAGGAGGAAATAATGTCTGGAAATGAATATCATACCAATTTTGTCCAGCAATTCCAAAATATAAAAGATATGAAATAGATATTAATAATGAGAGTACTTTGTTTTTGATAAAATGGTTGCTAATCATGTAAAGTGGAATTGCAGTAATGGAAATCCAAAAAGTCTGAAGATATACAAACAAAAAAGGGGAGTGACTAAGGGCTAAAGGAGATAATAAGAATACCATAGGACGATTAAAATCATTTATAAAAAGATTAAAAGAATGAATATAAACTATTTGCCATAATGAATTATAAAATGCACCCATGTCCCAAACAGTTGCACTATAAGGTGCATTGAGCGATGCAAATATTCTGGCTGAAACGATAATATCCCAAAAATAATTGTATAACACTATTCCGGCTATTAATACAATAAGGTCAACTTTTGATTTAATTAATATTAATAATTTTGTTCTAAACTTCACAGGTTAGGTAATAGTTTACTTAATATATAAATAATTCCATTAAGATCTCTAAACTGTCTAGCATAACTATTTTTAAAATGGCCCCAATTATAGGTTTTATCTTAAAATTAACTGTTGCTGTTTCCATTCTTGACTTTTGATCCGAATAGACAAATCAGTTTCCTCCCCACAGTTTATAAAAACTTCATTAAAAATTATCCATATTTTTTCAATCATATCTTTTATCACGATAGTGTAATAAAACTGCTGTAAAATTGAAAAGGTCCTGCACTTTTCAGATTTGAAGAGGTGAAAAAATGCAGGACCAATTAGATATTGTAAAGGAGGTTATAAGCACTTACCTAAAGCATAACAACGAAGGAAATATACAGCTGGTTGAATGGTTCCTTAACAGTGTTATGGAAGAGGAGGCCAGGATACAGGTATCAGCAGATCGATATGAGAGAACTGATGGGAGAAGGGCACACAGGAATGGATATAGGAATACCATTAATATTGATGAAATTGGAACTGAAAAAGCCACAGATAAGGGAATTCCAATTTGAAACAAATTTAACCCTAAAATCACCGGAGTTAAGGTTGATAATACAAAAGATATTATTAACAATATATTAATAAACCACTATGACTAAAAAATTCCTGATTACTGGAGGAGAAGGTTTCATAGGAAGGAATCTGAAATATTATATATCCAATATGGGATAT
>JAVRLK010000173.1:0-2241 GCA_031961545.1 Thermoplasmatota archaeon | reverse complement strand
ATATTCCTGTGATCTTGATGGGAATGATTTAATGGTTCACACGGATAACAATGATTATTACGCGAGGTTTGCATCCACTGATGGAAAAAGAATTGTATTTCAGATGGCCGGGGATATTTACATTTACGATGGAAAATTGAAAAAATTATCCCTTGATATTTATGGTTCCAAAAAACAGCTGCAGGAAAGGATGATTGAAAATCCCCTTAATTATCTTGATGGAATTTCCCTCAACCAGAACGGTGAGGAAATTGCAATCTGTATAAGGGGGAAGGTAGCAAGAATGAAAAACTGGGAAGGTCCTGTTTTTGTTAACGATAGGATAAGGAACAGGCTTGTTCAATTCACCAGGGACAATAAAAAAATATCCGTTCTTGTAGAAAATGGAAAGGAAAAGATAATTATATTCAGTGAGAATGGAATTGAAAAAATTATAGATACGGATGTTGGACCAATACAGCATCTCTGGGTATCAAATTCAGGGAAGATTGCTTTTATATCCACAATGAGACAGGAACTATATCTCGTTGATCTTGAAAAATCGGAATTAAAGTTTATTGACAGAACTAAGAGTGAAGAAATAGAATACCTTGATATTTCACCCGATGATAATTACATAGCCTATGTTATCTCTGAGGAAAAGAATAAAAATAGATTGAGGATAAGAAACATAAAAACAATGGAATTCGTTGATGTAAAAAAGAATTACAGATGGATCTTTTCACCTTCCTTTGATCCACTTGGTAGATACCTTTATTTCATATCCCTGCATAGTTCATCACCTGTTAATGAAATTATCAGATACAACCTTTCCTATCCTTTACCTTCAAAAATTTATTTAATCACACTTAACAGTGGAATAAAGAATCCATTTCTTTATGAACCTGATGGGGAGCAGAAAGAAATTAAGATTGAGTTTGAAAACATTGATGAAAGGATCATACCTGTCCCCTTACCTGAAGGAAGATATTTCAGGATTGCAGGTGTAAAGAATGGTTTTCTATACAATAATTTAACATTATCATCACAGGATCAATCCGCCGGTGAAATAAGACATTACAACATAAATGATAGAAAGGATGAAGTGTTTGTTGAAAAGGCCGAATTTTTTGTTTTATCAGGTGATAGAACAAAAATGTTATACAAGAATGAAAATATGTTAAGGGTTGTTAGTTCCACAGAAAAAAGTGAAATGAAAAATACAAATCCAGGTAAGGAAACAGGAATAATTGACATTTCAAGGATTAAATTAAAAATAAATCCTTTACAGGAATTCAGCCAGATGCTTTATGAAACCTGGTCATTGATGAGGGAAAATTACTGGAAGGATGAAAACATAAAGTGGGATGACATTTTCAAAAAATATTATGATCTTTTAAATAAAATTTCTACAAGATCAGAGCTTTCAGATCTCATATGGGAATTGCAGGGAGAACTTGGAACATCACACTCATACGAATATCTTGGTGATTACCATTATTCACCAAGGGAAAACATTGGATTTCTTGGCGGTGAGATAGATTACAATGGAAAATATTACATAAAGAAAATTTACAGGGGAAGGATGGATGATATTTCACCATTATCAAAGTCAGGTGCTGATGCAATGGAGGGTGATGTTATTCTATCGATAAACGGTATTGATCTTGATGAAACAAACCCACCTGGTAAGGTTCTTCTTAACATGGCAGATGAAACTGTCGCGATAACATTATTAAGAAAAAATGAAAGAATCATAAGGAACGTTAAACTCCTCGGTGATGAATCCTATCTAATTTACAGGGAATGGGTTGAGAATAACAAAGATCTTGTTCATAGAATAAGCAATAACAGGGTTGGCTATGTTCACATACCCGATATGGGTAACAGGGGATACAACGAATTTTTCTTAAATTATCTTGAAGAAAGTGAGCATGAAGCGTTAATAATAGATGTTAGATTTAATACAGGGGGATACGTTTCACCACTTTTGCTTGAAGTATTGAACAGGAAGATCATAGGATACGATAATCCAAGGCATGGAATGAAAACAGAATATCCACCGGAATCACCGAAGGGACCTGTTGTATGCCTTACCAATGAATTATCTGGTTCAGATGGTGATATTTTCAGCCATGCATTCAAGCTTATGAAAATAGGGCCACTTATAGGAACAAGAACATGGGGAGGTGTTATTGGAATAAATCCAAGGAGAAGGCTCATTGATGGGACTGTTGTGACGCAACCTGAATACGCATTCTG
>JAVRLK010000172.1:0-2321 GCA_031961545.1 Thermoplasmatota archaeon | reverse complement strand
TTCTCATACAGTTATTAACTATTCCTACAGTACATCCACAAATGCCAATCTTCCAAAAATCGTATATAATAACTCTACAAATTTCCCACCATTTTGGTGGACAAATTTAAACAGTTATAGAGATCAGGCTTATATGAACATAACAAGCATATGGAGTTCAGGAATTACTTGTGATGATAAAGGTAACGTATTCTGGACCGATACATTTGGTGATGTTCAGGTTTTATGGGTAAGATTAAAATACACAAATTCTAGCCTAGGTTCCCCTTACTTCAGTGGTTTTAGTTATGCTGGTCCAATCACAAGCATTGCTGCCCTAAATTTAACTTCTTCAGGAATATCCACGGCCTATGTTGTAGTATTAACATATTATGGCTATGTATTTGCTTATGACTTAATTAATGATTACTGGTTTAACGCAACTTCTACTTGGGATTTACCTCTGCAGAACTATCCCTATCCCTGGACCTCAGTTACAGCAAATTTAGAAGGTTATAGGCACCATGATGATGAGGGGTTTATCTTTACAGATCTTTATGGTAATGAATATCAGTATGATCCCTATGATGGTTCTTCAGGCTGGGTTTATAATAATTATAATTCTTCAAATTCTGTTAATTTAATATCTACTTGCGCATATTATCCTGGCTACGATTATTACAATTATACTTATGGAATAAGTTACAACGGCAATGTTTATGTTGGTGAATCTTCAGGTTGGGTTCAGTATAATTCTACAGGAATTAATGGATTAGTTGGTATCACTACAGGTAATAAAGGAAATTTATATCTTTTACAAATAAATAGCGGTACCCCTCTTTATGTTTCAAGCAATGGTGCAGGTAACACATCAGGTACTTTTACTGCCTACCGTTATCATGTTTTTTCACAGGGTACCGATGAAGGACTGGGATACGATCAAAAAGATAAAATTTTCTGGGCAATACAAACAAACGGTACAATAGCTAAATCTTCAAACCCTAATAATGGTTGGACTTATAGAAATAATTTACTATCGGCCTTTAGTTATGTTAATATGTTATCTTTAAATTCCACTTACTCTTCAAATTTCATGGCTTATGCATATTATGTTACGCCAACTAATAATTCCTATTCAAACATGTTGAATTTCACACTATATTTCAATGGTTCGGATAATAAAACGAATCTGGAATATTATTATCAGCCTGGATCGTCGAAAAATCCCGCAAATCCTGCTTTATTAACTAATTCTCGGGGCCTTATAATAAATGTAATATTGATGCCAAACACATCATACAATTCGTATTTTAATTTTAATATCATAATTTATCCACAAAATAATCCAAACAGTGTGATTTTCGTTTATATTCTCGATATAAGAATAATTAATCATTTTTCATACATACCACTGGGTGGTTAGTAAATGATTATAATAAATATCTATAATTTCCTCAACTACATCATCCAAATAATCATTGCATCAATAGTTGCATTTTTGGTTTATAAATTCTTAAGGAAACGATCAAGGATAAATGACGATTTCATTGTTCTTGGTGACAAGCTTTACAATTTTTCCAAAGAAGTGCATGATGAAAATACGGATAGGGAAAATTTAGTAAAAAGATTAACTTCAAAATTGAATCAGAATTCGAATATTGCTTCAAACAATTTCCCAAGAATAATAAATAAAAAACTCGATGAAGAAGATGAATTTTCCAAACAAGAAAAACTTAAATTGGATTATGATTCAGAAGTTGCATTTGTGAAATTCTCAAGTAGAATTTTAGAAATTAACCAGATGAAACAATTTGTTTTACCAGGCATCGTGCAAAAGATCAAAGAAAGATGGGAAAATGAGTTTCTACACTATTATATGAACATACTCCTTACAATATTTCTTATTTGGTTCGGTTTAATGGTTTTGTTGAACGATCCTTCAAAAAATTCCGTGTTTTATGTTAACCTTAAGTACATTCAAAATTTAATTATTTTTATAATATTATCAATCTTGATTTATGTTAACATAATTTCAACTTATTTTTACATTACAGGTTCATCAAAGAAATATCTTTTTTACATAACCTTGGCAAACATATACGGTTTACTTGGGATAATGTTTACACCATTCATATCAAAAATCTGGTCAGGATCTATTTTAATTTTTAGCATTTATTATCTGGTTGGGATTGCTTTAACTTTACCTATTATTATTTTTGTATACAGGATAAAGAGTATAAGATCATACCTAAATGTCTCATTCATTTCAGGATATGTTGCACTCGCGATTATAGAATTGGAAATTTTGATGAGAATAATTATATTTATAAAAACGTATTCAT
>JAVRLK010000171.1:0-2328 GCA_031961545.1 Thermoplasmatota archaeon | reverse complement strand
AACTTTATTGTTTCCATAACATTCTCATCTTTTGTATAAAAGGCATAATCTTTGTATACTTCCCTGAAAACAGGAATATCACTTACAACAACATTTGTTCCGCAGGCCATGGCTTCGAGAGGGGGATATCCAAAACCCTCATCAATTGACAGATAAACAAATATATCTGCATTTGAATAATACTTTCTTAACATCTCTGGTTTTACCGGACCAAGGATCTTTATGTTATCCGTCTTTTCTGCCATGCCCTTCAGGAAATTGTATCTTTCATTCCAACCATTCACAGGTCCTATATGGTAAAGGACAAAATCCTTTTCATTTTCAATTGCTTTGTAGAGAACATCATACTTTTTCCTTGGATTAAAATCTCCCACGGTTAAAACATGTATTTTTCCATCGTTAGGGAATGGATTTTCATTATCCCTGAAAAAAATATCGTGCTCAACGGAATGGTAAACAACTCTCACATTTTCATCATCAACGTTAAGTTTTTCAATTATTTTTTCCCTTCCATATTTCGTTGAAGCGAGCAAAATTTTCCATTTTTTTGCATACCTGAATGTGATTTTCCATGCAATCCTATCATAAATATTTTTAATATAAATATCTGGATACTGTAAAGGAATAACATCATGTATTGTTACAATATCCGTATCCTTCTTTGCAACCTCAGGTGATAATGCATGGGTAACATTCTTTGCCCTCAGGGGTCTCATGGATCCAATAACCTGTGAAATTATTCCACCAACGGGTTTTCCAAACAATGAGTATTCAACCTTTTTAACAGGCACTTTGTTAAAAGGTATACCCTCTCTGTTTAAACCTTTCATTATTCTTCTCGTATACGAATTTGTACCTGTTAGACTGTTTATAACAGGGTAGATTATGGTTACAGGATAATTGTTATCGACCATTTTTAATCAATTTTTGAAAATCAAACATTAAATAAAATTTTTCCCCTGGGGCAAAAGTGAAAGAAATTTTTATATACAATACAGAAATATATTAAATCAATGTTCAATCCTTACCTTGTATTAATTTTAATAGCCTTTGTTATACTCATAGGTTACCTTGGGGAAGTATTGTTCAGAATAACTAAAATTCCTGAAATATTGATTCTTCTGTTTGTAGGATTACTGATCGGTCCAATCACAAACATTATTCCATCCAACTATATTACATATTTCAGGGATATTGCACCCATATTCAGTGATATAGCTATTGTTGTTATAATTTTTGAGGGTGGAAGAAAAATAGAAATAAGCGGATTTCTTAAAAACAGTGCTATTGGCACGATACTTGCAACTCTTGACATTGCCATTCCTGCTGTTATATTTTCATACATTATGTATTATCTGTTTTCCTGGCCATATATTTATGGTGCCATACTTGGATCAATAATAGGTGAAACAACGTTGATTGTTATTGTACCTGTAATTTCAAGAATAAAAATTTCACAGGATCTGTATGGAACAATAGTTACGGAGGCAACATTAAATTCAGTCTTTGCAATATTTGCCTTTTCCATTTTAATCCAGGTATTCAATTCAGGATCATTCGATATATACCAATTTTCAAAGTTTGCACTTGATTCAATAAGTATTGCTGTTGTTCTTGGAGTTTTGGTTGGATTTGCCTGGTTAATTTTTCTTGCATTTCTTAAGGGATTAAAGAGTTATGTTGCAACAATAGGCGTTGCCTTCCTTCTTTACGGAATTGTTGACTATTTTGGAGGATCCGCTGTCATTGCCATATTTGTTTTTGCCCTTGTTGTTGGAAATTATAAAACAATAAACAGGCATTTTAATCTTAAAATTGACATAAGGGAAAATGAAATGGATCTTGTTGAAGATTCCCTCACCTTCCTTGTCAGAAGCTTCTTCTTTGTTTTCATGGGACTCATTGCAATAATCAATTTTGATTATTTCCTTTATGCATTGATAATAACAATAATTCTCTTTGCCATGAGGTATCTGGAAGTTTTTGCAATAATAAGGAAAAAGGAATACAGGCCATTTGTAACATCCCTGTTGCCCAGAGGGCTTACATCCGCATTATTATCAACAATTCTTTTAACATACAACAATACATATTTCAATGAAATGTTCTACATTATCTTCATGATAATAATTTTAACAAACATTATATCTACGGGAATCATAAGCAAAACAGTCAGGGCTTTTGAAAATAAACAATCATAATTTTTTTATTATCATATCCTCAAGAACCATGCAAATCAAGTGAATTATTGTTATGTGTGTTTCCTGTATTATTGGTGTTAAATCAGATTCAACTGTTATTGTTTTCTTTGCAACACTTTTTACTTTT
>JAVRLK010000170.1:0-2334 GCA_031961545.1 Thermoplasmatota archaeon | reverse complement strand
GTGAAGGTAAAGGTAGTGAAATTCCCTGAAGAGGATTATGTGGAGGTATACAACCCATAAGGTTGAATTGAATGCTTCTTAAAGGTCTGATAAACAACAGCCCATACATTGGCGTATTTTCAGTGTGTAATGAAGAGATAGCAATAGTTCCAAAGGATATTCAATACAGTGAAGAAAAGAACATTAAAAAAGCACTGGATGTTGAAATTTTCAAAACAACACTGGGTGGATCATCCTTAATAGGATCTTTAATGGTATTAAATTCACATGGAGCTGTCATAACGGATTTTGCTGACTTTGAGGATGTTGAATTTTTGAAAAAATCCTACAATATTTTCTTTGTTGAAGACAAAATCAATGCTGTTGGTAACGATATCCTAGCCAATGATAGGGTTGCATTGATCCATCCTGACTTTGATTCAAAAACAGCAAAGATAATAGAGGATGTTCTTAACGTTGAGGTTGTTAAGGGTGAGATAGGTGGAATAAAGACGGTTGGATCCGTGGCTGTTGTAACAAAAAAGGCAATGATCGTTCACCCAAACGTAAGTGATGATGAAATAAAATATTTGCAGGATCTTTTCAAAGTTCCTGTTCATGTTGCAACAGCAAACTTCGGTTCTCTTTTTCTGGGTGCATCAATGATTGCAAATTCAAAAGGAGCCTATGTTGGTGATCTTTCAACGCCTGTTGAAACAATGCACATTGAGGAGGTTCTTGATCTTTAATAACTATTCTCTCTTCACAATCTCATAACCATATTTTTCAAGATCCATCATGTTTTTTTATATAATCAAAGTTTTTATATTTATAAATTAAAATTCCAGCTAATGTATTTCCGGCTCAATGATCAAGTTCCCTTAAGATCCAAGGTGAAATGGATCCTTCTTCAATCTCCACATCCCCAAGACCAATATGTTTATCAGGAACAAATGTACCTTGAATACTCTATGAATTTTATTGTATCTTCAATATCTGCAGCAGTGATTCAAATTTGCCTGACTATAAACAATATTTGCACTTTGGATACTGATTTCATGGTGTAACCATATAGATGTGTTCTGTAAGATAAATTCTATTGCCAAGATACTTTTCCATTATTTCCTTTGGATCCATATTTATCAAAATGTAAAAAATATTTCAATCTTTCTAGGGTAAAATTGATTGATTTCAATCCAATAATAATCTTTTTTATCAAATTTAAATAAATTTCAGAAAAGGAATAACATAATAATTTGATAAAAATCCAATTTTAAACCAGAACATATAATAATCTCAAAAATTAAATAAAAATAAAAAAAAGTTTAAGGAATTTATGCACCTCCCTCAGGAGGCTTCTTTTCTTCAGGTGTCTTTATTTCTGATTTCCCCTTGTACTGCTTTGCAATTTTGTTTATCTGTAAGATTGCTATCAGCACAAGTACCAATGTTATTATTGCAACAACGACTGCTACAATGGCCCAGACAAGAACTGAGCCAACTGAACTTGATGTTGATGAAACTGACGTGCTCATGCTTGATACACTTGTCTGTACTGTTCCAAGATTTGTCTTTATTGTTGCTATTCCATCGCTTACACTTGTTATCTGTCCCTGTATTGTTCCCAATGATGTTTGAATTGTTGCAACGGATCCAACTAGATTGTTAACATCTGTTGCTGTTGTTGAAACTGTTGTGCTTAATGAGCTCAATGACGTCTGTATTGTTCCCAGTGTTGTCTGTATTGTTGCAACCGTTCCATTCAATGCTGTGATCTTTGCATTCAGATTATTCAGTGATGTCTGTACTGTTCCCAAGGATGTCTGTATTGTTGCAATACCATTTGATACTCCTGTTATAGCAGCATTTATTGTGTTCAGCTGTGTTGTCATTGTTCCAAAGTCTGTATTAAGTGTTGCATATGTTGTATTCTGAGCAGACCATACATTAGATATCTTTGCATTCAGCTGGTTCAATGATACATTAATTACCTGTCCCGTCTTTGTTGCTATCTCCGCAATTGTGTTGTTTGATAATGATAGTACCAATGCTCCAGATCCGCTTACAAGTGAATAGCTGTATGAAGGTGACACACCTGTATTCGGTGATTCAGTTACATACTGCATTACAAATACAGATGTTACAGGTACTGATACAGCTTGAAGTGTATATAATGTAACTGGGGATGATGTGAATACTACATTCAATGAATACTGTGTTCCATTACCAAGGAATCCTACTGTGTTCAGTGATCCTCCAAGTACTGCTCCGTCCATGCTTACTGGGTAGAGCTTCTCAACATTCACTGTTCCTGCGACTGTTCCGCTTCCATACATACCTGTGCTAACTCCTGTA
>JAVRLK010000169.1:0-2351 GCA_031961545.1 Thermoplasmatota archaeon | reverse complement strand
GTACTGATGGCTTAAGACTTGGTGATCTCAAAGAATTAAACATAGATAAACTGGAATTTGAAAAAGTACCTACCATGCTAGTTGTTAGATCAAGTTTAAGCAAAGCAAAGCATCAGTATTTTACATTCATACCAGAAGAAGGGGTTACCTATATCTTGGATTACCTACAGGATAGAAAGAAAAGGGGTGAAAATTTAACACCTGATTCTCCTCTTTTAAATCTAGATGAAAAGGGAATAAAGAAACATAATTTTCTTAGAACTCAGCTAGTAACGAGGGATATAAGAGAAGCAATAACATCTGCAGGATTGAAAATGAGACCATATGTTTTAAGATCATATTTTGCAACAGCTCTTGATATTGCAGAATCAAAAGGATTAATTTCACATCCGTGGAGACAATTTTTCATGGGGCATAAAGGAGATATTGAGGCAAGGTATTCAACAAATAAGAGGTTACCACCCGATCTGATAGAAGAAATGAGAGAAGCCTATAAAAAATGCACCAAATTCTTGGAAACAAGGATGAGTGAGCTTTCTGAATCCAATGCTAAACTCTATTTGCAACAACAATTGTTATTGGCAGTAGGATACAAACAGGAAGAGATTGATAAAATGGATCTTTCAAATATGTCCAATGAAGATTTTCAAAAGCTTCTCAAGGATAAGATCACAGGAGCGCAGGGCAAAAATGGAAATAAGCAAAAGGTTGTTAAAATTGAAGAATTGCAGGATTATCTAAATAAGGGATATGAATTTGTGGCAACATTGCCTAATGGCACTGCTATTGTTAAACTTCCATTTTAAATATTTACTTAAACTCAAAGCAATGGTATTTTAAAAAATAACTTTGAAAGTTAGTGTGTTAACTAAATGTTTGGTTAATCATTTTTAATTCACTTCCGTGTTTTTGTCCCAAAGAATTTCTATCCTTTTAAATAGGGAATTGTTATACTTTGATCAAACTATTTTATATTTTCTTTTTTATTATTTTTGGAGGTGCTTTTGTAAACACGTTTTGTCACAAACACCTACATTTATATTTGATTTAAATATTATACTCTGGATAAAATAATTAGTTAACACACTTTTTGAAAGTAAATGTTTTGTATAGTTATAAAACTTTTGAAATTTTATGATTAAATAAAGTTAGAAAACTATTCTCATCAAAAAATCCTATTAATTATATGTATATACTAATATATATAAATGTTAAAAAAATACAGAAAGTTTTAAATACATCTTCCTCAGTGGGCGCGCCTTTTTAAAAAAAAATAAAGCGGTGAAGATGCTATGATAAATATAGCCGATGTAAAAAAGAAATTCGCGAAAAGATATCCGGGTCATCCTCTCACCAAAGTTATCTTTGGAACAAAAGATGTACTTTCGGTGGAAGAGTTTCTCGGAGTTGTATCTGTCTGGCTTGAAATTCTTGATTTAGAAGAAGATCTTAAGTTAAAAAATGAGGTGAAATTAAAATGAAGGAGGGAAAAAATTTTTCATCCGTAGAAACTTGCAATAAAACCTATTATATAGATCTCTATGAACTTTTTGAAAATACTCAGCAAAAATATAACATGGTTGCTTATTCAATTGAATATGCAAAACTTGGATGGAAAATATTTCAATGGAATACAGATAAAAGTCCAATAACAGATCCTGAACTTGGATTAATCCATGGTGTAAAAGATGCTACAAATGATTTTCACAAAATTGCAAGAATTTGGCATAGGCATAAAAAAGCTAATATTGGATGGACGATTCCTGAAGGTTTTCTTGTTATTGACTGTGATGTTTTAAAAGATAGAAATAAAACATCAATCCTAAACCAAAACGGTAACGTGATCCCCCTTTCTTCTTTATTTTTTTATTTACAAAATAAAAAAATAAATGAGTGCAATCTTTTTGAACCCATCGTAAGGGACTATATTTTGAAAATTGAAAAAATTGATCTTTTTCCTAGTTCCCTCATTAAAGTTTCCTTCTTTTTTCCTGGTGCCCGGATGGTGCCCTCCAGATTTTTTCCATGTGGTAAAGGGAGGTGAAAAAGGTTATGAGTGGTAGAAAAGATTGGAAAGAAAAAGGTTACCATTTTTATGATGAGCTCAGACCTTATTTTTGCAAACATTGTGGCCAGAGATATGCAGATTGGGATCTTTATTTAAAACACTACAAATATGTTAAAAAGAAAATTGAAGAAAAAATAATGAAAGAGATAAGTCCAGCTTTATCAGATAAAGGTAAAGAAAAGGCCCTTCAAAATAGGTTAAATGATGATAAGGATTATCGTTTATTACAGGAAAGTTATGAAGAAAATAAGAGAAAAAGGCCTTTTGTATGTAATATGTGTGG
>JAVRLK010000168.1:0-2353 GCA_031961545.1 Thermoplasmatota archaeon | reverse complement strand
CAATAACATTTAAGATCGTAACTTATAATGTGACATTTGTTGAGAATGGCCTTTCATCAGAAACAGTATGGTCAGTTACATTGAACGGAACAACAATAACCACGAATACACCAGCAATAACATTTCAAGAGCCAAATGGAACATATACTTTCACAATCACACCAATTAATGGTTATTCTATTAGTCCTATCACTGGAACAATCCTAGTAAATGGTGAAAATGTGAATACTCAGGTAACATTCACAGTTTTAACTTACAATGTAACATTTAGTGAGAACGGATTATCCTCTGGAACAACTTGGACAGTTATAGTGAATGGAAAAGCATTTAATGGAGAAACAATAAATAAAACATTAAGTTCTTCAACAAATACAATAACATTTAATGTTCCAAATGGAACTTATTCATACACGATCCAGGGGATATCTGGATACAAAGCTAGCAATTATTCAGGAAGTATAATAGTTTCTGGCAATACAATTAATATAAAAATTACGTGGACAATTATAACATATCCAATAACAATAATGCAGAGTGGAATTCCAAATGGAACAGAATGGTCAGTTACACTTACAGGAACAACATTTAATGGACAGTACATTAACACAACATTGAGTTCAACAACAAACACAATAACATTTTACGAACCGAATGGAACATATTCATATAGAATACATCTTCCATCTGGATATCAGGGTACTAACTTAACAGGTACTACATCTGTTAGTGGTACAACTGCTACAATACCAATAAAAGCACAGGCACCTATGAACTATATATTATTCATAGTAATTGGAATTGTGGTAGTAATAGTGATAATAGGAGCATTTCTAGGATTAAGAATGAGAAAACCAAAGTCAAAAGGCCCGAAAGAATGGAAACCTTAAGAAAAGAAATAACCTTCTTTATTATTTTATTTTTTTTAGAATGGAAGTTTTACAATAGCGGTACCATTGGGTAATGCTGCTACAAATTCATATCCTTTATTTATGTACTCAGCTACCTCATCAATTTTAACTACCTTCTGTTTATTGCCATTGTTTGCAAGTGCATTTGCAATTTTATCCCTGAGTAACTTTTGAAAATCTTCATTGGACATACTTGAAAGATCCATTTTATCAATCTCTTCCTGTTTGTATCCTACTGCTAATAACAATTGTTGTTGCAAATAGAGTTTAGCATTGGATTCAGAAGGCTCCGTAATTCTTGTTTCCAAAAATTTGGTGCATTTTTTATAGGCTTCTCTCATTTCTTCTATCAGATCAGGTGGTAACCTTTTATTTGTTGAATATCTTGCCTCAATATCTCCCTTGTGGCCCATGAAAAACTGTCTCCATGGGTGTGAAATCAATCCTTTAGATTCTGCAATGTCCAGTGCTGTTGCAAAATATGATCTTAAAACATATGGTCTCATTTTCAATTCTGCAGATGTTATTGCTTCTCTTATATCCCTAGTTACCAGCTGAGTTCTCAGAAAATTATGTTTCTTTATTCCCTTTTCATCTAGATTTAAAAGGGGAGAATCAGAAGTTAAATTTTCACCTCTTTTCTTTCTATCCTGAAGGTAATCAATAATATATGTAACTCCTTCCTCAGGTATAAATGTAAAATACTGATGCTTTGCTTTGCTTAAACTTGATCTAACAACTAGCATGGTAGGTACTTTTTCAAATTCCAGTTTATCTATGTTTAATTCTTTGAGATCACCAAGTCTTAAGCCATCAGTACCATTATAATTTCCAAGTGATTCAGGCCTTAAACCAGAAAATGCAATTAAAGCTATTGCAACCCTTCCTCTCAATGATGCTTTTCTTAGAATCTTTGCCAGTTCTTCTTTATTTGGAACTCGCTCATTTGCTATTCTTGGACTTTCATTTTCTCCCTTAATCTTCACATCTATTTTCAAATCCACATCATTGAATTTTAACCAGGATCTTATAACTCTTTTAAACCTGGCAATATAGGATCCTGCCTTTCCTTGATTTTCTAAGGATCTCAAAAAATCCATAAATTTATTTTTGAACTCTTTAGGATTATTTTTTGCCAAATTAATTATTTCCTCTGGATCAATATTGTTCAATTCACAATAAAGCCCCAAGGTTCTTAGATAAACATCTGCTGTAATGTTTGATCCAGCCTTTATATTTTCGTACCATCTTTTTACATCCTCATTTTCCAAAAGATCCTTATGTTTTGGTTGAAATGTCATAATTAAAGGTAACAATTGCTTCTATTTAAAGTATTCGTTTAAATAATTAAATGGGCTTGCCCGGATTTGAACCGGGGTCTTCGGCTCCCGAAGCCGAAAGGATAGACCATGCTACCCCACAAGCCCTTGATAAAGAAAAATAAA
>JAVRLK010000167.1:0-2367 GCA_031961545.1 Thermoplasmatota archaeon | reverse complement strand
ATTTGAAAAAAGGGAATGATTTT
The DNA here is from genome assembly GCA_031961545.1 of Thermoplasmatota archaeon. Classification (GTDB taxonomy): domain Archaea; phylum Thermoplasmatota; class Thermoplasmata; order Thermoplasmatales; family ARK-15; genus JAVRLH01. The sequence goes on along the minus strand of JAVRLK010000167.1, from coordinate 2,344 downwards.
ATCCCTGTTTTTATTTTTCTTATCAAGGGCTTGTGGGGTAGCATGGCTATCCTTTCGGCTTCGGGAGCCGAAGACCCCGGTTCAAATCCGGGCAAGCCCATTTAATTAATTAAACGAATACTTTAAATAGAAGTAATTGTTACCTTTAATTATGACATTTCAACCAAAACATAAGGATCTGTTGGAAAATGAGGATGTAAAAAGATGGTATGAAAATATAAAGGCAGGATCAAACATTACTGCCGATGTTTATCTAAGAACCCTGGGGCTTTATTGTGAATTGAACAATATTGATCCAGAGGAAATCATTGATTTAGCAAAAAATAATCCTAAAGAGTTCAAAAATAAATTTATGGATTTTCTGAGATCCTTAGAAAATCAAGGAAAGGCAGGATCCTATATTGCCAGGTTTAAAAGAGTTATAAGATCCTGGTTAAAATTCAATGATGTGGATCGGAAAATAGATGTTAAGATTAAGGGAGAAAATGAAAGTCCAAGAATAGCAAATGAGAGGGTTCCAAATAAAGAAGAACTGGCAAAGATTATTAGAAAAGCATCATTGAGAGGAAGGGTTGGAATAGCCTTGATTGCATTTTCTGGTTTAAGGCCTGAATCTTTAGGAAATTATGACGGTACCGATGGCATAAGACTTGGTGATCTCAAAGAATTAAACATAGATAAACTGGAATTTGAAAAAGTACCGACCTTGCTTATTGTTAGATCAAGCTTAAGCAAAGCAAAACATCAGTATTTTACATTCATACCTGAGGAAGGAGTTACATATATTCTGGATTACCTCCAGGATAGAAAGAAAAGGGGTGAAAATTTAACACCCGATTCTCCTCTTTTAAACCTTGATGAAAAGGGAATAAAGAAACATAATTTTCTGAGAACACAGCTGGTAACAAGGGATATAAGGGAAGCAATAACATCTGCAGGATTGAAAATGAGGCCCTATGTTTTAAGGTCATATTTTGCAACAGCCCTAGATATTGCAGAATCTAAAGGATTAATTTCACATCCATGGAGACAGTTTTTCATGGGTCACAAGGGAGATATTGAGGCAAGATATTCAACAAATAAAAGGTTACCACCTGATCTAATAGAAGAAATGAGAGAAGCATATAAAAAATGCACAAAATTTTTGGAAACAAGGAATACTGAGCTTTCTGAATCAAATGCTAAATTATATTTGCAACAACAATTGTTATTGGCCGTAGGATATAAACAGGAAGAGATTGACAAAATGGATCTTTCAAGTATGTCAAATGAAGATTTTCAAAAGTTACTCAGAGATAAGGTTACAAGAGCACTTGCAAACAATGGTAGTAAACAAAAAGTAGTTAAAATGGATGAATTGGCGGAATACATAAATAAAGGATACGAATTTGTAGCGGCACTACCTAATGGTACTGCCATTGTTAAACTTCCATTCTAAAAAATAAAATAATAAAGAAAGTTATTTCCTTTATTCAGGTTTTTCATTCTTTCCGACTTTTTGACTTTGGTCTTCTCATTCTTAATCCTAGAAATGCTTCTATTATTACAATTACTACAACAATTCCAATTATTATGAATAACATATAGTTTGTGGGTGCCTGTGCTTTTATTGGTATTGTGGTAGTTGTACCACTAACAGTTGCAGTACCTGTTAAGTTAGTACCCTGATATCCGGATGGAAGATGTATTCTGTATGAATATGTTCCATTAGGTTCGTAAAATGTTATTGTGTGTTGTTGAACTCAATGTTGTGTTAATGTATTGTCTATTAAATGTTGTCCCTGTAAGTGTAACCGACCATTCCGTTCCATTTGGAATTCCATTCTGCGTTATTGTTACTGGATATTTTATTATTGTGTGTAGTATCTCATCTAATTTGTCCATATAAAGACCTAATATTTTATTATTGATTTTCCTTACCTTAAATAAGTACATAAAACATTCCATTTTGAATTCGTCAGGCATTTCAGTGCGATATGCATCTGCTTTTTGCAAATAATACTTTGCATATAGATCAGACTCTCCGCATGTCTGACTGATGTCAGATAAACCTATATAGAGGGGAGTTATTTTTTAGTTTATGAACAGCAATAAAGAACTCCCCTCAATAAACAATGTTAAGGAACTTAAAAAATTTTTCCACGCATCTCTGGATTCTATATTTGAAGAAAATATAGAAATACAATCTCAATACAAAGCTAGGGAAATATCATTAACTTTACAAAATGCCATGCGTAATGGTGAATACGTGGAAACATATGTAAGAAACCATAATTCATCAAAGGTTCCTTCTGGTGATACAGTTTATAGAAGGCTCCATGAATCATTGAATTTTGAAAAAATA
>JAVRLK010000166.1:0-2375 GCA_031961545.1 Thermoplasmatota archaeon | reverse complement strand
GAGGATATTGCAAACTCAATAATAAGGATGAACATTCCAGTTAAAATCCACTATGAAAATATTGAAAATGTAACAAATACTAGGATAAAAAGGGAAAGGATAAGGGAGGAAAATGTTAGAATAGTGGAAATTGAAAATTTTGATCGTTCAGCATGCGCGGGTATACATGTTAAGCAAACAGGTGAGATTGGTAAAATTATAGTAACAAGGGTAAAAAAGGGTAAATACATGGAAATTAAATTCATTGTTTCTGAAAAAGCAGAAAAGTTCCAGGATGAAATATTCAAAAAAGCAAGGAAAATTTATTCAGAATTTTCTCTTAACCCAGAGAATTTTGATAAAATCATTGAAATCAAAAAGGATTATGAAAATGTAAAGGAGAATTATTACAATTTAACTTTAAAGTACTTTAAATTTAATTCTGTTGAAATAAATGGAATAAAAGTGAATTATTCAATTGATGATCCTGGCGATTTCTGGGCAAAGGAAAGAATTGCCCATGGTATCATTGAAAATCATGGAAATATGGTTATAATTGGTAACATTACAAGGTCCATTGTTGAAGTTCTCGTATCTGAGGATCTATTAAAAATAATGGAAATTTTGAAAAATTTCATCAATGAAAGGAATCTTAAGGGCGGAGGAAAAAACAATTTTCTCATGATCAATGGTGATGTTAGGGAAATTTTCAATCAATTTTTGGAAAAAATAAAAACTATTTCTCCCTCCACCTTGTGAAATAGATTGCAAGTGATACAAAAATAACGGTTTCAATGATCATTATATAGATCATTTCTGGCATGAAAGGTGCAAGTTTGAAAACACCCTGGGCAATAACAGCAACAGGTGTTGCTGGGGATATGGATAGAAGATATAGAAAAGGTCTGGGTATCATGGTGTATGGATAGAATGTGGGAGGAAGAACAGTCATAACTGTTGAGAGAATTGAAACAATGCCCCAGACGTTCCTTATATGCCCTATTTTGCTTGCTATTATGAAGGATATGCCTGCTGTTGATAAAGTTAACATGATCAATAATAATAAAAGAACAATGGCATTGAAAATTGTGAAAAGATGATAAATAATTCCGAGAATAACATAAACAAGAAGACCGGGAATTGAAAAAACAAAGAAACTGAGCATTAGACCCAGCATGTAATCGAATGGGCCTATTTTTGTTGCAACAAAAAGATCCTGGATCCTTAATTGCAACCTGAAGAATGCAGCATCACCCGCACTTCCAAGTCCATTGAAGGCTATTATTGATATAAAACCTCCAATTATGGCATACTGAACCAATTTCCCTTGTGAAATTATGAATATTAAAAAAAGTAGTGTGAATGGCATTATCATTGATGCTATAACGTAGGAATAAGCCCTTGTTATTGTTTTGAAACCGTAATACCAGCCCATGGCAAAAATGAATTTACCGTTCATACTCAACACCATGCACAATGAATAAATCATCAAGCGTTACCTTCCTTATTGCAAATCCTTCCGATAGATATTCAGATGCATACTTTTCATCAACATATTTTATGTAAAGATCACCAATTTTATATGATTCATCCAAAGGTTTGTAACTTTCAACCCTTACCTTTCCCCTGAACCTTTCAAGTAAATCCTTCACATTTCCCTTTTCAAGCACTTTTCCTGAATCGACCATGACAATATCTTCAGCAAGGTTCTCAGCCTCCTCCATGTAATGTGTTGTTAGAACAATTCTTCCATCAAGTTTCCTTATGGATGACCATACCTCAAACCTTGATATGGGATCCAGACCTGTTGTTGGTTCATCAAGGAAAATTATTTCAGCGTTTGAAGCAAGACCCATTGCAACAAATACCTTTCTCTTCATTCCCCCGGATAGCATGTCTGTTGGAACATTGGCGAATTCGTCCAGGCCCACTTCCTCAAGTGCCTTTTTTGCTATAATATGAGAATCATGAAGGGATATACCCCTTGCAATAAGGTACAATTTGACTAGTTCCAAAGGGGTGAGAATACCTATGGGTGATGCCTCCTGTGGTATGCTCACAATAATCCTTCTTATTTTCTTTGCATCCTTCATAACATCAAGACCGTTTATGTATGCACTACCTGATGTTGGTTCAAGCTGTGTTGAAAGTATTCTTACAAGCGTTGTTTTTCCCGCACCATTCTTTCCTATTATTGCGCTGAACCTCTTTTCTAGCTTTAAATTTATTCCCTTCAGAGCCTCAATTCCGCCTTCATACGTTTTTCTTAGATCTACTGTTTCAATCATTCACGTTACAATATCTTTCATTATTAGAAACTTTATATTCGACAATTGTTAAATAAAAATCTTATTTATTGCCCAATAGATATATCTTCATGAATACTTTTTTTATTT
>JAVRLK010000165.1:0-2379 GCA_031961545.1 Thermoplasmatota archaeon | reverse complement strand
GATTTTCTTGTTATACATGTTCCAGGTCATACTCCTGGAAGCATTGCCCTCTATAATGAAAAGAATGGTGTTATGTTTGTTGGTGATCTTTTAAGGTTTATGAATGGCAGTATACAGGGACCTCCTGAACAGTTCACCCTTGACATGTATCTGGCGAAAAAGTCAATTGAGAAGATCCTTAACTACGATTTCAAGATCATGCTATCAGGTCATGGTGATCCCTTGAAGGAAAATGCAAGGGAAAAGGTAAAGGAATTTTATGAAAAGTTCAGGTGATTGTTATGAGTTTGCTTGATGAACTTGATTTTAAGGGATCCATTGCAACAATAAATCTAAGGGAGCAGCATAAGGATACTGTGAAGATAGCGGAATCCTATCTTCAGAATAAAAATTTGAACGATCTTTTGAATCATGTGGAAGATCTTTTCAAAGTACATTTTGAAATTGAGGAAAAGATAGTCTATCCGGACTTTGAAAAATACCTTAGAAATTATTTGCCTTATATTGAACCAATAAAAATGGTTCTTGCGGAACATAACGGTGTAAGGAATTTATACAGAAAAATTAGGGAAAGTATTGATGTTGAAAACAATGCAAAAACACTTGCAGAATTGTTATTGCAGCATGTTTATAAGGAAGAGAATGGTGTTTTTAATCAGGTTGATAAATTCGTACCAGATGAGGAAAAGTTAAAAATTTCAGAGCAGGTTGATCAATTTCTGAAAAATATTAAATAAAAAATTTCATGAGAGATCATGGATCCTCTCGAAAAGTTGAATGAAGAAATTAGGGAAAAATTGAGTGATCTCAGTGATTTTGCATTTTCCCATGGAAAAATACCATTGAAATACAAATATCTTATAGCCATGGCAATAGATGCATCACATGGTGCAAGTGAAGGTGTGAAAGCCCTTGCAGATCAAGCAATAAGAAATGGAGCAACAATGGATGAAATAAATGAAGTCCTGAGGATAGTTCTTTATATGACAGGTGCAGGTGGAATATATTCTGCAGCACAGGGTTTAAAAAACCTTAAATAGAATATGGCATGTTTAAAATTATGAAGAGTGCAATAAGAGAGTACACAGGAAAAAACATTGATCTTAACAAACTCGCTGACAGGATTGAGGAGTTCTTCAGAGAGCAGAAATTCAATGTTCAAAGAGGTAATCATCCAAAGGGGATTGTTATACAGGCAAAGAAGGAAGGTATACTAAGAACAATATTTGCAGCTGATCAGGCTTTAACTGTTGTTATTTCAGGTGATCCAAACAATGTAACGGTGAGGATTGGTGTTGCAGACTGGTTAAAGGATCTTACTGTGGCAGCAATTGAAGGCATAATTCTCACACCCCTCCTCTGGTTCTTTGAAATTCCTGAATCCCTTTGGGTATTTGAGATAGAGAATAATCTCTGGAAATATATAGAGGAACAGTTGGAACTTGGCATTTAAAACATGATTGAAAAAACAAAAAGAAGGCTTATTCTCTTTACAACATCACTAGCTGCATTTCTTCCACCCTTCACCTCAAGCCTTATTTCCTTTGCGGTGCCAAAGATTGGTGAAACGTTCCATGCAAGTTTTACCGAAATTGTATGGGTACCGCTTGCAAATTTGATTGCACTCTCTTCCTTCATGATGCTCTTTGGCAAAATATCCGATGAGTTTGGAAGGGTGAAATTCTTAAGAATTGGCTTTTTAATGTTTCTAATATCATCAATGCTTATTTATCTTGCCTTGAATATTTACATGTTAATTTTCTTTGTTTTTTTGATTGGTATAGGTACGGCCCTGACAGGGACAAATTCCACAGCCATTGTCAGCCACGTTTATCCGAAAGAAATAAGGGGTGGTGCACTGGGCATAAACGCCATGTCCGTTTATCTTGGTTTAACCCTTGGTCCATTCCTTGGTGGAACGTTAATACAATTTTTCGGCTGGCAATCTGTGTTTTTAATAAACGTTCCTGTTGCCCTTCTTGGCCTTATACTATCCTTTTTCACATTGAAAAGGCTGGATTTTAAAGGAAGAAAAAGTAAAATCGATAAGTTCGGTGCAGTAACATTCCCACTCTCAATATTTTTAATTATTATTTATCTGAGCGCATCACAGATCTACGGTTATTTTTCAACAATCTATTTACTTATAGCTGGATTAATAATTCTATCAATTTTTGTTTATTTTGAAAGAAAAATTGAAAATCCTCTTATTGATCTAAAACTTTTTACAAGAAACAGAACATTTTTTGCAGGTAACATTACAGCATTCCTTAATTATGTTAGCACATTCTCCATAGTTTTTATATTTTCAATTTATCTCCAATTGATTTTGCATTACAGTGCATTTTTCTCAGGTATGTTATTGATTTCAGAGCCCAT
>JAVRLK010000164.1:0-2381 GCA_031961545.1 Thermoplasmatota archaeon | reverse complement strand
GATTTACCCTCTTTATCTCTCCCCTTGGCTTTTCCTCCGCAAATATTTCAGCCTGGAACTTGAAAATTTTTATATTCTTCCATCTCCAGCAATCAGGTTCCAGACCAGCCTTCATGCATGTATGTTCAAGGAATGTTTTTTCATCCATGGAATATTCTGTTGCCACCTGGGGCAATAAAAGACCTGAGTAAGGGCCATATGAGACTATGAGACCATCCTCTCCAATCCTTATATTTTTTATGTATTCATCAGGACTTTTTACTTTTATTTCCTCAGGTGGTGTTAAAAGTGATACCTCAAAAACAACATGATTCAATTCTTTGTATGATAATGGTGTGAACCTTGGATCCTCAGTGGCCGCATAAATTGCACTTTTCACTAACGCTTCACCAAGTGGCATTATAGGTTCAGGAAAGCCTATACATCCCCTCAGCTCCTTTTCAGGGTATGAATTTATTGTTGTAAAAACGCCAGAGTTTCTTTTGAACTTTTCATTGAACTCATATTCAGGTATGGTACCATTTTTTAAATAATTCTCAACAGCATCCCTTGCAACCTTAACTGAGAATATTCCCTCCTCATCCGTATATTTATACACCACGCCTATCACCCCATATTATTTTGTGTAATTGGGGAAGAACCCTAACATTGAGCTGATCACTTAAGACTTTTTCAACAAGTTCCTTCAAATTTTTATTCCCCTCAGGCTGAACAATTATTTCAGCATTTATTTCATGATTCTTTATGAAACTTTTCATAAATTCATAATCCTCATCGTTTGCAATAACAAATTTCACCGTATCCTTCTTTCCAAGCAATTCAAGGTTTGATAGATCCATGAACTGTGTCATGCCTGATGATGGTGTTTTAATATCCATGTCCACTATAATGTTTTCCTCACATGGTAAGTTTTCAATGGAAATTGATCCGTTTGTCTCAACAAGAACTTTATAATCCATGTCCAAAAGCCTATTTATGAATTTATAAATATCCTTCTGCAGTAATGGTTCACCACCAGTTACGCATACCCACTTTGTCTGGTATTTTTTAATTTCATCTATTATTTCGTCAATTTCCATTTCCCTTCCCTCATCCCATGCGTACTTTGTATCGCACCATGTGCATCTAAGATTACAACCCGTGAACCTTACAAAAACCATTGGAACACCAATGTATGTTCCCTCGCCCTGTATTGAATAAAAAATTTCATTCACCTTCATTTTTTTATCTCCTTTTCAATCTTTTTCTCAATCAGCCTTTCAAGTATTACCCTCATGTACTGAGCATCATGCTCCAGTAAGGGTGAAACTGATATTAAATTAAAATCTAATTCCCTTTCAAGAAGTACCTCCGCGAGATGCTCGAACCTCATATCCCCCTTTTTTATAGGTGCCAGCCTCATGGTGTTTTCAGATGAGAATTCAAGTCCTGCGAATTGCATATATATTCCATCGTTGTAGAACTTTGAAACTGAATCTATTAACTTTTCAAAATCGGCTGGTGTTTTTAATGTTCCCCCTGTCCTTGCATGTATCTTTGGAAAATTTAGTATTGGTAGAACACCTTCAATTTTATTTGCCATGTAAATTACTTCATCAACAGATCCTGCAACCTGCCTTTTTCCGGACGTTTCAATACCTATGGGAACATCAACCTTGAATTTCTTCATTCTCTCTTTAACCTTTTTCAGATTTTTCTCAATTATTTTCAATGCCTCCTTGGGTTCATGATCACCATAAATACCCATGTTTGTTACAACCATTTTTGCATCTAGTTCCTTTGCTATTATTGCCGACCAGACTATGTAATCAAAACACCTTTCAGTGAAATCGTTATTTGATGTAAGATCTATGTAATTTGGTGTGTGAACAGTTAAAATTAAATCCAGTTCCTTTGCAAGTTTACCAAGTTCATTCAATTCCGTGTATGATCTTGCAAGGTTCCATTGCAAAACCCTGAGAATATCCGTTTCTTCAATCTTTGTGTTTATTCCAACACTTTTATAGTTTCCGTCCTCCCCCTGCCTGAAAACATCAACAATAATTATACTCTCATCCTTGTTTGATGGCAATACCTCTCTTGGGTATAGACCGACTTCATCCGTTACATCCACTTCCTGAACATTTACCTTGAAGAATGGTATTTCAACACTGTTAAGTCCCATGAGATAAGTATCTTCAATAGCATCCCTAAGCATCCTTCCCTTCGATGAAAGGGGTATGCCGGAAATTCCAAACCTGAACATCCTTACACCTTTTTTTATTAATAAACAAATCATTTAATTAATTTTTGCATTTCATAAACTTATTAACAGTTTACCATTCTCAAATATATCATCATGGACAATACCAAGCATTTTCCTTATTTTTTCCTTCCTTTCC
>JAVRLK010000163.1:0-2396 GCA_031961545.1 Thermoplasmatota archaeon | reverse complement strand
GTTTTTGTCAACAATGTTGCTTATAATCTGCACATGAGTCTGGGGCTGACCATTACCTCCCGCTGCGCTGAAAAACATTGAAAAATCTTCACCAAAAAGCATTCCCGCCGTTAATGTGTGTAATGTTCTTTTTCTCGGTGAAATAAGATTCACATGATCCTTTTGAAGGGAGAAATACGCACCCCTGTTCTGAAAGATTATACCCGTATTCATGTCAGCATAACCGGATCCGAATGGATAATATAAACTCTGTATGCATGAAAGGGCATTTCCATTTTTATCCGCTACGGAAAAACTAACAGTATCTCCATCAATTTTTAATGTTTTACTTTCTTTTCTTATTTCATTCTTCAGATATTCCTCAACATTTTCACTCATAAACTTGGGATCAGTTACCTTTTCACGAACATAAAAGCCTTTAATTATTCCATGAACCATTGTATTTACCCTCTCCCATTCATTCATACTTTTCATATCATAATTTTCCATATGTTTAAGGGCGATAAGGGCTGCAATTCCCTGTGTATTTGGTGGTGTTTCATAAACTTGGTATCCCCTGTATTCCGTTTTCAATGGTTTATCCCAGAATGCAGAATAATTTTTTAAATCATCCTCTGTTACAAAAGAACCTATTTCTTCAAGATAATTTGAAATCTCTTCCGATGTTATTCCATTGTAGAGATCAAGGGGATTATCTATTAACCTCTTTAAAACCTTTGATAGTTCAATATTCCTTGCAAGATCACCGAATTCTTTTTCAAAAAAATTTTTTCTTAGAAAATTATTCTTTAAAAGCTTTTCCCTGGAATTTTTAATCTGCAAGGAAAGGTGATATGAAACGGGAAATCCATTTTCAGCATAATCTATTGCCTGTGAAAGTAAATCATCATATTCCATGGTTGCATGTTTGGATAGAAGATACCATCCATATGTAATGCCCGGAACAGTTATTGAATAGGGACTTTCAACAGGTAAAACCTTTTTTCCATTTTCTTCAGGAAGATTTTCATACTTTGCCTTTGATCCAGAATAACCGCTTGCATTCAAAAAATAGACTTTTCCAGAAGAACTTTCATAATAGAGTGCAAAGAAATCCCCACCAACACCATTCTGTGAAGGAAGAACAACAGAAAGAACTGAACTTGTGGCAATGGCTGCATCAACAGCATTTCCTCCTTTTTTCAATATGTTTAAACCTGCCCATGTTGCCAGGGGATGTCCTGAAACGACAATTCCATTCAAGCCTAATGATGGTGTCCTGTACATTAAATAATCATTAGAAAGTTTCATATTTAATATTAATGTTTGAAGGAACTTTGACAAAGAAATTAAATACCAAATTGAATATTATTGAAATATGATAAATGAAAATGATGTATGGAATGTTTTGAAAACGGTGATTGATCCTGAAATAGGTCTTGATGTTGTTAATCTTGGTCTTATATATGAACTTAAAATCAGCGATGATAGCATATATATAAAAATGACCATGACAACACCCGGATGCCCCTTAACATCATGGATCCTTGCAGATGCTGAAAATAAGCTGAGATCCATACCGGGTGTGAAGGATGTGAAGATAGATCTTGTATGGGATCCACCATGGAGTGTGGACAGGATAAGTGAGGAGGCAAGAAGACTTTTAGGTCTTTAAAATTAAAAATGCTCCTTTTTTTGATAACTTTTGATAGACAAGATTTAAATAGTACTAGTTATTCCATTTACGCATGATCCTAAAAGATTTAGGTTTAACAGAAAGAGAACTTGATTCAATTCAGATAATATTCGATCTTACAAAGGATGGATGGCCGGCAAGGTTAACAGATTTCTCAAAAAGGATGAATGTAAAACCATCAACGGGAGAGGAATTTTTATCATCACTTGAGAAAAAGGGTTATGTTTTGAAGAAGGGTGGTGTAATAAAACTGACCGATAAGGGAATGGAAATCATGGAGAAAATTGAGAGAAACCATAGAATTGTTGAAACGTTTCTGTACAGAATGGGTATGGACATTGAAAATGCACACAGGAATGCAAAAAATATGGAATATTTTGTCACCGATGAGTTCATAGATAATCTCTGTTCCCTCATGGGGCATCCTAAAGAATGCCCTCATGGAAAGAAAATTCCTCAAAAGGAGGAATGCTGTTCCAGACCTCAAAGGATGGAAATTGTCCCAATAAGGTGAAATTATGGATATTCTTGGTTTTATTTTAAACCCTCCCCATGGTCTGTTGCTCTGGGAAATACTTGTCATATCCTTCATACTTGGTATCTTGCATGGAATTACACCTGATGAACATACCTGGCCAATAACGTTCAGCTATGCAATTGGAGAATCAAGCACAAGAGGTGGTTTTCTTGCAGGATTTTTATTTTCCCTTGGCTTCACTGT
>JAVRLK010000162.1:0-2424 GCA_031961545.1 Thermoplasmatota archaeon | reverse complement strand
TTTGTAAAGTTAATGATATTTCTCTAGCTTTGTATTGAGATTGTATTTCTATATTTTCTTCGAATATAGAATCCAGAGATGCGTGGAAAAATTTTTTAAGTTCCTTAACATTGTTTATTGAGGGGGGGTTGTTTTTCTGTAGTCATAAACTAAAAAATAACTCCCCTCTATATAGGTTTATCTGACATCAGTCAGACTTGCGGAGAGTCTGTAAGAAAATACACAATGGGGAACTATTAATGATTAATCTAACAATTAACTAACGCACTAAAAAAATTAAGAAAATTAAGAAAATTTATCCTTTTGAAAGATAGAAATATAGTGTGTCTGCTGCCCCACCTATAGTGGGGTTTTCTTCATATTGAACTCCATGTATCCATGGGGCATAGAACCAAAATGCATTTTCCTGATATGTGTATACGTACAATGTCAAATTAACTCCTATCTGTTCAGCCTGATCAAATAGATGTATAGCTAATGTTTCGTTAGCAGTACTCTCTGCCTGTAATATTAGATTTTGCATATCTTTCCATTCCTGAGCTTCGTCTGTAAATCCCCACTTCATCAAATTAGTATAATTGACACCATCACCGGGTGCATATGCGCCGCCTTCAAGATACATTCCATTTATAGGATTGGATGGGTATGGGAAATCCGGTGCCCAGCCAAGATTGTAAATTGGCATTGGATCTTCACCAGGATACGTATATCCAATTATTGTTGAAAAAGGCTCATAAACTGGTGTTGCCTGTATATTCGGATCCATTATTGATAAATTTTGTACCCACATTGCAGCACCTGCATAATCTATTAAATCGCCCGCAGGTATTACTATAGGTATATTTATACTCACATTGTACATTCCAGATTCCATCATGAACTGTTTTGCAAGTGTAAGATTATATACTGGAACATTTGAAAGGTTCTGTGGAGGAATATATCCGAGCATACCCTTTGGAATTACTCCAGTATAATGAAATCCAAAATTAGCATGGTATATCCTATTTCCTAGTATATTATTTATGTAGTTTGTGTAATTGAAAGAATAAGCAAATGCCTTTCTTACGTATAGATTTGCAAAATAGTTAAACGGCATATGGTACTGTGACCCAAATATAGATTGCATCATTGTGGTATTAACGTTAAACACAAAGCAATAGAAGAATTCAGCAAATGTAGGAAATGAATATATATTCAACTTACCCTGTGATTCTAGTGATTCTGCTATTGGAAAATCTGTAGTTGGTAATCCTACGGTGATATCTGATTCACCATTTTCCATCATTAACAATGCAGTTTCTGGATCTTTTACCCACTGTATATATGCCTTTAATGTAGGTATTTTATTGTAACCGGGCACACCAGGTATTGGAACAAAATTTGGATTGGGTGCAAGGACAATTGATTGTCCCGGTAAGTATGTTTCAATCATATAAGGACCTGATCCCATTACATTCCAACGCACATACTGATTGTAGTTTGGTTCATTCCCAAACTGGGTGTAATTCAAAAATCCTGATGGCGTAAATTCTATGCCTGCTCCATGGGCCACCAACCATTTATAATCCACTATACTAGCCCCTAAAGAAGTTGCCACACAACTCAAAAACGCAGGATCTGGTTTCAAAAGATGGAATGTTATACTTTGCGTTGCATTGTTGTAGGTTATTGCCCTTGTTATATTTTGATACAATGATTGTCCATTGGACCAGTTCAATGCCCATCCGCCACCGGGCAAAAGATCTTGGGCAAGTGTCCAACCATTTGTTGAGGGTTCACCAGTCATAAACAATAGAGTTCTCACCATACTTGTGTAAACGTCAAAGACTGTTAAAGGATCTCCATTTGAAAATTTCAATCCCGATCTTATGTAAAATGTATAATTAAGCCCATTTGGAGAAACAAGCCCATTTGATATAGATGGAACTTGTTGTGCTACTACTGGAACGAAAGAGGTTGTGCTTGAACCGTTATATGCTACTAATGTTTCGTAGACATTTGCCAGAATTTCCTCACCAACAGTCTCATAATCTATTGCAGGATCAAATGAAAATGGTCCTCCCGGAACAACTTCGGCCACTTCAATAACTCCTGGGTTAGGCACATTACTAGGACCTTTTAATATACCAACGGTTTGAACATTTAATGCAACAACTATTGTGTCCATAGTTGTCATATTATAATGTTGTCCACTCAAAACCTGTGGCATATAGCTTGTTGGTAAATAGCTTATGGATGTTGTATTGTTTACAACTAGATCCTTCATGAAATTTGTCTGGTTGTAAGATATCAATGTTAATGATACCGTATAAATACCTAGATTAGAATAGGCGTGCGTAACAAGTTGGCTCAAAAATGATCCTGTTGTACTGTTGTACTCAACAGGATAAACAGCTGAAGTTCCATCACCGAAGTTTATAACAT
>JAVRLK010000161.1:0-2425 GCA_031961545.1 Thermoplasmatota archaeon | reverse complement strand
AGAAAAGGGAAATAAGGGTACCTGATGCTGTAATATACCCTGAGGAAAAGGATCTGCCCTGTTTATTTAAAAATTTATCCAATATCTGTGAATTCATAACCTTTGGTGGTGGAACATCCGTAACAGGCGGTCTCAAACCTTCAGGAAAAAAGAGATTTGTTGTTTCAATTGACTCAAGAAATTTCAATACATTCAAACTTGATAAGGATTCATTTGTTCTTGAGGCTGGCGCCGGTCTCAGGGGACCTGAAATTGAAAGTTTGTTGAATAAAAATGGTCTTACACTTGGCCATTTTCCAGAATCATTTGAGTATTCCACCCTTGGTGGATGGATTGCAACAAATGCGGCAGGGCAGGAATCAAACCGGTATGGAAAAATAAAGGATATGTTGATTGGTGTAAAAATGTTCAGCCCTGCAGGAGAATTTTCTGATAGACCCTTACCTGCTGAATCCGCATTTTTCAGGGTATCGGACATTGCTACTGGAAGTGAGGGAACTTTTGGAATTATAACAAGAGCATGGCTCAAGGTAAATAGGATACCTGAAAGATTATACTTTCATTCATACATGTTCAGGTCATTCCATGATGGCCTTGAATCGCTGAAGGAAAATTTCCTTTCAGGTAAAAATCCATTGATCTCAAGACTTTCGGATGAAAATGAAACTTTCCTATCAATTCTGGCAATAAAGGATAATTTTATGACAAAAATTTTCAAGAATTATTTAAAGATAAGAAATGTTTATGAAAAGGGTTCTCTCCTTATAATAATAAATGATAAAAAAGAAAATATAAAGATTAAAAATGGTGTAAGCCTTGGATCCATACCTGCAAAATTCTGGTACAGAACAAGGTATGACAGACCATACATGTACAATGATCTCTTAAAAAGGGGCATAGTTGCCGAAACAATTGAAACATCCGTTTTGTGGAAAGATGTTCATTCTCTCTACGATAATGTAATGAAATCCTTTGATGAAAAAATCGAGGAAATTGGAATTAAAGGATTGATAATGTGCCATGCATCACACGAATACAAAAATGGAACAGCCCTTTACTTCACATTTCTCTTCAATGCAAAGGATGATAGGGAAAGGATACTTATGGAACTGAGAAATGAAATTATTGAAACTATATTAATGAATGGAGGATCCATTTCACACCACCATGGCATAGGTTCAATTCTCAGCAAGGATCTTGCAAAATACAAGGGGGAAATTTTCAATCTGATACAAAATATGAAAAGATTCTTTGATCCGGATTATTCTTTAAATCTGGGTATTATTCAAAATGAAAAATTATATAAGGATACAGAAATTAATCATGAACAATGAAAATTTTGTTCATAATCAATCCTGTGGCAGGAAATAATAAGGCTGGAAAAATATGGATTGAAATAAGGGATAGAATATTCAAAGAAATTGGAAAACAGGATTCAATTTTTACAGAATATCCAGGAAATGCCACGGAGATTGCAAAAAAATATTCAAGGGATTATGATTTGATCGTTTCCAGTGGTGGGGATGGTACACTGAACGAAATTGTTAATGGTCTTGATAATTCTTCATATTTCACAATATTGCCCCTAGGTACAGGTTCGGATTTTGGAAAAACCATTGGAATAAGGGATTACAAAGATCTCATTTCATCAATAAAGAATGGAAAAATTATGGAAATTGACGTTCCAAAGGTGAAATATCAGGGTATGGAAAGGTACTTTGCAAACATCCTTGAAATAGGGTTTGGTGCGTATGTTATGGAATATGTGAATGCACATAAATCTCTGGGAAAATATTCATTTCTTTCAGGCATTTTTGCACAGTTATTAAAACTTAAAAGATTTAAGATTGAAATGGATGGAAAAATATTTGAAACAATTGAAATAATTGTGGCAAATGGAAAATACTTTGGTGGCGGAATGCTTGCATCACCAAATTCAATTCTGAACGATGGAAAAATAGATGTTCATATAGTAAAATCTGTTTCAAAACTTAAAACAGTTTTCCAGTTAAGGGATTTAATTTCAGGAAAATACATTGAAAAGGGTTATTCATTTGATTTTTCAGGAGATCATTTTATTTTCAGAAGTGAAGATATACTCTTTGAAATGGATGGAGAGGTGATAGGAAAAACACCAATTGAAATTTCCATAGGTAAAAAATTGAATCTGATATTGCCTAAATAATTTTTATTTCCATTTCATCAATAAGCTTTTTTTCATCTCCACTGAACAGGGCATAAAACATGAATTTATCATCCGCATCCGGAGTATGATAAATAGTTATTTCATCAATGACTCGAAAAATAAGGGATAAAATTATTATGTGCAACATATTACCATTTTTATGCTTAAACTCGTTACCGTTAACCTTGATATAAACAAAATGGGCATTGTTAATTCACACTTTTACAGGCATGATAAAAA
>JAVRLK010000160.1:0-2443 GCA_031961545.1 Thermoplasmatota archaeon | reverse complement strand
ATCTACACATAGGTGTTGAAAGGGAGCTTGATTCCCTCGGTATAAAGGTTTTGAATCAAACGGAAAAAATGATAGATGAAACACTTGAAATTATCAATGAAACAAATGCGAGGAAATTGATAATTTTGGGTGATTTAAAGCATGGTATTGGTATAGATGAAAAATATGTGAATGATCTAAAAAATTTTGTGAATGAAGTTTCAAAATCTGTAAACATTGAAATAATAAAGGGAAACCATGATGGTAAGATTGAAAAAATTCTAAACATAAAGGTTCATGGATCAAGGGGATTCCTCAACCAAGATGTTTATCTCATGCATGGCCATACATGGCCGGAAACGTCAATAGGAAGGGCAAGGTATCTTGTCATGGGCCACATGCATCCTGAAATAAAAATTAAACATGATAAAAATCCGAAGAACTTCCATGCAGTATGGCTCTATGGAAGGGCAACAAGGAAATTTAAAGAGAAATATAATTTTCAGGGAAACATTATTGTCATGCCTGCATTCAATCCACTTGTTGGCATGGTGATAAGGAACTATCCAATAGGACCGTTGTTCAAAAATGGATTCGTGAATCTTGAAAACATGGATGTTTATTTGCTTGATTCAACAAACATTGGTAAGTACAGGGATTTCATTCAATAATTATTTTTTAAAAATAGATAAAACTGCAAGCTCAGCCGCAGCCCTTGCCATGTTTGCTATAACCTCAACATTTTCTTTAATTTTATTCGTTGAAACGCAGAAAACTGTATCGCCATCATAACTCGTGCTGTAGGGCCATATCCTTGATGCAAAGCCAAGGTTTGCCTGATATGCCACGTATTGGGCATCAATGTTTTTCAATTCTGCGTTTGTTATCACAGCACCTATTGTTGTATTTAATTTTCTATCAGATTCTGAAAATAAATGAAATGGAAATGTTTTAATCGTTTCCTCCAGATTCTTTCCATCAGGATGGGAAATGTTCCTTCCATCAAAATCAAAAATATCGCCAACGCTGTTCAGAACAACAAATACACCCACATAAATATCATTTTTATTAATCTGGGCATAACCTTCTCCTGAAATTTTTCTTTCTCTTTTTGGATCATATTTTCCAACAGTTGCACCGGTCCCAGCCCAGAATGGCCCTATTGGTATTTTATTTCCAAGGTTTTTTATGCTCTTTTCAACCCATTCCTGTCCTGGAACAAAATCATTGTCAACAAAATCAAATATTGCAGCACCACTCACTATGGGAACAACCGTGTTTCTCAGAACAACACCCCTTTTATTTTTCTTAAGCCAATCCATCAAAAATGGTATTGTGTTGAAACCATAGGCGCTCCTTCCAGTAAAAATTAGAGCATCAATGGAATAATCCATCCTGTGCGTTGATCTCAATCCATCCGTTTCATGCGTTGCTGGAGATCCGCCAGAAACAAATATTCCTGATGTGTTGGGTCTATCGAACAAAAAGAAAGTCATGCCTGAATGCAATTCTATATCTGTATACCCTCCAGCCTGAACGCCTGGAATATCAATATTAACAAAATCATTATCACTTTCAATCCTTAAAGCCATATTTATTGCTAAGAAAATCCAAATGAAAAAATTTTTTGAAAAAAAATTAACAATGGTTAAATATTTTATCATATTTGGGATCGATCATGTTCGATTTCAACGATTTCCTGAACGTTTTCGTACCAGCATTCGTTATAATAGATCCATTTGCATCCCTGGCACTCTATGTTTCATTAACGGCAGGTATGCCCGAAGAAAATGTTAGAAGAACAAGGAATGAAGCTATAATTTACGGTTTTCTCATTCTTCTCTTCTTTGCCTTTGCAGGCGTATACATTCTTGATCTTTTTGGCATATCCATTGAGGCCCTTGAAATAGCGGGTGGATTGTTAATGCTTTTTATTGGAATCGAAATGGTGAGGGAAGGGGATAAGCCAAGGGTGGCAAAAAAGGGTGAGGAATCGGTAACGGAAATAGGTGATGTTGGTGTTGTTCCCCTGGCAACACCAATGCTTGCAGGACCCGGTGCAATTTCACTTGTTATAATTTTGATGGGCACATATCCCTGGTATCTTATCATACTTTCAGTTGCAATTGTCTTTGTTATAGTTTACGTATTCTTTTACTTCGCACCTTTAATCTACAAAATTCTTGGTTTGAAAGGATCAAGGGCATTCACAAGGATCCTGGGTCTTCTTGTTGCAGCATTCTCCATACAGTACATACTCAATGGAGTTGGTGCATGGATTGTTCATATAATATAAAAAATTCATTTTATTATTTTTTTAATTTAAAAATGTTCCTCCTATTTATCTTACTGAAGAAAGATACTTGTTTCTCATTCTCTTTGAATATTTTGTTCAGCATTTACCATTATAGATCTCAAAATTGAAGGTCCATGTTTGGATATATGTTTATATCCCTATTTCTAG
>JAVRLK010000159.1:0-2458 GCA_031961545.1 Thermoplasmatota archaeon | reverse complement strand
GCAACACCAACCCTTGTTCCATTAACAGCATATTCCCTATCAACATCCTGTACCTGTATTGACCTTATTTCACTTCTCTTATTTGAAGGTAAAATCACCACCTCTTCATGCCTTTTTATTGATCCCCTTTTAACAAAACCAAGGGCAACCGTGCCAACCCCTTTCACTGTGAATGATTGATCAACAACAATGTAACCGTTTCCCTGGCTTTCTTTTTCCTTTAAATTTGATAGAAAATTAAGAATTGATTCCATTTTTTTATCAGAAAAAGAGAATTTTTCAATAACAGTTCCCTTTCCAATTCTTTTAAGTTTTTCCTGGTTTTCCTGTGAAGTTAAAATAAGACCATTTTCGTAGCCTATTGCATCAAGTAAAAGTATAATTTCACCAAGATACTGGTCAATTTCATTCACCTCAATTATTGGAAAGTCAGCAACTGTTGCCGGATTTATCAATGATGATATTCTTTCAGGGAACCTTGTTGGTTTAAGGAATGTGAAAACATTTTCTCCATCCTTTCTGTGGAAATATTTCAGATCGTTTTCAGATGATTCCTTTGCCACCTTTTTCAAAAGTTCATCATCCACTACCGAAAGAAATGTGTAATGCATAATGGACAATAATTAAAATAAAATAAAAAGTTTTCTTTAGAGAGAATCTATTGATGAATCAAGACTGGAAATTTTAGCCGCCTTTTTCATTTCTGTCAATGATGCCTTTTCATCGAGTATGTATGGGCTCTTCACACCTGTAAGAACAACAAGAACCTTCACTTTGTTTTCAAGTGTTGGATCTATTGATGCTCCCCATATGAGTTTTGCCATTGGATTTATCTGTTTCTGTATCAATTCTGCCGCCTTCTGTGCCTCCATAACGCTCATGTTTGGATCTCCAACAATTCTCACCAATGCTCCCTTTGCCTGGTGAATATCCGCTTCAATTAATGGTGAATTTATTGCATCGTTCACGGCCTCTTCAACCCTGTCTGTTGAATTTTCTGATTCTCCAATACCAATCATTGCCACGCCACCGTTCGCCATGATCGTTTTTATATCGGCATAGTCAATGTTAACAAGACCTGGCTTTGTTATTATTTCCGTTAAACCCTTCAATGCTTCCATTAGAACCTCATCCGCAACCTTGAATGCCTGATCCAATGGTAGCCTTGGAACAAGCTGTAAAAGCTTATCATTGGGTATAACAATTGTTGTATCGCAGAATTTTCTTAACCTATCCAGTCCGTATAAAGCCTGTTCCATTCTTACTTTACCTTCAGCTGAAAATGGTAATGTTACTATGCCAATAACAAGTGCACCCGGATTTACCTCCTTTGCAACCTGTGCCACATATGGGGCTGAGCCTGTTCCAGTTCCACCGCCCATACCTGCTGTTACAAAAACTATATCCGATCTCTGCAGAACATTCCTGAGCTCTTCATCAGCCTCCCTTGCAGCCTCCTCACCAATTCTTGGATCAGCACCCGCTCCAAGACCCCTCGTAAGTCTTTTTCCAAGCAATATTTTCCTGTTCGCTTTAACATGTAAGAGATGGGGTGCATCTGTGTTTGCCGCAATTAATGTTGCACCAAATACACCCGCCTCACTGAGCCTGTTTATTGTGTTTGATCCCCCACCACCACACCCAACTATCTTTATGTTTACCTTTAACTGTTCAACAATTTTTCTCAATTCTTCCTCATCCGGAGAGATCATCTCCGCTGCCTGCTGTGTATTCTGCTGTGTTGTTACAGGTGCTGGATTTGTTTTATCAGGATCGTAACCAAGAGCATCCTTTATCAAGCTTTTCATTCTTACCACCCGAGGTCATATTTTTGTCAGACAATCAATCAATTAGGACTATTTAAACTTTTCTCCCTTTTTAACCAATACAGGAAAGTTATTTAAGTCAAATATCATTTTTTATTTCCATGGAATGTGGAAAATTGTTAGCTTTATGGAATAACACTTTCCCTTATTATACAAAGTTAATATTTTCAATAGCATTCCTTGTTTTTGGTATTTTTATTACAATAATTTCATTTATTTCACTCACAATGATTTTAGGTGTAATTTTAATAATTATTGGTTACCTTCTTGGATTTTATAAAAGCAATTCCGGAACAGAAGGGAAAAATACATTGAATGCAAAATTGTTTGAATTCTGTTACTACGGTTATGAATCACCATTCGATCTCAAACCTGTTAGGATTGATTTTAAAAATAAACCCAAGTTAATTGTAATAAGATTCTCCTACTATTTTTCACCACCATCAACTTTCATACCATTGCAGAACCCCTGGTCAGGATGGAACATTATGTTCATTGATTCATCGTTAAGGAATGGTTATGCCTGGGGACCTGAATTTTCAACAATAAATTACATAAGAAAGGATCATGTTTTCCTTGCATCCGTGATAAAAAGATTCAGGGAATTGAATCTAGAAATAGAATATATAACA
>JAVRLK010000158.1:0-2459 GCA_031961545.1 Thermoplasmatota archaeon | reverse complement strand
GCAACACCAACCCTTGTTCCATTAACAGCATATTCCCTATCAACATCCTGTACCTGTATTGACCTTATTTCACTTCTCTTATTTGAAGGTAAAATCACCACCTCTTCATGCCTTTTTATTGATCCCCCTTTAACAAAACCAAGGGCAACCGTGCCAACCCCTTTCACTGTGAATGATTGATCAACAACAATGTAACCGTTTCCCTGGCTTTCTTTTTGCTTTAAATTTGATAGAAAATCAAGAATTGATTCTATTTTTTTATCAGAAAAAGAGAATTTTTCAATAACAGTTCCCTTTCCAATCCTTTTAAGTTTTTCCTGGTTTTCCTGTGATGTTAATATAAGACCGTTATCATAGCCTATTGCATCGAGTAAAAGTATAATTTCACCAAGATACTGATCAATTTCATTCACCTCAATTATTGGAAAGTCAGCAACTGTTGCCGGATTTATCAGTGATGATATTCTTTCAGGGAACCTTGTTGGTTTAAGGAATGTGAAAACATTTTCTCCATCCTTTCTGTGGAAATATTTCAGATCATTTTCAGATGATTCCTTTGCCACCTTTTTTAAAAGTTCATCATCCACCACCGAAAGAAATGTGTAATGCATAATGGACAATAATTAAAATAAAATAAAAAGTTTTCTTTAGAGAGAATCTATTGATGAATCAAGACTGGAAATTTTAGCCGCCTTTTTCATTTCATTCAATGATGCCTTTTCATCAAGTATGTATGGGCTCTTCACACCTGTTAGAACAACAAGAACCTTCACTTTGTTATCAAGCGTGGGATCTATTGATGCTCCCCATATGAGTTTTGCCATTGGATTTATCTGTTTCTGTATCAGTTCAGCTGCCTTCTGTGCCTCCATAACGCTCATGTTAGGATCTCCAACAATTCTCACCAATGCACCCTTTGCCTGGTGGATATCTGCCTCGATTAATGGGGAATTTATTGCATCGTTCACAGCCTCTTCAACCCTGTCTGTTGAATTTTCAGATTCACCAATACCAATCATTGCAACTCCACCGTTCGCCATGATCGTTTTTATATCGGCATAGTCAATGTTCACAAGACCTGGCTTTGTTATTATTTCTGTAAGACCCTTCAAAGCTTCCATTAAAACCTCATCCGCAACCTTGAACGCCTGATCCAATGGCAGCCTCGGGACAATTTCAAGCAATTTATCATTGGGTATAACGATTGTTGTATCGCAGAATCTCTTCAATCTATCCAGTCCGTATAAAGCCTGTTCCATTCTTACTTTACCTTCAGCTGAGAATGGTAATGTTACTATGCCAATCACAAGCGTACTTGGATTCATTTCCTTTGCAACCTGTGCCACGTATGGTGCTGAACCTGTTCCAGTTCCACCGCCCATACCTGCTGTCACAAAAACTATATCCGATCTCTGCAGAACATTCCTTAGATCATCATCGGCCTCCCTTGCAGCCTCCTCACCAATTCTTGGATCAGCACCCGCACCAAGACCCCTCGTAAGTCTTTTTCCAAGCAATATTTTCCTGTTCGCCTTAACATGTAAGAGATGGGGTGCATCGGTATTCGCGGCAATTAATGTTGCACCAAATACACCTGCCTCACTGAGCCTGTTTATTGTGTTTGATCCTCCACCACCACACCCGACTATCTTTATGTTTACCTTTAAATGTTCAACAATTTTTTTCAATTCTTCCTCATCGGGAGAAATCATCTCCGCTGCCTGCTGTGTATTCTCCTGTGTTGTTACAGGTGCTGGATCTGTTTTATCAGGATCGTAACCAAGGGCATCCTTTATCAAGCTTTTCATTCTTAACACCCCAGAGTCATATTTTTGTCAGACGACCAATCAATTAGAACTATTTAAACTTTTCTAGCTTTTTAACCAAAACAGGAAAGTTATTTAAGTAAGATATCCTTTTTTATTTCCATGCAATGTGGGAAATTGTTGGCTGTATGGAATAACACTTTTTCTTATTATACAAAGTTAATACTTTCAATAGCATTCCTTGCTTTTGGTATTTTTATTACAATAATTTCATTTATTTCAATCACAACGATTTTAGGTGTAATTTTAATAATTGTTGGTTATTTTCTTGGATTTTATAAAAGTAATTCCGGAACAGTTGGGAAAAATACATTGAATGCAAAATTGTTTGAATTCTGTTATTACGGTTATGAATCACCATTCGATCTAAAACCTGTTAGGATTGATCTGAAAAATAAACCCAAGTTAATTGTAATAAGATTCTCCTACTATTTTTCACCACCATCAACATTCATACCATTACATAACCCCTGGTCAGGATGGAACATTATGTTCATTGATTCATCATTAAGGAATGGTTATGCCTGGGGACCTGAATTTTCAACAATAAATTACATAAGAAAGGATCATGTTTTCCTTGCATCCGTGATAAAAAGATTCAGGGAATTGAATCTAGAAATAGAATATATAACA
>JAVRLK010000157.1:0-2461 GCA_031961545.1 Thermoplasmatota archaeon | reverse complement strand
TTGTTTTTACAAAATCCATGCAGGGTTATACTGAAAGTATCACTGATCCTTCCTATGCCGGTCAGATTCTAACATTCTCCTTTCCTTTGATAGGTAACTATGGTATAAGCTGGGATCACAGGGAATCCGACAATGTTTGGGTAAGGGGAATAATAGCATCACAGATTTTCCAGGATCCTGAGAACAGATATTCCATATCAAGCCTTGATAAATTTTTGAAAAGATACAATGTTCCTGCCTTAGTTAACATAGATACAAGGAAATTGATAAGAAAGATCAGGGAAAAGGGGACAATGGTTGGTGTAATTTATCCTGGAGAATTGGATAAGAATAAAAAGGATGCGGTTTATTTGTTAGAAAATTCAGTTCATCCGGACAAAATTAAACTTTTCAGAAAGACAGCAAGCAGGGAGGTGAAATTTTATAAGGGAAAGGGAAATCTAAACATTGCGCTTATTGATTTTGGTGTGAAGTACGGTATATTAAAAAATTTACTTGAGATTGGTAATGTAACCTTAATACCATATTACATGAGAATGTACATAGATGAATTTGATGCAATTGTTCTTTCAAATGGACCCGGTGATCCATCCCATGAGGATCTTGAAAGTTTCATAGAAAATTATATAAAAAGAATAAAGAAACCAATGCTTGGTATATGCCTTGGTCACCAGATACTTGCAAGATCCTTTGGCATAAAAACGTACAAAATGAAATTCGGACACAGGGGAGTTAACCATCCTGTTAATTTTAAAGAAAAAGTTTTGATATCAACACACAACCACGGCTTTGCAATATCCGATAAAGTTCCTGAGAATATTAAAATAACACAGAGGGACATTAATGATGGCACTGTGGAAGGTTTTGTTCACCTTGATTTACCTGTTATGGGTGTTCAGTACCATCCTGAAGCCAGGCCGGGAACGCATGATGCGAGGGTTATTTTTAAGGAATTTGAAAAAATG
The DNA here is from genome assembly GCA_031961545.1 of Thermoplasmatota archaeon. Taxonomy (GTDB): domain Archaea; phylum Thermoplasmatota; class Thermoplasmata; order Thermoplasmatales; family ARK-15; genus JAVRLH01. The sequence goes on along the minus strand of JAVRLK010000157.1, from coordinate 1,496 downwards.
GTGAAGGATTATGCCAAGGGATGAAAGTATAAGGAACATTCTCATAATAGGTTCAGGGCCCATAGTTATAGGGCAGGCTGCGGAATTCGATTATTCTGGAACACAGGCATGCAAGGCATACAAGGAGGAGGGTTGCAGGGTTGTTGTTTTAAATCCAAACCCTGCAACAATACAGACTGAACTTGAGTTTGCAGATGTTGTTTACCTTGAACCCATAACAATAGAGAATATTGAGAGAATAATAGTTGAAAATAAAATTGATAGCATTGCATCCAGCTTCGGCGGTCAAACAGCATTAAACATAGTTCATGATCTTGAGGAATCCGGTATAATTGAAAAATATAAATTGAAGGTGCTTGGCACGGGTCCTAAAGGAATAAAAATAGCTGAGGACAGGGATGAGTTCAGGAAATTTTTGTTAAACATAATGGAACCCGCACCACTGGGAATAAAATGCACAAGCATGGATGATGTCATGCTTGCAATTGAAAAGATAAGGAATTTTCCAATGATTGTCAGGGCATCATTCGCCCTTGGAGGAACAGGGAGTGGAATTGCATAAAATAAAGATGATTTATTAAGGCTTGCTGAAGATGCTTTGAATGCAAGCCCCATACATGAGGTTTTGATTGAGGAATCGTTATTAAATTTTCAGGAGTTTGAGCTTGAACTTATAAGGGACAAAAAAGGAAACAAAATTGTTGTATGTTCAATGGAAAACATAGATCCAATGGGTGTCCATACGGGTGAAAGCATTGTTGTCACACCTTCATTAACGCTTAGCGATGATGATTATCAAAAATTGAGGGATTCAGCGTTCAAAATAATTGATGCTCTTGAAATTATTGGATCCTGTAATATTCAATTTGCCGTTGATCAAAAAACTGGAAAATACTATGTTATTGAGGTTAATCCAAGGACATCAAGATCCAGTGCACTTGCATCAAAGGCAACCGGTTTTCCAATTGCAAGAATTTCAGCAAAGATCTCTTTGGGCTACAATCTTGATGAAATAATAAATCCTGTTACTGGATCAACATACGCATCCTTTGAGCCAGCCATTGATTATATAACAGTGAAAATACCAAGGTGGCCCTTCGATCGTTTCAGGGATGTGGATAGAAAAATAGGCATGTCAATGAAGTCAACAGGTGAAGCAATGGGCATTGGCAGAAACTTTGAGGAGGCATTGATGAAGGCCTTATACTCTCTGGATCAGGGTTATTATTATCTAAAGGAATTGAATCTCTCAAACAATGAAATTGAATATTTAATAAAAAATGCAAATGATCAGAGAATATTTGCAATAGGTGAAGCCTTAAGAAGAAACTGGGAAATTGGTTACATATCAAAACTTTCAGGCTGGGATACATTCTTTGTTAAAAAAATAAAAAATATAGTTTTTTATCAGAAAGAATTAAAAATAAAAAAAGACTGGGAAACGGTGAAAAATGCAAAGAAAATTGGTATAAGTGATAAATACATTGCTGAATGTT
>JAVRLK010000156.1:0-2488 GCA_031961545.1 Thermoplasmatota archaeon | reverse complement strand
CATCAGATACTTGCAAGATCCTTTGGCATAAAAACGTACAAAATGAAATTCGGTCACAGGGGAGTTAACCATCCTGTTAATTTTAAAGAAAAGGTTTTGATATCAACACACAACCATGGCTTTGCAATATCCGATAAAGTTCCTGAGAATATTAAAATAACACAGAGGGACATTAATGATGGTACTGTGGAAGGTTTTGTTCACCTTGATCTACCAGTTATGGGTGTGCAGTATCATCCTGAAGCCAGGCCAGGAACGCATGATGCAAGGATTATCTTCAAGGAATTTGAGAGAATGGTGAAGGATTATGCCAAGGGATGAAAGCATAAGGAACATTCTCATAATAGGTTCAGGGCCCATAGTTATAGGACAGGCTGCGGAATTCGATTATTCAGGAACACAGGCATGCAAGGCATACAAGGAGGAGGGTTGCAGGGTTGTTGTTTTAAATCCAAATCCAGCAACAATACAGACTGAACTTGAGTTTGCAGATGTTGTTTACCTTGAACCAATAACAATACAGAACATTGAGAGAATAATAGTTGAAAATAAAATTGATAGCATTGCATCCAGCTTTGGTGGTCAAACAGCATTAAACATAATTCATGATCTGGAGGAATCCGGTATAATTGAAAAATATAAATTGAAGGTGCTTGGCACAGGTCCCAAAGGAATAAAAATAGCTGAGGACAGGGATGAGTTCAGGAAATTTCTGTTAAGCATAATGGAACCCGCCCCACTGGGAATAAAATGCACAAGCATGGATGATGTCATGCTTGCAATTGAAAAGATAAGGAATTTTCCAATGATTGTAAGGGCATCATTCGCCCTTGGAGGAACAGGGAGTGGAATTGCAAGAAATAAAGATGATTTATTAAGGCTTGCTGAAGATGCTCTTAACACAAGCCCCATACATGAGGTTTTGATTGAGGAATCTTTATTAAATTTTCAGGAGTTTGAACTTGAACTTATAAGGGATAGAAAGGGAAACAAGATCGTTGTATGTTCAATGGAAAACATAGATCCAATGGGTGTCCATACGGGTGAAAGCATTGTTGTCACACCTTCATTAACGCTTAGCGATGATGATTATCAAAAATTGAGGGATTCAGCGTTCAAAATAATTGATGCTCTTGAAATTATTGGATCCTGTAATATTCAATTTGCCGTTGATCAAAAAACTGGAAAATACTATGTTATTGAGGTTAATCCAAGGACATCAAGATCCAGCGCACTTGCATCAAAGGCAACGGGTTTTCCAATTGCAAGAATTTCAGCAAAGATCTCTCTTGGTTACAATCTTGATGAAATAATAAATCCTGTTACCGGATCAACATACGCATCCTTTGAACCATCAATTGATTATATAACAGTGAAAATACCAAGGTGGCCCTTCGATCGTTTCAGGGATGTGGATAGAAAAATAGGCATGTCAATGAAGTCAACAGGTGAAGCCATGGGCATTGGCAGAAACTTTGAGGAGGCATTGATGAAAGCCTTATACTCTCTGGATCAGGGTTATTATTATCTGAAGGAATTGAATCTTTCCAACAATGAAATTGAATATTTAATAAAAAATGCAAATGACCAGAGAATATTTGCAATAGGTGAAGCCTTGAGAAGAAACTGGGATATTGGTTACATATCAAAACTTTCGGGCTGGGATCCATTCTTTGTTAAAAAAATAAAAAATATAGTTTTTTATCAGAAAGAATTAAAAATAAAAAAAGACTGGGAAACGGTGAAAAATGCAAAGAAAATTGGTATAAGTGATAAATACATTGCTGAATGTTTTGGTATTGATGAAAGGAATTTCAGGATTGAGAGAATTAAACATGGCATTGTTCCGGTTTTTAAGGGCATAGATACTTGCGCTGGGGAATTTAAAGCCATTTCACCATATTTCTACAGCACATACGATGGTGAGGAAAATGAATCAATTCCTTTGAAAAATTCAATAATAATTCTTGGCTCAGGTCCCATAAGGATAGGGCAGGGTATTGAATTTGATTACCTTTCGGTTGAGGGTGTTCTTGAACTAAGGAAAAAGGGTTATAATGGAATTATTATAAACAACAATCCTGAAACCGTATCTACGGACTTTGATATTTCAAGCAAACTTTACTTTGAGCCTTTAACATTTGAATATGTGGCTAACATAATAGATCATGAGAAACCAGAAGGTATTATTGTTCAGTTCGGTGGACAGACAGCCATAAACCTTGTTGAACCAATTTGGGATTTTTATGGAGATATCATACTTGGAACAAAGCCAGAAAAAATAGATCTTCTTGAGGACAGGGACAAATTCTCAAGGTTTATAGATTCAATCAATGAAAAAAGGGCTGAAAGTTACACGGCAAAAAATGCTAATGAATGCTTTTATTATGCAGAAAAAATAGGTTACCCTGTTCTTGTTAGACCATCATACATAATAGGTGGATCCGGTGTATCTGTCTTATATTCAAAAGATGAACTGAAGGATTAC
>JAVRLK010000155.1:0-2494 GCA_031961545.1 Thermoplasmatota archaeon | reverse complement strand
GCCTGTGTGGGAAAGAAGATGTAGTTACGCCGGCAATGGCCTACGGATCAAAAAAGGCAAAAGAAGGAGAGCTGATGGAATGAAAATAGAAAAGTATAAAAGGGAAAAATTTTCAGGATATCACAAATTCGAGCTTTATCCAAAAAATTAATATATAGTTATTAGATATTGTCAAAATGGTGTTTTAGATGGTTTATGGATACATGAACAGGATTCTAAGGGTTGATTTAAGTCTGAAAAGATTCAATGTACAAAAACTTGATGAAAATATTATAAAAAAATACATAGGTGGTTATGGAATTGGGGGAAAAATTCTCTATGATGAGCTACCCTCCTGGTCCTCACCCTACGATCCGGAGAATCTTCTTATTTTTGGAACGGGACCGATTACAGGAACACAGACACCAACAGCTTCAAGGTACGTGGTTGTTACAAAATCACCATTATCTGGTTATTTCGGTGATGCAAATTCAGGTGGATATTTTGGTCCAATGATGAAATGGAGCGGTTTTGATTTTATTGTTTTTAAAGGAATTTCAAAGGATCCTGTTTACCTTTACGTCAACAATGGCGAATTTGAAATAAGAAGTGCAAAAGATTACTGGGGTATGAATGCAAGGGAAACAGAAAGAGCATTGAAGAAGGATCTTGGTGACAATGAAATTAAGGTTGCGGCAATAGGTCAGGCTAGTGAAAATCTTGTTAGATATGCTGCCATCATGAGCGATGAGGCAGGAAGGGCTGCTGCAAGACTTGGTGTTGGAGCTGTCATGGGATCAAAAAAATTGAAGGCTGTTGTTGTTAAAGGGGACATGAAAATTCCTGTGGCAGATCCCGATAAACTTAAAAAAGTTAGTAATGAAATAATAAAGTTCCAGATGAAGGATCCAGGTGTAAAAACAACAAGGGATGGAGGAACTCCATCTTTTCTGACCTTTGGATGGCAGACAGGTGATACACCATCTTTCAACTGGAACGATGAAGAATATGGGGAATATGATGTGAACAAAATAGCTTGGCCAGGAGAATACGAAAAAGTTCTAAAGGAACACAGGGCTTGCTATTTCTGTACGGTTTCATGCAGAAGGATCATGCCCGGTTATAAATATGGTAAATACACCGTTGAGGATGGTGCAGAGGGTGTTGAATACGAAACCCTTGACATGTTTGGACCGATGACAGGTATTGATGATATCAAGGCAATAGGTGTTGCGAACGAGCTTGCAAACCTTTATGGAATTGATACAATATCCTTGGGTGCAACGATTGCATTTGCCATGGAGGCTTATGAAAAGGGTATTATTGATAGAAATATCACAGATGGCATAGATCTTAGATTCGGTAATGCCGAAGCATTCCTTGAAATGATTGAAAAAATAGCGTTCAGAAAGGGCTTCGGTAACATACTTGCTGAGGGATCAAGAAGGGCAGGGTTGATCATTGGAAATGATGCGGAGAAGCTTTCAATGAGTGTAAAGGGTGTTGAAATAGCAGCACATGATCCAAGGGCATTTCAGGGTGGATCTGTACATTATGCCGCAACACCAACTGGTGGTAGACATATGGAAGGCTACACGGTCGGTCCTGAAATTATGGGTGCTGTAAGACCAGATGTTCATTTTGTTTCACCTGATGAAATAAAGAAAATTGGACCACAAAGCCTTGAAAAAAAGGTATTGATCGTAAAAAGGCAGGAGGATTTCTGGGCTTTGCTCAGCGCAATGGGTATGTGCATATTCACGGAGGATGTTCCGGCGTATCCAAATGAGCATGTTTACTTTGATATTTTCAAATACGTTACAGGTATACCATTAACACTTGAAGATGGCATGAGAGCTGGAGAAAGAATATTCAATTTAAAGAAAATGTTCAATGTAAAACATGGTGCAACAAGGGACGATGATAAATTACCAGAAAGGCTTTATGAATCACCTAACAAAAGGGCTGGTGGAACGGTTGCAAAGGATTCTGTTTTCCTTGAAGAATATTATGAGGTAAGAGGATGGGATAGGAAATCGGGAATTCCCACGGAGAAAAATTTAAAGGAACTTGATCTAATTTAATTAATTTTTTATAGAACTTTTTTCATAGGAGTTAACACACTAGATGCAAAATAATCAAAAAATGATTTTTTTAAAAAATTATTGAATTTTATTCAAAATTTTTACAAATTTTTTCAATTCTATATCATAATAGAGCAGATTTAGAAAGATTGAAATAGAATCTTTTGAATAGGTTTAATCAATGGCAGAATTTGTAACAGTAACCCCCGAAGAATTTGAAAAGATTGCTATAGATATAGTTGAAAAGGCACAGAAAAAAGGTATAGTTTTGAGAATTCTTGGTGCTCTCGCAATCTACATCCATTCGAGACTGTGTGAAAATTATTTAAAGTATTTTACCAAATATGATAATAAAAACGTTTATTCATGTGATCTCTTTATACTATAATATGAGTTCATCTTACATTAATAAAATAGGAAGGAGACAAACT
>JAVRLK010000154.1:0-2524 GCA_031961545.1 Thermoplasmatota archaeon | reverse complement strand
TGTTCAGAGTATTATTATTACATACATATTATGTGCAATTGTTGCCGGAATTGCAGTTGCCATGTCCTTACCCTATGCATACGTTATGTCAAGGAAAAGGAGTATTCTTTACAGGGCAATGGATAGCGTTGTTGAAATACCAATTATGATACCGCATACAGTTGTTGGTATTATCATGCTACTTACATTTGAACCAACAATGCCCCTTGGGAATTTGTTAACAAAAATTTTTCCAGGTTACAGCTTTGATGATACGGTTTTTGCAGTAATAGTAACTTTATTTTTCCTTTCCTCAGCATATTCAATCAGGGAAATTGGTGTTGCATACCAGAAAGAAATAATGGATTATGAGAATGTTGCACAAACACTTGGAATAAGTGAAGGAAAAAGTTTTCTAATTGTATCGATAAGATTGCTTTTAAGGGCAATTTTAAAAGGATTCCTTCTTTCCTGGGCGAGATCTGTTTCTGAGGTGGGTGCAATTCTTATTGTTGCATATTATATTATACCAGGATTCACAAAACTTGCTGGTGTTTTCATATATTCGCAGTTCATTGGTGAAGGCCTTTATCCTGCTGCAGCATCATCAACAATTTTAATATTAACGGGAATAATTGTTACTGCAATTTTCAAGTTTCTGGAGGCTTACCATGCTAAGGGTTGAGGATCTTAAATTAAAAATAGGTAACTTTTCTTTGAACATTGAAAATTTTGAATTGAAAAGGAAAAAAAATTTCCTAATGGGTGAAAATGGATCTGGTAAAACAACATTCTTAAGATCATTGTGCGGTATCTATAATGCCCAGGGGAAGATTTTCCTTGATGGTGAAAGGATTGATCATTTACCAATATGGAAAAGGAAATTAGCATATATTCCTCAGAATTTATTGCTTTTCCCACAGTATAATGTTGAAGAAAATTTAAGGGTATCAATAAACTATGGTAATGGAGATGAGGAAATTTTCAAAGAAATTGTAAAGATAATGAATATTGAAGATATTCTTGATAAAAATATTCATGAAATATCAGGAGGACAGGCGCAGAGGGTTGCAGTTGCAAGAGCAATAATATCAAGACCAAAGTTCTTACTCATGGATGAACCGTTCTCAATGCAGGATGAAAGATCAAGGATGTCCCTAATATCTGGTGTTTTGGATCTTTTAGATAACTTTGGAATTTCTTACATTTATGTTACGCATAATTCAAGGGATCTCGAACTTGGATTCGATTCATTGAGCGTAATGCATGAAGGTAGAATTATTGAGAGTGTTGAAAGATTAGAGGATCTTGAAAATTATTTAAGTTTAAGGTTGATAGATTACAGGAACATTGTGAAAATTGATGGAAAATATTACAAAGTTAATGAAGATTCATTTGAATTCAGTAATGATGGTTATCCTGTTAACTGTTCAAAATATAATGATGAATATATATGCACAGTTAACATTGATAATGAAAAATTTTTCATAAAATCTAAGAATTATGGAAAATTTATAAAATTCAATAAAATGAAAATGAAAGAGCTAAAATAGTTCTTTATTATTTGATTTATTCAAAATTACAAATAAATATTTTTAAAAATTTATTGAAAAAATTTTTTAAATTTTTTCATACAAAAGGTTTTTATATTAAAAATTGTTAAATACCTAATAAAAGGTGATAACCAGATGAAAATAAAGAAAATTACCGGTTTAGTGCTGGCAACAATAATGCTGTTGCCAATCTTAGTGACTGCAACAGTGGTTATCAGCTACACCTACCCAACAAGCACAACATCCAAAGTACCCAAAGTTTATTTAGAACAGGGACCAAACTATGGAACAGCTAATGCGATGGGATTCATTTATGCTCCACAGTCTGGAAATCCATCTAACATTAGTTCTGGTACTACAATTTACATCAATACAACAAATGGTGCAGGAACTGTATATCTTTTGAACGTACTTGAAATCGTAAACAACACTGGATCAAACATCATCTATCCAATAGTATGGATAAATTACACTTCTTCAAGCAGCCCAGCGGTTTACTTTACACTCTACTATTCCCAATACAAAATGGGCTTTGATGGTAATTTGGTAAATGGTGTAAATGGTACTGCTGTTCAATACACTTCTTCAACGACTACTTCCGGAGCAATTTCCATGTCAGGTATAGGACAACTTTATCTTACAATTCAGATTAGTGGATCTGTTTCTGGATCTGGAACATTGACTATACAGTATAAGTTAGTTTAAATCTCTTTATGAAACTTTTTATAAAAATTTTTTTAATTTTATCAATTCTTTTTATATTAATATTTCAAATACCCTTAGGTAATTCCAATGCAGTTATAGATTATTCTTATAATACTTCAACAGATAATATTTTACCATCCATAACCTATAACAATTCTACTGTACAATACGTTCCAATCACATTAACAAATTACCAATCTACTCCTACACCTAAAAACTTTCAGGAACTGATAAAAGTTAATTGGTCCGCATATTCTAATTACTTAAACGCAAATTGTAGCAATGTT
>JAVRLK010000153.1:0-2541 GCA_031961545.1 Thermoplasmatota archaeon | reverse complement strand
TTTTCTTTCTCTTTTTGGATCATATTTTCCAACGGTTGCACCGGTCCCAGCCCAGAATGGCCCTATCGGTATTTTATTTCCAAGGTTTTTTATGCTCTTTTCAACCCATTCTTGCCCGGGAATGAAATCATTGTCAATAAAATCAAATATTGCAGCACCACTCACTATGGGAACAACCGTGTTTCTCAGAACAACACCCCTATTATTTTTCTTAAGCCATTCCATCAAAAATGGTATTGTGTTAAAACCGTAAGCACTCCTTCCAGTGAAAATTATTGCATCAATGGAATAATCCATCCTGTGCGTTGATCTCAATCCATCCGTTTCATGCGTTGCTGGAGATCCGCCAGAAACAAATATTCCTGATGTGTTGGGTCTATCGAACAAAAAGAAAGTCATGCCAGAATGCAATTCTATATCTGTATATCCTCCAGCCTGAACGCCTGGAATATCAATATTAACAAAATCATTATCACTTTCAATCCTTAAAGCCATATTTATTGCTAAGAAAATCCAAATGAAAAAATTTTTTGAAAAAATTAACAATGGTTAAATATTTTATCATATTTGGGATCCTTCATGTTCGATTTCAACGAATTCCTGAACGTTTTCGTACCAGCATTCGTTATAATAGATCCATTTGCATCCCTTGCACTCTATGTTTCATTAACTGCAGGTATGCCCGAAGAAAATGTTAGAAGAACAAGGAATGAGGCTATAATTTACGGTTTCCTCATTCTTCTTTTCTTCGCCTTTGCAGGCGTATACATTCTTGATTTTTTTGGCATATCCATTGAAGCTCTTGAAATAGCAGGAGGATTGTTAATGCTTTTCGTTGGAATTGAAATGGTGAGGGAAGGGGATAAGCCAAGGGTGGCAAAAAAGGGTGAGGAATCGATCACGGAAATAGGTGATGTTGGTGTAGTTCCCCTGGCAACACCAATGCTTGCAGGACCCGGTGCAATTTCACTTGTTATAATACTGATGGGCACGTACCCATGGTATCTTATCATACTCTCGGTTGCAATTGTCTTTGCTATTGTTTACATATTCTTTTACTTTGCACCTGTAATCTACAAAATTCTTGGTTTGAAGGGATCTAGGGCATTCACTAGAATCCTCGGTCTTCTTGTTGCAGCATTCTCCATACAGTACATACTCAATGGACTTGGTTCATGGATTGTTCATATAATATAAATCATTTTTTTTATTTTTTGACTTAAAATAATGTAATTATCGTTAATTCAATTTTTGATTCCAAAAAATCTTTCATAAGAATGGAAAAAATTTTAAAGATTTTTTTATTTTTAAAATTATGGTTAATGTGATAACATTTGATTTGTATGGAACACTTGTTGACTGGAGAAGGAGCATGGGTGGTTATCTTGATCTATTCTATCCAGGACTTTCAAATGAATTTTTCAAAAAGGAATATGAAAGAATAAAAGATTTAAAGGATTTTCAGCCATATTCAGATATAATTGTTTCAATTGCGAGAGAAATTTTCTCTGAGAAAAATATTCAATACGAGAATGAATATGGAAGGGGTCTTGTTATATCATTCTCAAAGTCACCATTCTTCCCCGATTCAATTTTTGCTCTTCAAAAAATAAAAATGTATGGTTTCAGAACAGGAATAATATCAAACACGGAAAAAAATTTGATTAAAAATACAATCTGCGGTCTTGAGGATCTTTTCGATTTTATTGTAACAGCTGAAGATACAGGATTTTATAAACCGTATGAAATGGCATTCAAAAAGGCATATGAGATCATGGGCGTTGATCTGGAAAATGTTATACATGTTTCAGCCTATCCGGAATACGATCTTATCACAGCAAATAAACTGAATATTAAAACAGTATGTGTTGACAGGTATGGTTGTTCCTGGGATGTAAAGATAAAAATGGTGGATCTTCCGGATTTTGTTAAAAGATTTTTATCCCCATGAAAAGTTTTAAATTTACTGAATGCGTTTAATATTTCTGGAGGAATGTGAGGTGCCAAACCCATTCATAAATTCATACAGGATAACAAAGGAACTTGAAGAAAAGGCGAGGGAGGCAAAGCAGAAAAAAGAGAAACTTGATTCTCTTATTCCAGTTTATGAAAAAAGGATTGAAATTTTAAAAAATTATGGTATTGATGTAAATGATTATCTGAAAAAAATGGTTGAAATAAAAAACCTTTACAATGAAAAATCATACCTTAAGGCCTATGATGAACTTGAAAATTTAATTAAAGCTGTTGATTCAATTTTTAATGATATAATTTCAAGAAAAATTGATAACATAAATACACAGATAAATAGAATGAAAGGAATTGGTTTTTCAAGTGATTTAACAAAGAACATTGATGAAATAAGGGATCCTGAAACAATTGATAAAATTGAAAAATCAATCAGGGATGAAATATTGTCATGGACAGAAAAATTCATAGCATCCATGGATGAAAACCTAAAAAATGAAATATTAAGGAATTATGGTGAAAAAATAAAATCTTTAAATAATTTAGATCTAAATTCAATTGTTGAATTCATCC
>JAVRLK010000152.1:0-2548 GCA_031961545.1 Thermoplasmatota archaeon | reverse complement strand
TGAGCGGTGGCGTTGCAACCCTTATTGCCATAAGTTTTGGAATTTTACCAATAATAATCTTGCTCGTTGTTCTAGCAGTTTACGATTTTATTGCAGTTTTCAAAAGCAAACACATGATAACGCTTGCAGAAGGTGCTGTTAAATCAGGCATACCCGCCATGTTCGTTTATACGGATGAAGAGAATATTGAAATCTCAGAAACCATGGGAACGGGAAAGGCATTCTTCATGGGCTTTGGTGATGCAGCAATACCAACCATTATGGTTGTATCATCCTACATAAATTTTGGTCTTTACAGTGCAATTTTAACAGCAGCAGGTGGATTTTTCGGTTTGATTATTCTTTTCATTTTTGCAGAAAAACAGAGACCTTTACCCGGTTTACCTTTCCTTAACTCTGGTGTTATTCTGGGATTTTTAATATCATTGTTGTGAAAATTTATATTCAATGAAAAATTTATAGAAAGCATGGAAGAGAAAAAGTTCTTTGTTGATGATCTTTACCATAACTATTTCAAAGTGTATGAGAAAAAGGGAAGGGGTAAGAAAATTTTGATTATTTCAGGAATACATGGTGATGAGTACACGAGCATATATGTAAATGAAAAATTGAAGGATGATCTTGATAAAATAAACAGTGATTTCAATATAACAATTTTACCTATAGCAAACATGGGTGCATTTCTTTACAGGAGCAGGTGTTCACCCTATGGCGGTGAGGATCTCAACAGAATATTCCCAGGTGATCTGAATGGATCATTATCTGAAAGGTTAGCGAATCAAATATTCAACATAGCTATGGAAAATGATCTTGTTATAGATCTTCATTCATGCGGATTTTTGTGCAGACCATATGTTCTTTTGAACTTTAAAGAAAAAGGTGATGTGAAATTGAAGATCGATATAGTGCATATAGTAAAATCTAAAGGTAGAAAAGGACAGCTCATGACAGAATTGATAAAGAATGGTGTTGAATCCTTTATAATTGAAGTTCCATCGGGATTCGGTGGATACATTCAGATTGATCATGCAAACAATATTTACAATGCGCTAAAAAATTTCCTTGAAGAAAAGGAAACAAAAACAAGACATGTTTACCTTGATCCAATCGTCAAGGTAAGGGCGGATGAATTTGGATTGTTTTTACCAAACGAAGAAGCTTTGAAGGTGAATTACACAAGGGGTAACAATATTATAGGAATTTTTAACAAAAGTATGATAGTTACGGAAGATGTTCCAATGGCAATGCATTTTCCATCATACGTTTTCAAGGGAGAAATTCTCTACGAGTATGCAAAAATTATTTAATAAAGAAATTTTTTAGATCATTCAGCCGAGGTAGCCTAGCCCGGATAAGGCGATAGATTCGAGATCTATTGTCCCTTTGAGGACTCGGGAGTTCAAATCTCCCCCTCGGCGCTATGGTTGAAGTATCAAAATTTAAAGGGTACAAATATTCTTTAAATAACATAGAGAATCTTGTTGCAAGACCGTTTGATGAGATTGATGATGAAATGAGGGAAAATTATGTTAAAAAGAGTGAATACAACATTGTTAATTTAACATTACCAAAAGGTGAGAACAAATACAAAAAGGCAAGGGATCTTATAGAAAAATGGATAAGGGATGGAATCTTAATTCAAGATGATGATGAATATTATTATCCATACTTCCAGGAATTTTTCTTCAACGGTGAAAAATTGAACAGACCAGGATTCCTTGCAAGGATAAAGGTTGAGGATTATGAAAATAATGTTATTTTCCCACACGAGAAAATTTATCCAAAGCCCATGGAGGATAGATTGAATTTAATTAAGGAAACTAAATTCATACTTGAACCAATAATGTTCCTTTACAATGATTTTGAAAATTCAATAATGAATAATTTTGAAAAAATGGAAAAGGATCTAGAGTTCATGGATGATTATAATGTTTATAATAGAGTTTACAGAACAAAAAGTGAAATTCAGGAACTTTTAAAAAATGAAAAGCTTGTGATAGCAGATGGGCATCACAGATACCATGCATCATTAATGTTCAAAAAGGAGTTTGGTTATTCCTACGTTATGGGTTATTTAATAAATATACATGATAAAAATTTCAGGATTTTCCCAATACACAGAATTGTTATGGGGATAAATACAGATGAATTATTTAAGCAAATAAAGGAGAATTATGAAATAAACGAAAAGGAATGGGATATAAAGATCATAACAAGGGACTGGTCATTGAAAATAAAATCCTCACATGAAATTAATGTTTTAACTGTGAACGAAATAATAGAGAATGTTCTTTCAATAAAAGAGAAATGGGGAAGGGTAAGGTATGAAAAAATTGAGGAAAATGCAGTAAATTATGCCAGAGAAAATGAAAATTCTGCCGCATTCATACTAAAGGGTTTGGATAAAAAGATTGTATGGGACATGGCAGTGAATGGGAAATTGTTGCCAGAGAAATCAACATACTTTTTCCCAAAACCAATGTCAGGCGTAAGAATTATGGAGTTATGATTTTCGAAACACTAAAATAGTTGATATGCATTGAGCCTT
>JAVRLK010000151.1:0-2584 GCA_031961545.1 Thermoplasmatota archaeon | reverse complement strand
ACATTTTCAATTGTTACATATACAATAACATTCACAGAGAGCGGATTACCATCTAGAACAACATGGTTCGTGAATTTAAGTAATGGACAAGCATTTTCATCAACAAATACAACAATAAGTTTCAATAAGCCGAATGGTACATATTCATACACAATAGCAACAGTTAATAAGATATATGCACCACTACAGTATTCAGGCACTTTCATTGTTAATGGTGGAAATGTTCAAGAATCAATAACATTTAAGACGGTAAATTATAATGTAACGTTTGTTGAGAATGGCCTTTCACCGGGAACAGTGTGGTCTGTAATATTAAATGGAAATGAAAAAACATCTAATTCAACAATAATAACATTCCAGGAAACAAATGGAACTTATTCTTTCAACATCGCAACAATAAATGGATATTCTATTAGTCCTATTAATGGAACAATTGTTGTTAATGGTTTAAATGTAAATAAGGAGATAGCCTTCACAGTCTTAACTTACAATGTAACATTTACTGAAAATGGATTATCCTCTGGAACAATCTGGAGCGTTATAATGAATGGAAACGCATTTAACGGTGAATCAATAAATAAAACATTAAGTTCTTCAGCAAATACCATAACATTTAATGTTCCAAATGGAACTTATTCATATATGATCCAAGGCATATCTGGATACAAAGCTAGCAATTATTCAGGTAGTATAATAGTTTCTGGCAATACAAATAATATAAAAATAACGTGGACAATTATAACTTATCCAATAACAATAACTCAAACAGGAATTCCAAATGGAACGGAATGGTCAGTTACACTTACAGGAACAACATTCAATGGGCAATACATTAACACAACATTGAGTTCAACAACAAACACAATAACATTTTACGAACCGAATGGAACATATTCATATAGAATAAATCTTCCTTCTGGATATCAGAGTACTAACTTAACAGGTACCACAACTGTTAGTGGTACTACCGCTACAATACCAATAAAGGCACAATCACCTATGAACTATATGTTATTCATAATAATTGGAGTTGTTGTATTAATAGTAATAATAGGAGCATTTGTAGGATTAAGAATGAGAAAACCAAAATCAAAAAGTCCAAAAGAATGGAAACCTGAAGAAAAGAAATAACCTTCTTTATTATTTTATTTTTTTAGAATGGAAGTTTTACAATAGCAGTTCCATTGGGTAGTGCTGCTACAAATTCGTATCCTTTATTAATGTATTCCGCCAATTCATCCATTTTAACTACTTTTTGTTTACTACCATTGTTTGCAAGGGCTCTTGTAACTTTATCTCTGAGTAGCTTTTGAAAATCTTCATTTGACATGTTTGTAAGATCCATTTTATCAATCTCTTCCTGTTTGTATCCTACTGCTAATAATAATTGTTGTTGCAAATAGAGTTTAGCATTGGATTCAGAAGGCTCCGTAACTTTTGTTTCCAAGAATTTGGTGCATTTTTTATATGCTTCTCTCATTTCTTCTATTAGATCAGGTGGTAATCTCTTATTTGTTGAATACCTTGCCTCAATATCTCCTTTGTGACCCATGAAAAACTGTCTCCATGGATGTGAAATCAATCCTTTAGATTCTGCAATATCAAGAGCTGTGGCAAAATATGACCTTAAAACATATGGTCTCATTTTCAATCCTGCAGATGTTATTGCTTCTCTTATATCTCTTGTTACTAGTTGAGTTCTAAGAAAATTATGTTTCTTTATTCCCTTTTCATCAAGGTTTAAAAGAGGAGAATCTGGTGTTAAATTTTCACCCCTTTTCTTTCTATCCTGTAGGTAATCAATGATATATGTAACTCCTTCCTCAGGTATGAATGTAAAATACTGATGTTTTGCTTTGCTTAAGCTTGATCTAACAACAAGCATGCTCGGTACTTTTTCAAATTCCAGTGTATCAATATTCAATTCCTTCAGATCCGTCAGTCTTATCCCATCGGTACCGTCATAATTTCCTAAAGATTCAGGCCTTAAACCAGAAAATGCAATTAAGGCTATTGCAACCCTTCCTCTCAATGATGCCTTTCTTAGAATCTTTGCCAGTTCTTCTTTATTTGGAACCCTCTCATTTGCTATTCTTGGACTTTCATTTTCTCCCTTAATCTTCACATCTATTTTCAGATCCACATCATTGAATTTTAACCAAGATCTTATAACTCTTTTAAACCTGGCAATATAGGATCCTGCCTTTCCTTGATTCTCTAAGGATCTCAGAAAATCCATAAATTTATTTTTGAACTCTTTAGGATTATTTTTTGCTAAATCAATGATTTTCAGCGGATCAATATTGTTCAATTCACAATAAAGCCCCAAGGTTCTTAGATAAACATCTGCTGTAATGTTTGATCCAGCCTTTATGTTTTCGTACCATCTTTTTACATCCTCATTTTCCAACAGATCCTTATGTTTTGGTTGAAATGTCATAATTAAAGGTAACAATTCCTTCTATTTAAAGTATTCGTTTAATTAATTAAATGGGCTTGCCCGGATTTGAACCGGGGTCTTCGGCTCCCGAAGCCGAAAGGATAGACCATGCTACCCCACAAGCCCTTGATAAAGAAAAATAAA
>JAVRLK010000150.1:0-2587 GCA_031961545.1 Thermoplasmatota archaeon | reverse complement strand
CTAAAACGGGATCCATTGTTTCACCAAATTCACCATACATTTCAACCGTTGCCCTGTTCAGCTTTTCAGGATCCATCAATATTTTCAACGTGTATTCATGGGCAAATATTTTTGCATTTTTTAATTCTTTAATCAATTCAGAAGATCCACCTGCATGATCTGCATGCCTGTGACTAACAAAAATGTATTTCACCTTTTCTTTATCAATTCCAAATTCATCAAGAGCATTCAATATTTCCTTTGCAGAACTTTTGTTTCCAGGCTCAATTATAGCTACTTCATCACCAATGATTATGTATGATGATGTTGTATGTTTATAACGCCAGCCCTTCACATCAACCATTAGAATGTTCTCTCTTATGAATCCTGTTTCATTGTACATAGATGATGAATGAAAAAACAGGTATTTAATTCTCTTTTTTCTTACACAAATGTTAAGAATGAAAAAAATATGAATAAATTATGGTAAGGGAACTGAGAATTGTTGTTCTTAACGACAACAGTCCTGGAAAGGGTTTGAAGAATGAATGGGGATTGAGTATTTACATTGAATCAGAAAAATGGAAAATCCTTTTTGATGCAAACTCAAACGAAAGGATCATTGAATTTAATTCTAAAAAATTGAACATTGATCTTGAAAGTATAGATTTTGCATTTCTGAGCCATTACCATTATGATCACTATGGAGGATTTTCATACTTTAAAAAAATTAAGAGAAGGATTGATATTTTTGTTCCACCGGGGAATACTGAAGTTCTAAGGGAAGATAACCTGAATCCAATTGAAATTAATTCATTCAAAAATATTGCAGAGGATGTATGGTCATCAGGTCCATTGGGGTTAATTAATGAACAGGCAATGGGCATTCTCGTTGATAATACTGGTCTTGTTGTGTTTGTTGGATGCAGCCATCCCGGTGCAGATAACCTTACAAAAAGTCTATACGAAAAAACAGGAAAAGAAATTTATATGGTTATGGGAGGATACCATTTACCATCCATAAAAACACTTGATTCCCTTTTAAGCATTTCAAAATTCCTCGCGCCAGGCCATTGTACAGGCAAGGATGCATATAACTATCTCATTTCAAAGGATCCAGATAGAATTATAACAATAAGAACAGGGTTTGAGATTAAAATACCATGATTCAAGATGTCATTGCATCTATCTCCGCCATAACAATTGAATTGAAATTTGATGTTGGAACGTTACTGTCAAAAACAAGAAATGCAAAATTTCCACTATGCCCCACACCCATGGCTATAAACTGAGAATATATTGCAACAAAAACGTAGGAATAGATAAATGATCTATAATTTGAATTTAATTCCAAAATAGCACCAGAATTTTTCCCAATTTTAGAAAGATTCACAAATTCACTATCATAGAATTTTGTTGACTGTGTGCTATTTGAAAATTGAAAATTCGCTATAAAAATCAATCCGTTAGATGATGAATTGTAAAAAACAATTTCTTCCTTTACAAGTCCTAAAAGAAGGGGTGAAGTGGAAATATTTGTAACATTAATTCTTGAGGATTCTTTTAGATATTCACCTGTGTAATTTCTTATTGTGCTTAATGAGACAAAACCAAAATGTACAACATATTTTTGCTGCGTAGATACATTGGGAACTATTATGAAGGCTAGAATGAGAATAAAAATAACTGTTAGGATTAAAAAAGGAATTAATCTATCAGGCTTTCTTCTCCTTAATTGTGAATATTCTAATTTTTGATCTTTTTCCATGTTTTTCATATAAATAAAATATTGATTATTTAAAATTTTTTGCATTGGGTCATCAACAAAATTTAAATCCAAAGATTTCCATTTTAAATCATGGAGGATTATTCATTTTTAGGATACCCGCTGCCTGAAAAAATAAAAAGAGAAGAATATTCCGGGAATTTTTCAATTGCATTGAAAATGGTAGATGAATACCTTTGTAAAAACATACCAGGTATTTTGAAAAAAAGGCTTGAATGGGAAAAGGAAAGGATAAAAAGAATAAGGTACGATTACAGTTTACCAAAGCAAAAGGCCCTTGAAATAATTAGAAAGGATTTCAAGGATTTCAGGATGGTTGATCTTGATAAACTTTTAAAGGAGGGAAAAATTGATTATAAAAAAATTGATGGTAAAACAGTAATTTTCAGAAACTTTTACAGAAATCTTGTCAGGGATAATGAAAGCATGAAGGTTAAAAGAATTGAAGAAAAATCAAATAAAGCAAATAAAAAATTGCATGAACATATTGAAAATTTAAAAGGGATCAAAAATAAAATAAGGTTTGAAATTACCGTGAACACAAAAAAATTTGATGATGAATTATTGAGAGTATGGATACCATTTCCTGTGGAAAATAACATTCAGAAGAATGTTAAAGTTTTGAATTCCTCCCATGATTATATTATTTCAGATTCAATGCAGAGAACAGTTTACATGGAGGATAGGGTGAAAAAGGAAATACAAAAATTCTGGATTGAGTATGAGTATGAAATTTCACCATTTAAAGTGAACATAGATCCTGAAAAGGTAAAAATAAAAAATCTGGAAAATTATCTTCGAGAACAGCCACCCCATGTTGTA
>JAVRLK010000149.1:0-2588 GCA_031961545.1 Thermoplasmatota archaeon | reverse complement strand
TTGCATTTTTCGTATCCAAAGAAAGGAAAAACATAATATTTGAAAGGTGGGACATGAGGGCAAGTGAGGCATTGAAGGATCTCTGGCAAGAATTCAAAAGTTCTGTTTTCATGTCTGGAACTTTGGAACCAGTGGATGCTTTTTCGGAAGTAATAGGATTGAAGAATTACAAAAGTTACAAAGCGAGTTTTAATTTCAGGCCGGAGAATGTTGAATCTTTGATTTTGAAAGGTGTATCAACAAAAGGTGAAAGAATATCAAGGGAAATGGTGGGGAAGTATAAAGAGATTGTATTAAAATTCATTGAAAATTTCTCAGACAGGAACATTGCAATATTTTCATCAAGTTATAGAATACAGAATGAAATTTTATCAATGTTACCTGAAAAAATTGAATCAAGGATCTTTGTTGAAAGGGAAGGCATGGGTGGTGAGGAATCCAGAAAAATACTTGATAGTTTCAAGAAATGTGCAAATGAGGATAAAAAGGGTGTTCTTTTTGCCACAGCATCGGGAAGATTTGCTGAAGGTGCCGATTTTCCAGGAAAAGAACTTGAAGCGATCATGTTGATCGGCATACCTTTTGAAAAATTAACGTTAAAGACAAAAACCTACATAGAATACTATGAAAAGATTTATGGAAAAAATAAAGGTAAATACTACGCATACATTGTTCCAGCAATGAGGAGGGCTTCGCAATCACTTGGGAGATTGATAAGATCACAGGATGACAAAGGAATTTTTATACTTGCTGATGAAAGGTACCAGAAGGATCAATACTTTTCCCTTTTACCAGATTTTGTTAAAATAAATTACAGAATAATTGATCATTCAAGCCTTGAAGAAGAAATATTAAAATTGAAGAAGAAATTTTAATAATCTGATGATTGAAAAAATCTATTCCATCATGGCCATGGATAGCATTGATTCAATGAAAAAGGGAATTGAGGAACTTTTGAAAATTTTACCTGAGGATAGAAAAAATATTTATGATAATTTGAACAAGGCATACAATTCATACACAAAAGAAAGAATGCTTTATTATTTAAAAAGGGTTGTTAAGGATCTTTCAGAGGAGAGGACAAACGGAATAAATGATATAAATCTGAACAGATGGAAGGATTATTCTGAAATTATCACGGATTCTCTATGGATCTTTCCAAAGAGGGAAAGTTCCGGCGCGCACTTGGCCTGGTACTGGGGCAACTTTATTCCCCAGATTCCCCATCAATTACTTTTAAGGTACACAAAGAGAAATGAGTGGATAATAGACCCATTTGTGGGAAGCGGAACAACACTGATTGAATGTTTAAGGTTAGGGAGAAATGGTATTGGTATTGACATAAACAAAAATGTTATAGAGAAGGCAAGGGAAATTATAAAAAAAGAGAAAAATATTTTTAATGTTCACATAGAATTTTTGCATGGTGATAGCACAAGGATAGATTTTAAAGAAATTGCAAAAAAGAAAAATATTGATGAGTTCAATTTTGCAATATTGCATCCACCATACCATGACATAATAAAATTCAGTAACAATAAAAATGATCTTTCAAACTTGTCCCTTGATGATTATTTGATTAATTTAGGAAAGATTGCGGAAAATTTAAGGGATGCTCTGGAGGATAAAAGATTCATGGCACTGGTCATAGGTGATAAATATTATAAAGGGGAGTGGATCCCGCTTGGCTTTTACGCTATGAACGAAATAATGAAAAGGAAATTTAAATTAAAAAGTATTGTTGTAAAAAATTACTACCAGACAAGGTCGAAGAGGAACAGTGAAGAATTATGGAGGTACAGAGCTTTACTGGGCAATTATTACGTTTTCAAGCATGAATATATTTTTATATTTAAAAAATAAAAAAAAGGAATTCAAAATCTTCTCTTGAATTCCCTTCTTCTATGGCTGAATGTTCTTCCACCGCCGGAAGTGTTTGGGTATTCTTTAGCACTCAGATTATTATCGGAATTTATTTCAACCTTTTCTTCCGATTTCTTAATTGATCCGTACTTTCCAACATTCAGTCTCATATGCCCTCTGACCTGGTAATTTAAGCATTGTCTATGTAAATTGTATCATCCTTGTTTATGCCATTAATCTGATCGCCCCAAAGTGTAAGGGTAATCAAACCTGTCTCATCGCAAATTTCAAAAACAGCGAAGAAGTTTCTCTTTTTAAGCCAGGGATGAATCACCGAAATGTTTATTAAGGAGTTTTTTTATACATAATACAGAGCGTTAAGCTCTCTCGTCGGGGCACGGCGAGTATAGGGGTGAAATGGTTGTAATAGCCAAAACAACCTATACCCTGAACCTTCGCATTTAAGTGCGAAGAGTATGCCAGCACTTCTGTCAGTTTCCTTGATTCTCCATACTTTGTCTCTATTTCTCTGGTCTCGCCAACACTTTTCAGTTTTCCAAGAACATTACCCCTCTTTGATTCAGTGGTTGGGTCCTCGATTTTTGTCACGTTTTTCATACTCTATTCCTTCTTTTTTTCTCTGAACATTTCCATTATTCAAAAAGGAAAACAGATCTGTTCTAATATGACAATAACAATTACTATTTAAATCTTGTCCAAAAATC
>JAVRLK010000148.1:0-2590 GCA_031961545.1 Thermoplasmatota archaeon | reverse complement strand
TTATAGGTAAGGAAGCCTTGTTAAAAATAAAAAACAGTGATCATGAAATTTTCAGGGGATTCAAAATGCTCGAAAATGGTATACCAAGACATGGTTATTTAATTTACAAGAATAATGAAATTGTAGGGAAAATAACTAGTGGAACAATGTCACCGACATTAAAAATTGGTATAGGTCTTGGTTACGTTAAAAGTAGTGTTAAAATTGGGGATACTGTTGAAATAGAGATAAGGAATAAAAAGTTGAAGGCTGAGGTAACAAAACCGAAAATAGTTCCATAGGAAATAGGGGGGTGTCACCCTTTTGAAAATTATTTTGAATGGTAGGGAATATGAAATAAAAAAAGTGTGCAAAATGTCGGATGAACCTTTAAAGTTTGGATTCGGAATTAAAATAACTGAGGATCTATGGAGGGATCTAAAGGAAAGCAAGGAATTTAAAACTGAAGACATGGATTGTAAAATTACTGATGAAATAGACATAGGTGATACTACATGGTTTGTTTTTTTACCCAAAGATGGTAAAAAATTCATGAAAAAATTCGCTGATTCTATTCCAAATATTTAGAAAATATACTTATTCCCAATTTTTCCATCATTCTTTTTGCATTTTCTTTGTATTCAATGTCCCCTGAAACCAAATAGTAAAGAGAATTGAGAACTGTATAGAGGAAATAGAAATTGTGATCCATAAGTTTTTTCAGGTTACTTTTATCTTCATTTATTTTATTTTTTATGTAAGCGTACAAAGGCCTTAGAATGATAAATTCAACAGGGTTCATTTCCTGTCCTTTTAATTTTTCCATTGTTTCATCATAAATTTTCATGAATGCATCATGATTTCCTGAAATTATATATGCCATGGATAAAGAGAAGAATGTAGAAAGAATTTCATCTATATTCAACCTTTCTTTACCATAACCATATGCCCTTTCAAGAATTTTTATGGCATTCTCAATCTTACCTGAATAAATATAAATTAGACCTAGATTATCTGCATCGTTTGTAAGGAAAAGATCCTCATCAATAGACCTCAATTTTTCAATGTTTTCATTAATTTCTTCATCTTTTATTTCAACACCCATTATTGTAAAAATAACATATTTCTGTACGTTCAGTGATGCAATGTAATATTCAGAATTTATTTTCCTTGCTATTTCCATTGCCTTTTCAATGTAAGATATTGCCTGTGAAAAATCACCCTTATAGAGGGAAATTTCAGCCGAAAAGGTATATATTAAAATTCTTGTTTCAAAAACCTTTTTCAGTTCAGCAAATTTATTTGCAATATACAATTCCCTTTCAGAATCTTCAAACTTACCGATGGTGAAATAAAGAGTTGCAATGTTATAATGAAGATCAATGATCAAAGATTCATCCCCGGCAAGATCAGCATATGTGAGAGCCTTAAGGTATTTTTCTATTGAATCCTTAATATTGTTGTAAAGGAGAAGATTTGCAAGGTTGTTGTAAATTCTTGCAACACCTCCATAATCGCCAATCTCCATATAATATTTTAATGCAAAATTATACAATTCATATGCTTTATCATATTTATTCTTATAATAATTTATGTTACCCATATCCTTGTAAACATTTGCCAGATACTCCTTATTTTGAATAATTAATGCATAAGAAAGAGCCTTTTCATAATATTTCATTGCTTCATCAAGCAAATTTCTTCTTAAATTCATGAACCCCTTTATATAGTTAATGTGAAATTTGCTATCATCATCGAGATTCAAATTCTCAATATTTTTTAATATATTTTCAACAGAGATATAATCTGCAAGAGATATTAAACAATAGGCCTTTCCTATTTCTATTTTTATTTTTAAATTTTCATTTTTTGTATTTTCCAGTAAGGAATAGGCATCAATTGCTTCACTGAATCTACCTGTCCTGTATAATGAATATCCCTTCAAAATCAATTCATCCTCTTTCAAAGGTCTAATTTCTTCCAGTTTTTTTATAAAGTCAAGTGCATTTTTGAAGTTGAACGTTTTAATGAAAATATCAATACTTTCCCTGAGGTATTTTTCAGCCTTTGCCTTTTCACCAGCCAAGTAAAAGTTTATTGCGCATTTAATTGTATCCTTCTGAACATTTTCGTAGAATTCACCAATTTTTTTGTGAAGGAATCTTTTCTTTACTGATGTTATAATTTCATTGTAAAGAATGGACTGAAATTCAGGATCA
Organism: Thermoplasmatota archaeon; assembly: GCA_031961545.1. Lineage (GTDB taxonomy): Archaea > Thermoplasmatota > Thermoplasmata > Thermoplasmatales > ARK-15 > JAVRLH01. The sequence continues at coordinate 392 of JAVRLK010000148.1, read as the reverse complement.
GTGAACTCAAATATGTTCATTTCCTTTTCTCTTATTATGTTCCTCTTTATGAGTTCATCAAGGGCATCAACAAGAATATCCTCAGAAAAACCTGTAATATAGCCCAAAATGGAAAAGTTGAATTCTATACCAACGGATGATGCTGCCTCAACTGTCCTTTTCGTGTTTTCCTTCAGTTCATTGTATATTTTTAAAAAAATTGCCCTTAAACCCGCCTTTCCAGGAGGTGTAATGTCTGGAAAACCACCAACCCAGTATCCCGATTCATCAATATCCTTTTTCCTTTTTAAATCTTCAATAATTTGAATTGTAGTTCTTATGTTACCCTTTGAAACATTGTGAATTTTTTCAACAATGTTTGAAGGTAATCTGTAACCAAGATCTTCAAGAAG
>JAVRLK010000147.1:0-2664 GCA_031961545.1 Thermoplasmatota archaeon | reverse complement strand
TAGATAATTATATAGCCTCGTTTGTAAACATTAAAACACTTGAAATACCACCAAACATAAACAAACTAAAGATTCTGGAAAAATCAAGATTTCTTGGGGAAATAATTCAAAACAAATAATTTTTTTTTAATTAAAAAAATTTTTAAGGTAAAGTTCATTTTGCCGGAGAGTGAACTTGAAATATTTAACAATGTTCGTTTCAATGTCATTCTTCTGGGCATTGAATTTTCCTCTGGTTAAATTATCTTACAATTATTCTGATCCTTACTGGCTTCTTTTCTTCAGGGTTCTATTCTCGGCAATTTTCCCCCTCCTGATTTCCTATAACGTTCTTTTTATTCCAAAGGATTTTTTAACAAATTTAATTATATTCATCATGGGTATTCTCAATACAATGGTTTTTTTCGGTTTCTGGTTCATGGGTGAATATTATGTTTCATCATCACTTGCAACAATTATAATTTACACATATCCAATAATTTCTCTCATATTATCAAGTATTTTTTTGAACGAAAAACTGAGCAAATTCAGTATAATTGGTTCGGCATTTGGATTGTCAGGAATTGTATTGATATTTTCTGAAAATCTTTACATTAATTCAATAATGGGGTTCTTTTTCCTCATATTGAGTGCCACAGGTTTTTCATTGGCAAGTGTAATTTATAGAAAATTTTTAAGCAACATAAACCCTCTGGTTATTAATTCACTGCAATTTCTTTACGCTTTACCTTTTAACATATTACCAATATTCATTACGGGAATTTTCATTAAAATTCCCGATTCTTTGAACTTTTACATCATTGCCTTTTATATGGGTTCCTTGGGAACAGCCGTGGCATATTTATTTTACATGATTCTAAAAAAAAAATTACAGAATTTCCTATATTTCCTCTTTTCTTTTCTTTGTTCCAGTTTTATCCGTATTATTAAGCATTTTGATTTTGAAGGAAATTGAGAATTTTATCATTTACTTTGGATTTGCATTAATTGCATTGGGGATATACATAAGCTATAGAGGGAACAATAAAAAAGATATTTAATTCTTCAAACATCAAGATCCAGATCCTTCGTTTCAGGACCAATTAATGCGGCAATTCCATAAATAATCGAACCAATTATTAAAAAGGATAAGGGAATGATTGTCCAGATTTCTTTAAAATTTCCGGAATTGGTGAAATTTTCAGAATTAATGAAAATATCATAAATCATTAACCATAATGATTCTAAAAGGTAAGCAGCAAAATAACCTGTCCCATAACCTAAACCTATCCCAGATGCCCTGACATTTGTTTCGAAACGTTCACTCATATAGGAAGGTATTAAACCAAAAATCCATGAGGTAATAAAACCTTCAACAACCATTGCAATCAAAAGATTGTTCAGGGAATTTGAAATGTAAATTATATAATAGATGGGTATGGATAAAATTATGGTTGAAATTGAAGCAAATAAAAAGGATCTTCTTCTGCCAATAATATCTGAAATGTAACCAAGGAAAATGATTGAAAATGCCGAGGAAATAGATGCGGGTATTAAAATAAGATTTATATTACTAAAGGTAATTTGTTTTATAACCAATAAATTAATTATGAAATTATGGGAATAACTTGTAATATAAACACCAAAAATTAACAGTAAAATTTGGAAAAAGGCAAAAATATTACGTGATGTAAAAATTTTGAATACAGGTACCTTTTCCGTACCTTTTTCGCTCTTCAATTTTAAAAATGTTCTGGATTCAGGCAAAAAATATAAAATAATTAAAGGAATTATTAGAAGGAATAGAATAAAGAAATACGCAAATCTCAAACCTGGAAAATAAAAAGCTGGTTGGTTAATGCTTCCATTTTGATTGAATAAGAAAAATGAAATCCACCTCAAAAAAGAGAATAATAAAAAGCCCCATAAAACACTACTTTGAACTATTCCTCCAACAAGTCCCCTCCTATTTTTCTTTGAAAATTCCATGATCATTGTATAGATTACAGCATATTCACCGCCCAAAAATATACCCTGGAGAAGAGATATTATTGAGAAAGTAACAAAGATCCTGTTATTAAAAACAAAATTTGAATAGAATAAAAACAATCCAGTTATTGAATATATTAAAATAAAACCAATTATGGCAATCATTAAAGATTTCTTTCTTCCATACTTATCAGCATAATTACCAAAATATGCGCCACCAATAGGTATTCCTAATATACTAAAAAGAGATGCCCAAAATAAATACAATGCCATTTGAGAAATACTTATATTCTGTTTCAAAAACAGTAAAGGAAAAAATGATGATGAGATGGATGTAATTACAGAACTTAAAAGCATTATAAAAAATCCTGTTATTATAACACCCATCGCCCCCTCGGGCCAGCTTTCCACATTTTTTTCCATAAATAAAAGAATGTAAATTTAACCTTAAAAATTTTTTTATTTTAAATTTATTTCCTTCACCAATCTTTTTTGATTTTTTATATTAAAATAAAAATTGGTGGTCCAGCACTTTTAATATAAAAAGTAAAAAAATAGAGAGATTATTTAACTTCCCTAAGATCCAGATCCTTTGTTTCTGGACCAATTGCGGCCGAAATACCATAAAGTACAGCACCTAGAGCAAGGAAGAAACCTGCCATAAACCATAGATTTTCTCCTTCTATGGGTTTAAAA
>JAVRLK010000146.1:0-2676 GCA_031961545.1 Thermoplasmatota archaeon | reverse complement strand
TTCCGCTTTTAAGTTCATTGTTTAAATAGATCAGATCCTTCAAGAATGCGAGAACCATTGCAATAACATGTTCAGCAACACTCTCCTTGTTTGCTGTCGGTATATTACTCAGCATTATGCCATGCTGTTTTAGATATTCAACATCAACGTTATCGTATCCCGTGCTCGCCACCTGAACAAACTTGAGGTTGGGCATCTTTTTTAAAACATTCGCATCTATTTTTGTGAATGTTGTTACAACAAGTACTTCCGCATCGGATTTATCAAAGTTTGTATCATTCCTTATTTCCATCTCAGGTAAAATCTGTGCAACTGTTTTTCTTACCTCTTCCTGCGGTATAAAATCCGGCAATATGGTTAAAAATTTCATAAAAAAATAAAGAGAAAAAGCAATATATAAGTTTTTTGAACAATTTTTCAATTCCAATTAAAAAAAATTAAATAGAAAGAATTAATTTTTAAAATAAATGAAAAATTTTCCAAAGATCTCCGCAATGATTGTGGCGATTATAATTTTAGCCATGATTTATTTACCGGCTGTGAATGGAGAAGTTGATCAGACAAAAACACCTATTAAACATGTAATAAACATATATTTTGAAAATCATAGCTTCGATAACTTTTTTGGTATTTATCCCTACAATCCCTACAATAACACAATGTTTTCAAATCTAACAATCCCTGAAAATATTTTGAATAATGAAACATTGATGAAAATGCTTAAGCCAGTTCAGAATGGTATATTCTCAACACCAAACCCTGAAGAGGGTTATATGGCATACCATCTGGACTGGAACAACGGAAAAATGAATGGGTTTGAAAATTCAAGCGGGCCCCAATCATTAATGTATTACACCTCATACCAGCTCGGGGCCCTTTGGTCCCTGGCTGAGGAATATTCCCTTGCTGATCACTATTTTTCACCAGTGCTTTCAGAAAGTGCACCCAACACACTTTTTTATATTGCAGGTTTTTCTCCTGTAATAAATGATTACGGTCCACCTCCATATGTTCCATTCAATCAAACAATATTCTATGAGTTGAACAGCTACGGCATTTCATGGGGATTTTATACATACAATGGATCACCCGTTGATCCATGGGAATACATTTATGGTATTGATAAATATACAAATCATCTTCATTCATGGCAGGAATTTTTATCTGAACTGGAAAACAACACATTACCATCAGTTACCTGGATATTTTCCCAGGATTTCCAGGATTATGATATGGGACCTCCAAAGGAAATACTTCAGGGTGAACTTTTCCTCCTTTACCTTATTAATAAAATTGAAACATCACCTGTATGGAATTCTACAGCAATTTTTGTTACATGGGATGAATTTGGTGGTTTTTACGATCATGTTCCACCACCATCAGTTGATGGTTTGCAGTACGGTCCGAGGGTTCCTTAAATCATCATATCACCTTATTCAAAAGAAGATTATGTTTCACATACACTGATGACATATCTTTCAATTCTGGCGTTCATAGACTACAACTGGAATCTTCCTCCGCTAAACAAAAATGTTGCTATCTCAAATATTCCTATAGATATGTTTTTCTTCCAGGAAAAAAGATCACCAATAAAATTTCCTGATATAACACCAAAAAACATATTTTTCAAAGTAGAAAATTTTTCAATTTACAACCTATCGAAATATTTTCCACTGAAGCCACAGATTCCATTCAATGAACTTCCATACCAAAGATACGGAAATTCATCCCTTAACCTTTCATCCTACAATGTTTTTGTAAAAAATAATTATTCTTATACACCATTTTTCCTGTCAATGTATTTTCTGGAAATTCTTCTGGTAATTGAAATTCTATTGTTCATAATCATTTTCTATTTGAGAAAAATGGGTGGTGGAAATGAGTAACCTATATAGATCAACATTGGGTATTATTTTTTCCACAGTATTTTCATTATCCATACTTCTTTCTTTATCCTACATAATGGGTATAATATTCCTTATTGGAGACAACCCCCAGCTCATTCCACTTTTTTCCGGTATTGTTTTTGGAACACTAATTTTCACTTTTATTGGATCTTCAATTAAAATTGATTGGAATACAATTTTAGGTGGTGCGATAGTTTCAATCTTTTTATATATTATGTCTTACATTATTCTTTTAACCTTCCATAATGTATTTCAGGATTACTGGCTTGGAGTTATATCATTTTCGCTTACCAGTATATTTTTACCCGTAATGCTTTCTGTAAGATTTTATTTTAATCTTGGATTTAATAAAATTCAAAAGATCCTATTCTTCCTTCTCTCCTCAATTCTTGCCATAATTTTAACTTTTGGTGTTGCAATTTTCTACATAATTTCCGGCCAGACAACCATGCCTCAGGAATTGATTTTTATTGATACAATTTCAATTATTCTTTTATTCATATGTGTTATCATGAAGCATGAGAGCAAATAAGTTAAATAGAAATATTGTATTTGTAATTTTATGGAAGACATATTTCAAATTTTAAAAAATCATCTTAAGCCATACGAAGATATGCATTCCATAAGGGAATTACCAAAGGATGGAATCAAAAGGGAGGAAATATTGGACCTGCTTTCATCTTTCTCAAAAAAGGAAAATGAAGTATGGAAAAGAGGGAAAGTGTCCGGTGCGGTTTACCATGGAGAAGAGGATCTTGTTTCATTTTTT
>JAVRLK010000145.1:0-2700 GCA_031961545.1 Thermoplasmatota archaeon | reverse complement strand
AAAGAAAAATTCTCATTAAAAACACCATATAACCCAAGAAATCCATATTCGGCAACAAAAGCAGCTGCAGACTTTTTAGTGAGGGCATATTATAACACATATAAAATTCCAGTAACGATTTCTAATTGTAGCAATAACTATGGCCCGAACCAGCATCCGGAAAAATTGATACCTAAAGCAATACTTAATATTTTATTAGACAAACCAATACCAATTTATGGCGATGGAAGGCAGGTAAGAGATTGGATATATGTAGAGGATCATTGCAGAGGTATAGAAAAGGTTATAGAAAAAGGCGAACCCGGTAAAACATATTTATTCGGTGGAAATTCTGAAAAGAGCAATCTGGAAGTTGTTAAAACAATATTAAAAAAATTTGGCAAAGGTGAAGAATATATTAAATTTGTAGAAGATAGACCTGGACATGATGTAAGATACTCTATTGATTTCTCAGAAACACAAAAAGAATTGGGCTGGAGTCCCCAATATTCCTTTGAGGAAGGACTGGATTTAACAATTAAGCATTATATTGAAAAGAAAGAAAAATACATAAAAATTTTAGAACAGAACCAGTAAAATAATAAATTTCCTAAAGATTTAATCTTGAATTCTCTCCAACTACCAATCTTAGTCCTTTTGGCTTCAAATCAATTCCATTTAAAACTTTTGAATTTTCTCCTATTATTGAATCCACGATCATGCTTTCAATTTCAATGGTGGAATTTCTCATAACAATAGAATTTTCAATAGATACATTCTTGATTGTGCATTGTTCCCCTATACTCGTGTATGGGCCGATATATGCCTTGTTTTCAATTATTGTGTTATCTCCAATAATAGCAGGCCCTCTTATTATTGAATCTTCTGAAATTTTTACATTTTTTCCAAGAATAACTTTTCCATGAATATTTTTTCGATCTTCAATTACTTCAATTTGATCCAATACCAGCCTATTTGCTGCAAGTATATCTTCAACAGTTCCTGTATCCTTCCACCATCCTTTTATTATATCGTATCCAATCTTACCACCAGAATCCATTAATGACTGTATTGCCTCAGTTATTTCGTACTCATTTCTCCAGGATGGTTTTAATCTTTTGATATGATCAAATATTATGGGTGTGAAAAAGTAGAATCCAGTAATCACTAAATTAGATGGCGGTTCCTTTGGCTTTTCAATTAATCCAATCAATTTACCATCAGAAGAAAATTTTGCAACACCAAAATCATTAGGGTGAGATGATTCTGAAAATAACAAATAAGCATCATAATCAGATTCTTCAAATTTCTTTACAAATCTATCAATATTACCACTTATAAGATTATCACCTAATATTACAATAAATTTATCGTTATCAACAAATTTTTCAGTCAAAGAAATTGCATGAGCAATACCCAATGGTTTGCCTTGGTATATATACTCTATTTTGCAATCAAATTTGGATCCATCACCATAATACTCTTTTACTTTTTCAGGATAAATATCTCCTAATATTATTGCAATTTCTTTAATACCACTTTTAGTTAAATATTCCAAAGCATATTGAGACATTGGCTTGTTTCCTATAGGTATAAGTTGTTTTGGAATTGTATTTGTTATAGGCCTTAACCTAGTTCCTGCTCCTCCATGCAAAATTACACCTTTCATTATTTTTCTTATATTGCTTTTTTATATTTTAATTTTTTTATTTTCATTTGATAAGTTATAATAATTTTTTAAAGAAATGTTCCTTGGAATTATAAACTCTATAATTTTAATTGAAACTAATTTTAATATTAAATTTTATAAAAATTAATATGTTAATGGGTTAAATAGTATTTAAAAATGGTGAAAATTAACAGAAAAAGAAATTAAATACAATGGGGAATTTTTCCATTTATGATACACAGGTTCAGGTTGCTTGAATGGATCCAGAAATACAGGGATTCATGCAAATATAACCTTTCTAATAGCGGTCTTTCCTTTCCAAACCTTGAAGAGTTCGGTATAAACACAAACTTCAATGATTTTCTGGATGTTAAGGACAATGCTGAAAAATTATTTAAGAAAACTGTTGCGGATCTTTACAATGTTAAGGAGGAGAATGTTCTTGTTACTGTTGGAGGATCTGAGGGAATTTTCATCGCATCCTATTTTTTGAAAGAAAAGTTCAGGGATCTTTTCGTACCTGTCCCAGAATATGAACCAATATTTCTTGTTCCGCAGATGCTTGGAATGAACGTTCATCTCGATTACCTGGAAAATTTTAAGCAGGGTATTGTATCATCATCCCTTCCAAACAACCCAACAGGATCAGAAACAGTTTTGGATTACATGGATAACATTGAATTTTATTATTTTGATGAAACGTTCAGGGATTTTTCATTTGATAATAAACCAAAATCAATATTCCAGGAATACAAAAATGGTATTGTTTCAAACACCATGACAAAATTTTATGGTCTGAGTGATCTAAGAGTTGGATGGATCATTTCTGAGAAAGAGAACATAGATGAAATGAGGAAGATAAGGAACCTTTTAACAATAAACGCCTCATCCTATTCATTATGGCTTGCCTGGCAGGTTTTAAACAAAAGGGAAAAGTTTGTTGAAAGGGCAAAGAAAATCCTAACACAGAATAAAAAAATTTTTAATGATTACATGGAAAATATTGATGGAATAGATTACACAATTGAGAATGTTCCCTTTGTTTTTGTTAA
>JAVRLK010000144.1:0-2722 GCA_031961545.1 Thermoplasmatota archaeon | reverse complement strand
AAGATCAATTTTCAATTTTTTAGAATTAAAATCAATGATCCTTTCGTTTGAGTTTGCATCAAAAAGGATTTTCCATTTTTCTGATTCAATGTAAATACTCAATCCCCACTCATTCTTCAAACCCTTTTCAGGACTGTTGTCGTTAAGAACAACAATTCTCAATTCCCTTACCATAATTTATCCATATTTTTTTCATTCTTAACGTTTATGTAAGAAAAAAGAGAATTAAATACCTGTTTTTTCATTCATCATCTATGTACAATGAAACAGGATTCATAAGGGAAAACATTCTAATGGTTGATGTGAAGGGCTGGCGTTATAAACATACAACATCATCATACATAATCATTGGTGATGAAGTAGCCATAATTGAGCCTGGAAACAAAAGTTCAGCAAATGAAATATTGAATGCTCTTAACGAATATAAAATTGATAAAGAAAAGGTGAAATACATTTTTGTTAGTCACAGGCATGCCGATCATGCAGGTGGTTCATCTGAATTGATTAAAGAATTAAAAAATGCAAAAATATTTGCCCATGAATACACGTTAAAAATATTGATGGATCCTGAAAAGTTGAACAGGGCTACGGTTGAAATGTATGGTGAATTTGGTGAACCAATGGATCCCGTTTTAGATAAATCAAGGCTTGTTGAAATCCATGATGATGAAGAAATAGATCTTGGAAATGGAATAAAAATTATGGCAATTCACACCCCTGGCCATACATCGGATCATTTTATGTTTTTTGAGAAAAAGAACTCTTTTCTTTTCACTGGTGATGGAATGGGTCTTTTTTCAAACGGTAAGGTTCTTCCAAATTCCTTTCCTCCAAGTTTTAAGTTTAATAGTTACATTGAATCCATTGAAAAGGTAAGGAAATTTAATCCCAAAATTCTTGGTTTTGCACATTTTGGATCCATAGAGAATGGAGCTATAATAGAAAATGCAATAAAAATAACATACGAATGGAAGGGAATAATTGAGAAAATGAAGGAAAAGGATGCTGAAAGTATAGGTAACTTTCTCTACGAAAATTATGGTATGGATTTCGATCTCTTTTCACCTGATCTAAGGAAATACATTTTCATAATCCTTGCCCAGGGTTTTCTTAACGGTCTGGATAAATAAAGTTAATTAAAAAATTGTGCCAAAAAACCTATAAATCTTTCTTTTAATCTATTTTTGGAAGAAAAGAATCAGGCATTTTCACCATCACATTTCTTGCCTTTCCTCTTTTTTGGATAAGGTTAAGTAAATGTTCTGAATTCCTAAATTATGTGCAGGATGTTTATGATAAAGGGTGATTTCTCAGGAGATTATGAAAATTTGTTTCTTTCCTTGCAGGATGTAGCAAGGGATGATCCCATAAGGAGAGAAATGCATTCTTCCTGGTTTTCACATGATGATGGATGGGGTTTTGTTTTTCACAATAAAAACACATTGATACATGAAAGATTCAATGAACCGATATTCAAATCAAATATTGTAAGCATTCCAAATAATGGAATTTTGATCATGCATGCAAGAAAGGCCAGTGAAAATGAACCAAAAGGTGTTTTGCATGCACATCCTCATGGAAGAAATGATAGGAATTATATTGTTTTTCTTGCCCACAATGGATCATTCAACAAAGATATTTTGGCGGAAATACTTAATGAGAAAAATAAAGAAAAGCAGACAGATACAGAATTCTTTCTTGAATTTTTGATGTCCCTTGAAGGTAATATGGTTGATAGAATAAATAAAGCGATAGAGATTGCAAAGGAAAGGGAAATAATAGAAAAAGCAAGTAATATTTTCTTGTTGAGTGTTGAAAAGTTAACCGGAAATGTGAGTCTATTTTATTATTCATTCGCAAAAGATCTTAACGAATACATAAAACTTTACCATGTAAAATCTGAAACCTGGGAAGGAATATTTTCATCAAGTATCATAAGATCAAAATATTTTCCAAGGGTATCAAATATTGATCCTGTTCCAGCGGATAAAATTTTAACATTGTAAATTTTTCTTTTCAAGAAAAAGCTGATGATGGTGTGATCCTTCTCTGAGCATCAAACAACACATTTTGGGCAATGAATATCCATGCATCTGACACCTCTTTGCTTTGGCATTCTGTAACCGCATTTTAGACAGATACAGTAACCCTTGGTTCCCATTCCATGTCCTGTAAGGATATTTCTCATAATTCTAACTATCTAAACTTGATGAAACTTTTTAAAAATATATTTAAATAATGCATTTTCAATTCCCTTACCATGGCATCAAAAAATAAGATTGAGATGGAAAAGCCTGTTGTAGAGCTTGATGGAGATGAAATGACAAGGGTCATGTGGAAATGGGTGAAGGATGAACTTTTATTACCATACATTGATCTTAAAACGGAATACTATGATCTTCATGTAAAGCACAGGGATGAAACGAACGATCAGGTAACAATCCAGGCTGCCGAAGCAATAAAAAGGTGGGGTGTTGGAATAAAGTGTGCAACAATAACACCAAACGCTGAAAGGGTAAAGGAATATAATTTAAAGAAGGAATGGCCAAGTCCAAATGCAACAATAAGGAAGATTTTGGATGGAACACTGTTCAGGGCACCAATAATTCTGAACAACATAGTCCCTGCTGTAAGATTCTGGAAAAAGCCAATAGTTGTTGCAAGGCATGCATTCGGTGATATTTACGATGGTGTGGGAATGAGATTTGATGGTCCTGGTGAA
>JAVRLK010000143.1:0-2757 GCA_031961545.1 Thermoplasmatota archaeon | reverse complement strand
ATTATGCAGGTTATCCATGGAACCCAAATGGATCAATTTACAACATTGCAGGAATGTGCAACAGCATGGGCAATGTTCTCGGTCTCATGCCCCATCCAGAAAGGGCATTTTTCAGGTATCAGCATCCTGAATACCTGAGGAATGGTGGTGATGATCCGGGAAGAAGGATATTCAAAAGCATTGTGAATTACATAGAGAAAAAATTTTAAAAAACAGATTTTTAAAATTTACCTACTCACTTTTTCATAAAAAATTAAGGAAGAATTTTGTGTATTCTTATTTCACCCCTTGTCAGGTATATTACCTTATCACCCATGCTCACGGCATGATCGGCCATTCTTTCAAGGTATCTTGCAATCAAAATGTAAGATACGCCCCTTCCGGGATCCTCAGTATTTTTTGAAATATCCTGTACAATCTTTTCCCTGATTTTTATATACAATGAATCAACCTCATCATCGTAATTTGAGAGAGAATAGGCAATTTTTTCATCCTTCAATATGTATGATTCAATGGACTTTTTCACCATATCCCTCACCTTCAAGCTCATATCCTTTATTAGATTGAAATTTTCCGAGTGCGAAACCTTTGCAATATTTGATATTTCAAGTGAAATATCGTATGTGTACCTGCCCATCCTGTCAAGATCCTCAAGCATGGCGAAAAGCGTTATTATATTCCTGAGATCCCTTCCCATGGGAGAGTAGAGTAATAAAATTTCAATGCATTTGCTTTCAAGCTCTTTCACTTTTTTATAAAGAGATATGTCCATGTTCCTTATGATTTCACTTGTTTCTAAATTTAGATCATCAAGTCCCTTAAAAAGTGTGTCAACCATGGAATCAAGGATCATAATCATCTGGTTCAATTCACCGTATATTTCTTCCATTTCCAGATCAAATTTACTCTTTTCCATAAAATCACCCTATTCCCTTTGTAATGAACATTTCAGTTATTTCATTCTTTGGATTCTCAAAAATTTCTCTTGCCGTTCCGGTTTCAAGGATCCTTCCATTGTAAATGAATGTGACAATATCAGATATCCTTGCTGCAAGTCTTATGTCATGTGTAACGAGAACAATTGTATAGTTTTCCTTCAATGATACTATGAGATCCTCAATCTTTCTTGATGATATGGGATCAAGTGATGTTGTTGGTTCGTCCATCATCAAAATTTCAGGGTTAACAGCCAGGGCTCTTGCAATACATAACCTTTGCTGCTGCCCTCCTGATAGTTTCAATGCTGACCTGTTCAGATCACCCTTTACCTCCTCGTAAAGGTCAGCTTTTTCCAATGCATTTATCACGATTTCATCAAGATCCTTCTTTTTTATTTTCATATGTATCCTTGGTCCGAAGGCAACATTTTCGTATATGGACAATGGAAATGGAACAGGCTGCTGGAAAACCATACCAACAATTCTCCTTACTTCAAAAACATCATAATCCATGATGTCCCTTCCATCAAGGTATATTTTTCCATCAATCCTGTAATCAGGATACATTTCTATAATCCTGTTCATGGCCTTGAGAATTGTTGTTTTACCAGATCCTGATGGTCCAAGTATTGTGTTCACCTTTTTCTCCTTTATTGTTAAATTTATTTTATCAAGAATTGTTTTATTTTTTACATATACTGAAAAATTTTCAAATTTCACAATATCCTCCATATTAACGTACCCTCCTGGAAACAAACCTTAGTATTATTGTTAGAACAAGGATTGTAAGAACAAGTATAAGGGCGGAAACGTATGCAAGGCTGTGCGAATATGCTGATGGCTGGTTTATACCTGTCCATACAACATATGTCAGGTATGCAACCTGCGAATGTGTCAGTGATTGAGGGAAATAGTTGTTCCACCCTGCAGTATACAGTAGCTGTGCTGTTTCTCCAGCTCCAATGCTAACAGCAAGAATTATACCTGCCATAAAACCCGGGAATGCGGACCTGAGGAGAATCCTTCTTATTGTCTGGAATTTGTTTGCTCCCAGTGCATAGGCATTTATTCTCATCTCATCCGGTATACCTGATAATGCCATTTCAGTCAATCTCGTTATGTATGGTATCATTGTAATGCCAAGTGTTATCCCCCCTGCGAGAAGTGAATAGCCCAAATTCAAATATATGACAAGGAAAAGGAAACCGAATAAACCGAGAACGATTGATGGTATACCTGTTATGAGATCGTTCACAGTTTTCAGGAATGATCCAAATTTTGTTGATGAATATTCACTGATGTAAATTGCGCTGAAAAGACCAACAGGTATAGATATTAAAAGTGCAAAACCAACGAGTACCCAGGTTCCAACTATGGCGTTCAGAATACCTCCTGATGTTGTATCACCCGTATGTGTTAGCATGTAAAGGTTGATTGCACTACCACCGTTCCAAAAGATAAATATGAAAATGTCAAAAAGAATGAAAAGAACAATTGAAAGAATTATTATTCCAATGAAAGAAACAATTTTGTCCTTAATTATCCTGTTCATTCAAAACTCCCCCTTATTACACCCCTTCCAACAATCGTTCTACCAATTATGTTCACGATCATGGATATGATAAGTAAAACCAGACCAAGTTCTGATAGTGCATAAAGGTTCATGTTTGTTGGATCTATGAAGGCGCTGTCAAGCAAAGCTGCAATGGCTGCTGCCATTGTGTTTATTGGTGAATATATATTTGATGGCAATATGTTCAGGGCAAAACCGCTTACCATGAGAACAGCCATGGTCTCACCTATTGCCCTTGCAAGACCC
>JAVRLK010000142.1:0-2777 GCA_031961545.1 Thermoplasmatota archaeon | reverse complement strand
TTTAAATTAATTTTATAATTCTGAAGATTCTAAAATATTTATTTTTAATGGATTTATGAAAGATACTAAATATATTTACAAAATTCTACTTTTAAGCAAATTTAATCTGACTTTTTTCACGTATATAATTCAATTTTGAAAAAAAATTAAGTAATAGTTTTTTATAATTTATTGTTAAGGTGAGCGAATGTACCAAACTAATTTTTTTAAATCAAATAAAAAACAGATAACAATTAAGGTTTTATCAATTTTGATAATATTAACAATGATTTTCAGTGCCTTTACAATTTTGGGATTAGGTGCTTCTGCAACCAAAACAAATCAATCAAATTCTGGAAAATATTTAGTTTCTAGCTCTATCCCCTCAAAGGTCCCATTAGGAAAAATAAATCCAAACCAAGTAAATCCCCATTTATATTATTCCAGCGAACCGGCTCCAATGGGAATAGCAGATTATGGTCTGGGTCCTAACAACCAACCATATTCATATACAACAACATCCTTCGAAGGATTAGTAACAATAGGTTCTCTCCTGACTTATAATGCAAGTATTACAGGAAACCCATATGGTATGAGTTTTCAATTGAATGTGAATCTTTACTTTTTAAACGGAAATACGGAATATGCTTACTGGGTACAGGATGTTGCCGATTATGAAACAAATACTCATTATATTTCATTCATCGATAATATCTGGAATGATTCTTCCAGCGGTTCTGAAATTTATAATTCATCAGTAAGCGGTTTAGGCAATGTTGGTTCTTCGAATACGACTGGTTTTTATTACTGTTACGCATCTCCTTCATTACCTGGAAATGACATCAATTTGTCATTGCCTGCAAACACTGAATTTATGGTAGATTCTCTAATTAGTTCCTCAGGAACACCTGAAGTTTTATTTGAATACAATGATGGATATGGATGGGTCACTTATGATGCAGTAACTTTCCCATGGGCAACATCTTTGACAACATATCCAGTATTTTTAGTTGATGGATACAATTACGAACCTGATGGGAACTATTTTGATGCCGAATTAATAATGGGTGGGCCTGGTGGTGGTTCCCAAACATACATGGAAGATGGTCAAGTTAACATGGAACTTTTGTATTATAATGGATTTAACTATCAGGAAATAGAGAATGCATATAATTTTGGATCTCACACTGCTGAAGGTATTAGCAACGTTATGGCAAATGGATACTATTATCCTCAAAATGGTACTGCATTCGTTCAGATATCAGCTGGCTCAGGTTCATTACAGCAGATTTGGAATAGTAGCTTTATGAGTGTCTTTCAAATCAATTTTCCAATTCAATCAGGCACATTTATTTTAAATAATACATTCTACACATTTAATAATGGAAAACTAGTTTTAACTTTAGCACCTAGTCCACCAAATGGATATTACACTATCTATCTATACAATAATTCAGGAATTCTTATATATAATTCCAATATCTACATAGGTGAAGGAACTACTTCTGTCTTATCACTATATTTAGTGAGCTTTTACGAAAACGGACTACCACAAGGATATCAATGGTCTGTGAATTTAAATGGTTTTACAATAACAACAGCAGGAAATTTTATAGAATTTGCAGAGCCTAATGGAACATATTCATATTATATTCAGAATAGTGGAAGTTATTCCCCCACTCCTTCTACCGGAAATATAACAGTTAATGGACAAAATATTGGCATTTCAGTAACTTTTTCCGTGATAACATCCCAAACGTATACTATTACATTTATTGAAAATGGTCTACCAACAGGAACAACGTGGTCTGTGACATTGAATGGAACAACAACATTATCCTCCAGCTCAGATGAAATTGTTTTTACCGTGCAGCCCGGTTTATACTCTTACTATGTAATGCCCCCCGTAAGTGGCTATGTTCCAACTGTCCTTTTTAATGGAGGTAATGTTACACAAAATTTGGTTCAATACGTAACTTTTGTTAAGCAGCCATATCCGGAAATTTCGGTCGGATCAGAACCTTATGATGTAATTTATGACCCAACAAATGGGTATATTTATGAAAGTAATTTAAACGAAAGTGATGTGTATGTATTCAAAGGTACAAATTTAATCTCTATTATCTCAACTAATTCATATCCCAGTAAAATGGTTTATGACCCAGCCACAAATTTGATTTACTTGTTAACCAATTCTGGTATAGATGTTATTAACACTGTTACAAATTCCGCAACTTTAATACTTAATGGTTATTATTTCTATGATCTAACCATAGATTCAAGTGGTACCTATATTTATGCAACAGGATATAATAATATTACAGTAATAAATGCATTTAACTACCAAATCATAAAGACAATACAACTAACCTTTGATCCCTTAAATATTGCATATAACTACCAAAATGGATATTTATACGTAACTTCATCTCAAAATTATTTAAACACTGGAAATGTATCCGTAATAAATCCCCAATCAGGTTCTATTTTAGCAACAATTGTCTTAAATTACTTCCCACGATATATTCTCTTCAATTCCATAAACAACAATGTTTATGTCACAGGTTTGGTGGTCAACACTAAAGCAATAGGATTAAACTGGTTTTCATCCCCTGGATATTTATCCATAATAAATGGATTCACTTTAACCAAACAACTCACAGTAGGATTAGCTCCGGTATGGTTAGTAAATGATAACTTAGGAAATATTTTTGTTTCAAATTCCGTATCTGATAATATTACTGAAATAAGTGGTGCTACTAACAATGTAATTGGTAACTTTTTAGCTGGAAACTTTC
>JAVRLK010000141.1:0-2786 GCA_031961545.1 Thermoplasmatota archaeon | reverse complement strand
TAAATTTACTCAGTTTTAAAAATAATTTTTTATCTTTTTGTTTTTATTTACAATTTTATTAAATTAAACATTTTTTATCGCAAATATTTTATTTATGATAACAATAATCCATTTATGGATATTGAACTTGGATCAGTATTCACAAAAAAATTCAAAACAGGTATTGAACATTCAGCAAAGGGTGTTGGATCTGGAGATGTGGAGGTTCTTTCCACACCCTCACTTATAGGCTTTATGGAAAACACATGCAGGACACCCATAGATGCGAAAATTTCACCGGATAAAGTTACAGTAGGAACGCTTGTAAACATAAGGCATTTAAAGGCAAGCAAAATAGGTGATGAGGTGGAAATTGTTGCAAAACTTTTAAGCGTTGATGGCAATAGATTAACATTCTGGGTTGAAGCTTTTGTTAACAATGAAAAGATCGCATCGGGAATTCATGAGAGAGCTATAGTTGAAAGGGAAAGTTTCCTGAAAAAATTGAAGAATTAGAATTCTTCTTGAGATAAAAGTTTCAGATTATATTTCCAACCATCGTAATATATGTTTCTTTTTTCAGTTTCCACCTCTCCCCTCTGGTTATCAACATTATCTGCTCTGTAAAATTTTTTCTCAGGTTTAATTTGAATTAACATGTCCTCGTTTGCAATCATTCTGAATGCATCAATGTTTCCGAAATAGAAATCATGGTATTTTTCATTGTTTAATTCATGACCACCGAAGGATGGATCAACGAATATCCATCCATAGGGTTCAAGGTGAATCTGTGCCCAGTCATGGGGTGACTGGTGAAAAGGATTTATGTACCATCCTGACTGCCATTTTGCCGGTATCCCTGATATTCTGCATAATGTGATGAATAAAATTGCCTGTACACCACAATCACCTTCAAGGTTAACAGCTGCATACTCACTTATGTTCTCTATTGTTGAATATTCAGGGACAAGTTCATATTTTATGTTCCTTGTTATCCATTCATAAATTTTTTTAGCTTTGAAATACGCATTTTCCTCATCACTAACAATTTCCTTGGCAAGTTTTCTCAAATAATCAGTAAATACAACATGGGGTGGCTGTTCTCGAAGATAATTTTCAAGATTTTTTATTTTTACCTTTTCAGGATCAATTTTCACTTTAAATGGTGAAATTTCATACTCATACTCAATCCAGAATTTTTGTATTTCCTTTTTCACCCTATCCTCCATGTAAACTGTTCTCTGCATTGAATCTGAAATAATATAATCATGGGAGGAATCCAAAACTTTAACATTCTTCTGAATGTTATTTTCCACAGGAAAAGGTATCCATACCCTCAATAGTTCATCATCAAATTTTTTTGTGTTCACGGTAATTTCAAACCTTATTTTATTTTTGATCCCTTTTAAATTTTCAATATGTTCATGCAATTTTTTATTTGCTTTATTTGATTTTTCTTCAATTCTATTAACCTGCATGCTTTCATTATCCTTGAAAAGATTTCTGTAAAAGTTTCTGAAAATTCCTGTTTTACCATCAATTTTTTTATAATCAATTTTTCCCTCCTTTAAAAGTTTATCAAGATCAACCATCCTGAAATCCTTGAAATCTTTTCTTATTATTTCAAGGGCCTTTTGCTTTGATAAACTGTAATCATATCTAATTCTTTTTATTCTTTCCTTTTCCCATTCAAGCCTTTTTTTCAAAATACCTGGTATGTTTTTACCAAGGTATTCATCTATCATTTTCAATGCAATTGAAAAATTACCTGAATATTCTTCTCTTTTTATTTTTTCAGGCAGTGGATATCCCAAAAAGGAATAATCTTCCATAATTTAAAATGGAAATCTTTAGATTTAAATTTTGTTGATGATCCAATGCAGCAAATCTTAAATAATCAATATTTTATTTATATGGAAAACGTGGAAAAATATCAATGATTTGAATATTCATAATCAAG
Source organism: Thermoplasmatota archaeon (assembly GCA_031961545.1). Taxonomy (GTDB): domain Archaea; phylum Thermoplasmatota; class Thermoplasmata; order Thermoplasmatales; family ARK-15; genus JAVRLH01. The sequence continues at coordinate 847 of JAVRLK010000141.1, read as the reverse complement.
GAGAAGAAAGCCTGATAGATTAATTCCTTTTTTAATCCTAACAGTTATTTTTATTATTCTAGGTCTCATAATAGTTCCTAATGTATTAACGCAGCAAAAATATGTTGTTCATTTTGGTTTTGTATCATTGAGCGCAATAAGAAATTTTACAGGTGCATATTTAAAAGAATTCTCAAGAATTAATGTTTCAAATATTTCTACTTCACCCCTACTTTTAGGACTTGTTTAGGAAGAAATTGTTTTTTACAATTCTTCTTCAAATGGATTGATTTAATAGAGAATTTTCAGTTTTCAAATAGCACATAGGCAAAAAATTTCTATAACAAGGAATTTGTAAATCTCTCGAAGATTGGGAAAAATTCTGGTGCTATTTTGGAATTAAATTCAAATTATAGATCATTTATCTATTCTTACGTTTTTGTTGCAATATATTCTCAGTTTATAGCCATGGGTGTGGGGCATAGTGGAAATTTTGCATTTCTTGTTTTTGACAGCAACATTCCAACATCAAAATTCAATTCAATTTTGAAGGCGGAGATAGATGCAATGACTTCATGAATCATGGTATTTTAATTTCAAACCCTGTTCTTATAATTATAATTCTATCTGGATCCTTTGAAATGAGATAGTTATATGCATCCTTTCCTGTACAATGTCCGGGCGCAAGTAATTTTGAAATACTTAAAAGAGAGTCAAGTGTTTTTATGGAGGGTAAATGGTATCCTCCCATAACCATATAAATTTCTTTTCCAGTTTTTTCATAAAGAATTTTTGTAAGGTTATCTGCACCAGGATGGCTGCATCCAACAAACACAACAAGACCGGTATTATCAACAAGAATGCCCAT
>JAVRLK010000140.1:0-2800 GCA_031961545.1 Thermoplasmatota archaeon | reverse complement strand
TCCCTTGTTCCCTCAAGTTTCCTTATTGTTGATGTTGTTAACCTTGTTATACTTTCGTTTGCCCATTTTAATGAATACAATGCTTTTCTATAGCTGTTAACATCAATAAGAACATCCATGAGCTGTTTATGGAAATCATCAACAACCCTGTAATCCGGGAACTTTTTTATGTAATTGTTAAACGTATCCCTGACATACCTTTCCATGGCCTTCAATTTCTCAATATCCCAGTTCCTGAACATTGCCACTTTGTCAGGATGCTTTGCAAGGTTAATCCTCTTAGCCCTTTTGAATGCAATATCAATAATTTCGTTGGAGCTCAGAACATCAGGTATTTTTGAAAATGAGTAAATCACGGACTATAACCCCTTATGTGAAATATGTTGTCTTATCCTCTCTCTTTTCCTCAACCTTCTTCAATTCAATTATATCTATTGCTGTTATTGCACTGAAAGGTATGATCCTGTACTTTCCCTCAACCTCCTCCATCTCAAGAACCAGTGCAGAATCCTCACCAATGTTTATTATTCCTGAAAATATTCCAACATTTTCTTTTACCTTACCATCATCAGCGTATGTATAAACCCTGCATTTTGAACCTATTGTAAGTTCAACCATATTTCATCACCATTTTCTCAATATAATCAACAATTTTCCTGTAATTATCCATGGCGATTTTAACGTTTGCTTCAACAAAATGCCAGGAATCTGATAATTTTCCATTCCTCAACCTGTACTTTTTTACCTTTCCATCCTGAACCTCATCAAGAAGATCTAAATTTTTCAATCTGTTCAAATGCCTGTAAAGTGTTGGCTTTGTTGTATTAAGTGTTGCCATCAATTCCTCTGGAGTCCAGTATCTATCAGATCTCAACAAAAAGCATTCCTTGAAGAGCCTGTATGGAACGCTGTTTTTTATTTCCTCAGCCTCGTTGGAATTTTTTATCTCCTTAAGATAGCCAATGTCCGATAGAAAGTTCATCAGAACATCATCTATGTCCCTTTCCTGAAGCGCTGTTCCCTTCAATTTAATCTGTATTTCAAACATTTCCCTTCGTATCACTATTAATAACACCAGTATTAAATACTTTTTTATAATTGTCCTGAAGGTATGAAATCTAAAGATGATCTTCCGGACATTCAGGCACAGAAGCCAGATTACACGTATAAGCTAACAAGGGTTGGTGTAACGAATGTTGTTAAACAGATAGTTGTTAAAAGGCCTGATAGAACGGTTACACTCACACCTACCATAAATTTATTTGTTGATCTACCATCAGTAAAAAAAGGCTCGGATCTTTCAAGAAACATTGAGATTATAGAGGAGATCGTTGAGAAAAGTTCTGAAAGGCCCTGTTCGAGCATTGAGAGCCTCGCTGAAAACATTGTTAAAATGCTACTTAAAAAACATCCCTATGCAACACATGCAGAAATAGAACTTGTTTCAGACTATTTCCTTGAAAGGAAAAACCCGAGCGGAAGGAAGAGTGTTGAAAAATACAAATTGTTCGCAAGGGCCTTCAACAACGATAAGGGAATAAGAAAGATGATAGGTGTAACAGTCACTGGCATAACAGTATGCCCCTGTGCCATGGAAACTGTAAGGGCAACATTGATTGAAATGTATCCTGAGCATAAGGAATTCCTTGAAAAGATACCTGTTGTTTCGCATAACCAGAGGAACAATACAACTATAATGATTGAAGTTCCTGAGGGATACAGTGTGGAGGCAAATGATCTTATTGACATTGCAGAAAAAGCCATGTCCAGCCCAACCTATGAAATATTAAAGAGGAAGGATGAGGAAGAAGTGGTCATGAAAGCACACGAGAATCCAAAGTTTGTCGAGGATGTTGTAAGGGATGCTCTGAAGGAAATTGTTAAAAAATATTCAACACTCCCAAAGGATACGCTCATAACAGTTAGAAGCGAGAGTGAAGAAAGTATACACAAGCACAACGCATTCGCTGAAAGGGTTACAACACTGGGAGAAATATTGAACGGTGATTAATTTTTATTCCTCAATTCTTGGGGCAAGCAGAAACATTCCCTGTCCCTTTCCGTTGGAAAAGGTGAAGTCTATTTTTACTGGATAATCCGTTCCAAGGTTTATTGTCAGGTAATCCGAATTAACAGCCTTTGTGAATTTTAGTAAATAATCCACAGGGTAAAGGCTCTTCGCCTCCTGATCGCATTTCAGTTCCTTCAGCAGATCCTTTGGAATAACAAGGTTTGATGAATCCTCATCACCTTTTGTATATAGCCTGAACTCATTCGGTGTTATATGTAAGGTTATGTTATCTGAGATATTTTCAGCTGCCTTTATTCCATCTATGAACTGTTCAGATGGAATAACCGCCCTTGTTGGCAGACCAAGTGAAGGAACCTTTGGAACTGTCATGCTTGATGGATCTATTGTTGGCATGCTCCTGCTCAGGTTACCAACAATTAAAGTTAGCCGGCTATCCTCCTTTTTCAATTCTATAACATCACTTGAACTTGCGGTCTTAAGGAAATCCTTAATCTTTTCAAGATCAACACCAATTTCCGTATCCTCAGGGACATTATACTCGAGAAAAGCATCCTTGGGAAGGTCAAGAACAATCATTGCAACATGTGCAGGATCAACACATTTTACACTAAAACCCTTCTTTGTAAATTCAAACTTTGCCTCTGTTACCAGCGTTAAAAGCAAATCTGTGATTTCCTTAAGGTCTTTAACATTCATTTTAACATCCATTTTTGATCCCACTTAACCATATTTGCAAGGTATATAATAAAACTTTCTAGAATTTTTCAA
>JAVRLK010000139.1:0-2824 GCA_031961545.1 Thermoplasmatota archaeon | reverse complement strand
TTGCTCTGATAATATGGTTGATCTTACGTTTGTGAGCTTTGCAGGATCCATATCTGGGTATGGGCTATTTAGTTAATGATTTCGGGACAGTACAGATAATCCCTGCATACACAAAATTCTTATTACTATCTTATACTGTATCTTCATAAAATCTGTTTGTAAAACAATCCTAAGTTTTCAGCAATTTCATAAGCTTTTTTTATTTCATTTTTATTTAACATCCTTGCAATATCTGTGTATAAATTATTATATTTGGCAACCAAATGTTCTGGCCTATACTGATCCATTATATTAACCAATACATTTGGTGTATTTTTAGAGATCCATTCAAGAACCTTTCCTGTACAACATTCAACATGATTTGGTAAAACAAGGTGTCTGATTATCATATCACCGCCTGATTCATAAACCATTTTTATGTTCCTTGTTACAACTTCCCAGTAATTTTTGATTTTACTAAGACGGAATGCACAATCATTGTTTCCATACTTCAAATCAGGTAACCAGATATCAATGATATCAATTAAAAGTTTCATTGATTCTTCACTCATGTACATGTTGCTGTTCCATAGCTGTGGAACATTTATGTCCAGATAATTAAAACTTTCAAGGATGAATGGAATGTGTGGTGTTGGTTCACCACCAACATGGTTTATATTCCTTGCACCTTTTATTCTTAGATCCTTTTGTATTAAAGCCAGTTCTTTTGCATTGACCATTTCCCCTTCCCTTGCGTGAATTTGGCTTATATCATAATTCTGACAGAATACACATTTAAAATTACAACCACCATAAAAAATTGTACCGCTTGGTACCAAAGGCGCCTCTTCGCCCAAATGGTGAAAGAATGAATGAACTATACATTCATTACCCATCAGGCATATTCCAATTTTTCCTTCCCTTCTTTTTGCACCGCACCTTCTTTCACACAACACACAGGGATCCATTAGTTTTTGGGCAATTGAAATTTTAATGTCAAGGTAAGAATATTTTGGTTTTTCCAATTTATTTATATCAAATCCATTCTTTACATCCTTCAATAGTGCGTAAAATTCTCTATATGCCTTTTCATGCATTTTCCACAATTCTTTTAAATCAAGATTATATGGATTGTTTTCTATTGCTATTTTCTTTGAAATGATAAATTTAGCAGGTTTTTCTTCCTTCATTACAGAATAATACCAGGATAATCTTTCAGATACAACAGGATCCTGCCATATGATTATCGCATCAGGTCTGTAAATTGCCCATCTTTCCATCATAATAAAATAAAATTTGATAATATAAAGAATTTATTCAGATCTCAACTTAGATGGCTTTAAAGTTTAATTTGTTTGAGGTTTGAAAATTCTTAATTGTTTGTGTCATACCCGCTAAATCGAAAGATATAATAAAGTCTCCCAATGAATATTATGGATAAACGGGTTTTAGAAGGCTATAAGTGCGGAAAAGGAGAAATGAAAAGGGACTGGAAATAAAGAAAAGGAATAATTCATATTATGTATATAGATCTACAACATACTGGGACAAGAACATGAAAAAAGTGAGAAAGAGATCAAAATACATTGGTAAACTGGATAAGGACAAGGGACTTGTTAAGAGTTCAGGTAAGATTAAATCAAGTATAATTCCAAGGAGTGTCAGGAGATATGGTGATGCTATTCTACTCAACAAAGCAATGGAAGATCTAATACCAATATTGAAGGATAACTTTGAACAATGGGAAGACATTTATGCACTTTCCCTTGTGAGAATATACGGATACATACCACTCAAGAGGGTAAGATTGAAATGGGAACAGCTGTACAACCCTCTTGGAATAAAACCGAACCTGGAACCAAAGCACCTTTCATCCATTCTTAAGGAAATAGGTGCTGACAGGATAGCACAGAATTCTGTATTCCATTCACTAATGAACAAATCTGAACAATTTGCATATGATGTTACAGTGATATTCACAAGATCATCTATAAACATTGCAGAACCAGGATACAACAGAGATAAGTTGTATATTCCTCAGATTGAACTGCTTCTTCTTTCTTCAACAGAATCAAATCTACCATCAATGATGAGAATAGTTCCTGGAAGCATAAGGGATGTTGAAACATTGAAAAACACAATAGAGGACATAAATATTAATGGAATAACATTCATTCTTGATAGGGGTTTCTTCTCAGAGGAGAATGTAAAGTACCTTTATAAATCTGGCATGAACTTCATAATACCTGCAAGGAGGAATAGTTTTCTATATGATAAAGTAAAGAGATCTTTAGAGGGCCATTTCTTTTACCATGACAGGCTAATAAAATGCTCAAAGAAGAGGTGGAGCGTTTTCTTCCTATATCTTTATGAGGATAGTGAACTGAAAAAAGAAGAGGAGAAAACTCTATTCAAGATGCTTGATGATAAAGCCATTGATGAAGAGGAGTTCCATGAAAGAATAAAGAAAGCAGGGAGGATTCTACTCATATCAAACATTAACAGGGATTGCTCATGGATATATTCTACCTACAAGAGCAGGGATGTTGTTGAAAAGCATTTTGACATTTCAAAGAATGTATTGAGATCGGATATAATGTACCTGCAGGATGATGAATCAGTATTTGGTCATCTCTTTATATCCTTTCTTTCACTCTACGGCTACTGTAAAATACAAAATATGCTAAGAAAAGGAGGGTTATTAAACAAGGTCTCTCCAATAGATATTCTTGAGGAATTTTCCACAGTATACATAATAGAGGGTGAAGAAAAAAGTATAATCACTGAAATACCAAATAAGGTGAAAATGCTAAACGAGAAAATTGGATTGGATATATTCCCTACA
>JAVRLK010000138.1:0-2835 GCA_031961545.1 Thermoplasmatota archaeon | reverse complement strand
TTAACATGCCTGTTTTACCATACCTTATTGGTATATCGGATAGAACTGTATCTATCTGCAATTCAACCATCTCTGCGGGAACATCATGAATACCCCTTACCTCATATGAGTTCTGGGCTGTTATTGATGTAATAATCGTGGCACAGTAAACACCAAGCATTGTGCATGTTTTAAGATCCTCCTGTATTCCAGCACCAGCTATTGAATCCGATCCTGCTATTGTTATTGCAAAATTCATTCAAACCACCTTCTCTGGAATTCCCTTGCCGTGTTCAATGGATCGCCAGATGCAAGTATACCTGAAATTACAGCAATACCGTGAATTTTGTATTTTTTGAAAATTTCAACATGTTCAATCTTTATTCCACCTATTGCATATATTGGTATTTTAGATACATTAACTATCTTTTCAAACTCATCAAGACCAATTACCTCACTGTCAGCCTTTGTCCCTGTTGGAAAAATGGATCCAACACCAAGGTATGTTGCACCATTCTCCTGTGCCTCCAATGCCTCTCTTACATTCCTTGTAGAAATTCCAATTATTTTATTTCCGAAGAATTTTTTTGCTATCTGTATTGGCATATCATCCTGTCCAAGATGGACACCATCAGCATCAACAGCCATTGCTATATCAAGCCTGTCGTTTACTATGAAAATTGCACTATATTTTCTGCACAGATCCTTTATTTCCAAGGCCTCTTCATACATTTTTCTTGTTGATGCCTTTTTTTCCCTGTACTGTATTATTTTAATTCCAGCCTCAAGGAGAATCTTTGCACTTTCAATATGATCCATGCCAAATTCGTTTGATGTTATACCATAAATTCCCCTTGGCATTTCAATCATAAATATTTCACCCTTGCAGATTTGTACTTTTCTTCATTCATATTATATATTTCATCCATAAGTATTTGCCTGAATGATCCAGGACCACTTGACTTTTTTTCAGCCAATTCACCTGCAATGTTGAATGTAACAAGACCATCAACACTCGCTTTGAATGAATCCCTTAAAACACCAAGGAAGGATGAGATTACTGAACCAACCATGCAGCCGGAACCTGTTATGTATTGAAAAAGTTCAGATCCATTCTCAACAAGTGCCTTTTTTTTACCATCTGAAATGATGTCAATTTTACCTGTTATAACAGCTGTGAGATTATACTTTTCAGCGAGATTATCTGCAACATTTATATCAGCATTTACAAGTGAATCAACACCCTTTACACCTCCCTCCCTTCCAGAAAGTGCAAGCATTTCTCCCCCATTTCCCTTTAGAATTGAAACAGGAAAATTTTCTAGCAAGGAAAAAACGGTTTCCGTTCTCAATTTTGATGCACCAGCACCAACAGGATCCAGAAGAACTGGAACATTGTATTTTTCTGCAATTTTTCCTGCCATTTTCATGGATTGAATCCATAATGGATCGAGCGTTCCTATGTTTATGTATAATACGGATGCAATTTTTATGAGATCCTCCAGTTCATCGATGGCATGCGCCATTATGGGTGATGCTCCTAAAGCGAGTGTTATGTTTGCACTGTCGTTCATTACCACAAAATTCGTTATGTGGTGTACCAAAGGCTTTTTTCTTCTTATTTCAATAAGATCATCATAAAAGCTCATTCTTTCACCTCAAAAAATTCCTTAACAATATTTACAATTTGCCTAGGATCCTTACCGAATATATAAATTGTTGGTTCAATACCGAATGATCCAGGATCAATTATTGCATCGTAATCATAATCAATATTTTTCACAAACTCCTCAATTTCTTTTGACTTTTCCCTATCTAATATTGTAATCTTTAAGACCTTGCTTTTCAATTTTTCCTCAAACTTTTTCTCATACCTTATGTTCATAACACACCTTTTTCCTTTAACCTTTGCGCCTAAAAGAATTTTTGCTAGATGTTTGCTTGCACCGAATTTCGGATTCCCAAAATAAATGATTTTACCCTAGAAGAATATCATCCTTCAAGGGATTGCTGCTATGTCCATAAGATCCTTTGGATTAGTTAAAGAATAGGCTATGTTTGTTCTTACCTGCGGAATTATTTCAATAACGTTATATTCTGAAAGTGCTAAAACAGCATCCTTTAGTTCTTTAATAATCATGCTTTTTTTCAATGTTTCTCTTCAGGCTCTGACATACTCTCCGCATTTAAAAGAGAAGGTTCAGGATATAGGTTGTTTTGGCTATCACAACCATTTCATTTCTATACTCGCTGTTTTTTTTTGTAAATTTAACAAAATTCAGTAATGAGTATGGGAATTGATAGAAAAATGAACGTGGCCAGGGGAATGCATGACTGGACAACACAGCTTAATTTATCAATCGATAAGGAAAATGCCATAAGGATCAGAAAATCCAGGTATCCAAGGGAGGAAAAGGTATGTACCATGTGCGGAGAACTATGTGCAATAAAAATGCTTGAAAAATACCTTTCATATTAAATTATACGCCAACATTTTTTCTTTCAATCCTTCTGTATTCCTCCCTCTTTACAATATTTTTCGGTTTCTCTCCATCAATGAATCTCTTAATGTTAAGGAATGCCTCCCTGAATGCAATCTCCATGATCTCTCCAGATTTCCCACCCGCAATATGTGGTGTGAGGATTGCATTCTCAATGTTCGTATTCTTCACATCGGGTTCATCCCACCAAACATCCGAAAGGTACATTATATCCTTTCTCTCATTCAGCATTCTCAATAGATCTTCCTTTACAACAATCTCAGCCCTGGCTACGTTGACAATTATACCATCCTTTTTTATTCTTTTAAGTATTTCATAGTTGAAAATGTTTTCAGTGTATTTTGTTAGTGGTATT
>JAVRLK010000137.1:0-2845 GCA_031961545.1 Thermoplasmatota archaeon | reverse complement strand
AATAAATAAACTTATGCAGGAAAACATTTATACACCTCCTTTAATGATGTATCGTAAAATGTCTGTGTTGATTATTGCGGAAAAATACAGCGTTGCAGAAAGAATTTCGTACATTCTTTCTGATGGAAAGGCAAAGAGGGAAAGGAAGAAAAATGTTCCATACTTTCATTTTGTTAAGGATGGGAAGGATTATTTTGTTATCGGTCTTGTTGGTCATGTTGTTGAACTGGACTATCCTGAAAATTACAGATCCTGGAACCTTGATGATCTTTATGAATTAATAAATGTTAATCCAATTAAGGTTGAAAAATACAAGAATCTGATTTCAGTTCTAAAGGATCTTGCAAAGGATGCTGAAATGATCATAATTGCAACGGACTATGACAGGGAAGGGGAATTGATTGGAAAGGAAACACTTGAGATTTTGAATTTTAAAGGTAAGGTAAAGAGGGCAAAGTTCAGCGCATTAACAAAGGAGGAAATTATAGAATCATTCAAAAATCTAACGGATCTTAACGAAAATTTAGCGGGTGCAGCTGAATCAAGGCAGAACATAGATCTTGTCTGGGGAGCTGTTCTAACAAGATTCTTTTCCCTTATTTCGGACCAGAAATGGAAGGATTTTCTTTCGGTAGGAAGGGTACAGAGCCCAACATTGGCTTTAATAGTGGACAGGGAAAAGGAAATTATGAACTTTAAACCAGAAAAATACTGGGAGATTGAAGCTAAATTAATTTCAGAAAATATAGAATTCAATGCAAGCCATGAGGGAAATCCTTTCAAGGAAAAGCCTGAAAATATATATGAAAAACTGAAGAATGAAAAGAAGGCTTTTCTTCTGGAAAAAAAAGACCATAAATACAACATAAGACCACCCGCACCATTCAACACAACAGAATTTTTAAGGGAATCAACAAAGCTGGGAATTTCTGTTGGAAGGGCAATGAAAATAGCCGAGGATCTATATTCAAAGGGTTACATTTCCTATCCAAGGACGGATAACACTGTATATCCTCCAACCATGAATTTAAAGTATTTACTTGAAAAATTCAAAAATTCCATTTACGGTGGATATGTTGAAAATATTTTAAAACAGGAAAAAATTAGACCGTCAAGAGGAAAGGTGGAATCAACTGACCATCCACCAATCTATCCTGTAAAGCCAATAAAGGAGAATGAACTGAAGGGTGAATATTTTAAAATCTATGATCTTGTTGCAAGAAGATTCCTTGCAACATTATCACCTGATGCCGAGGTGAAAAGTTCTGAAGCAAAGATAAAGATTGGTAATGAAACATTCATAGCAAAGGGAATGAAAATTGAAAATGAAGGATGGATGGAAGTCTATCCATTCCTAAGAATAAAAGAAAAAATATTACCTGAAAAAATGGAAAAAATTGATGTTAAAAGTATAGATCTTCTGGAAAAGGAAACACAGCCGCCTGAAAGATATACGCAGGCATCATTAATAAAGGCCATGGAGAATTTAAATCTCGGTACAAAAAGTACAAGGCATGAAATAATTGAAAAACTCTATGAAAGAAGGTACATTGAAGGATCACCCATCAAACCAACAAATCTGGGAATAGCTATAGTGGATGCGATGGAAAGGAATAACGTTGAAGCCGTTAAACCGGACATGACAGCAAAGCTTGAAATTGATATGAATGAGATTGAACAGGGAAAGGTTGAAAAGGAAAAGGTGATGAGGGAATCAAGGGAGATGCTTAAAAACATCCTTAAGGAACTTTATGAAAACAGGATGAAGATTAGAGAAATTCTGAAGGGTGCAACGCAAAAAGATAGGGAATTTGGAACATGCCCTAAATGCGGATCACCTCTTTTAATTTTCAAAAATAAGGATTCAAGGTATGTTCAGTGTTCAAGGTACCCCGACTGCGATTTCAAATTCTATTTGCCAAAAACGGGAAAGGTGGAAATATTGGATGAAAAGTGTCCTGTTTGCGGATTACCTCTAATAAAAATAGTAAGGAAGGGGCAAACCCCTGAAAAAAGATGTATCGATCCAAAATGCAAATACAATGAAAAAAAGGATAAGATTGGAATTTGCCCCGAGGACGGTGGATTCCTTGTCATAAGGCAATCTTCCAATGGAAAGAGATTCATTGGATGCTCAAACTATCCAAAGTGCAAGGTAACTTTCTCTTTACCGCAGAAAGGTGAGATAATACCAACGGATGAAAAATGTCCTGTTTGCGGGTTACCTTTAATAATTGTTAAGAATGGGAAGAAAACAAGAAAGATGTGCATCGATCCAAAATGCAAATACAACAAAGGTGAGGGTAAATGAGATTCAACCATTATATTTTCATGTTTCTAGTTTTTCTTAACACAATACTCTTTTCAATTCTATTCTATTTGCTTTATCCTGTATATATTCCACAGCAGCAACAGCAATCCAATCCATTATGGGCATTATATTTTTTAGCTGTTCTGATCATCTTTACATTAATTCTATTATTTTTAATAAAAAAGAATAGAACGGGTATTTTCAAGGGGGTTTTTTATTTTATTACAGCACTGGTTCTTTTCATGATTTTAGATCTTCTCCTTTCCTATGTTCCAATAATAAATGAAATAAATGTTTTCAACATATTTTACCTTTCTGATATTATTGCCATAATCCTTTCCATAATAATACCCATATATCTATGGCTGAAAAATTCATGGATCCTTGTTAACATTGTTGGAATAATGGTGAGCGGTGGCGTTGCAACCCTTATTGCCATAAGTTTTGGAATTTTACCAATAATAATCTTGCTCGTTGTTCTAGCAGTTTACGATTTTATTGCAGTTTTCAAAAGCAAACACATGATAACGCTTG
>JAVRLK010000136.1:0-2918 GCA_031961545.1 Thermoplasmatota archaeon | reverse complement strand
TAATGATGTCCAGTATAGAGCATACAGGGATATCCATATTACAGACAAATGTCATACAAATTTTTAAATTTTTGTGAAATTACTGAATTATATTTTCTACTCAAATAAAATTAACGCAAAACTCTAGTTACCTTAGTAATATCATTTATTTTTGGCTTTCTTTTTTCCAAAATTAATAAAATATCTCTAAATGCTGCTCCTTCACTAAATGCCAAATCTTTAACTGGTTTTACAATGTATCTTATATGATAATTTTCAAGTAAATAATTTCTAATTTTTTCAGTAGCTCCCCCTCTTGCAATATTTATTGGAATAACCGCACCTATTTTTCCTTCAGGTTTTAATAATAGATCTGCCAATGCTAAGAAATACCCCCATAGATTAATCTGATTACCACAAATGTTACTCAGAGAATTTTTCTTTAATTTTTCTCTCATCTCTTTAGGCATTTTGTACCTGTCTGTGAAAGGTGGATTCATTATAACCACATCCACAGGTTTAAGAAGAAATTTTGAACCTTTTCCCTCTGGTGAAACAGCCCCTTCTTTTTTTGCATTAATTTTATTAATCATATCTATTGTATTCTGAAAACTGGAAGTGTATGTATCGATAACTTTCCCTTTGTTTTTAAAATCCTCAGTTTTTAATGCATCCACCAATTCCAGAGAATCTTTTGTTGCTATTCTTACAATATTTGTTTCTTCTTCAATATTTTGCATTGTTAAATTTATTGCTGAAATATGTGCTGCAAATGGCATTATATCTATTCCGGTTAAATCATTTTCAATAAATCTTTTGTGCAATTCCTTTAAATCTTTATCACCATACTTTTCTTGATATAGCTCCATTTTTCTTCTATACGATGCAACCAACAATGTTCCAGATCCACAGGCAGGATCTATAACAGTCTCATCATTATGAGTCTATTGTTAATCCAGCCAATATATCAGCTGCAACAGGATGCGTATAAAAAGCGGCCAGAACTTTTCTTACCTCAAAAGGTATTAAATCATGGAAAAATCTGCCGGCCAAATCCTGTGTTATATTTTCTGCTCTCAATAATTTTATAGATTTTATAACATCATTTAAGGTGTCAATAACTCTTTTTTCATTTGGGATATGTCCTAAAATGTTGACTTTATAAATTGATTGATAATCTATCTTCGTTATTGCTTCAAAATATCTTTGAAGATCATTAATTTCTTTTATCTCACTAAGGTCTGGCAATTTCTCAGATTTTGTTTTTCTTTTATAAATGTGATAAAACAGTATCTGATTAAATAAAAGAAATGAGGCTAAATTTATAACCTGTTTTTTAGCAGTTTCTTCATCTTTTATCTCTCCAATCGAAGAAAATAAATCTAGTTTGTCAACCACCTCTGCAATCAGTTCCTCCGTATTTATCTGATAAACAATTTGATTTAAATCTTTGACATATTCTTCAATTAATTTAACAACGGATGCAAAATCAACTTTAATACTCTTAAGAGTAATTTTTTGTTTGAGTGTTTCAAAAAGATTCTTAACATTAGTTGTTACTGTTTCTGTCCAATATTCGGTAAGAACTGTTCCTATAATTTCAGAATTCAAAGCAACATCATCTATTTTATCCAGATCTAAAATAGTTTGATTTCTTAGCTTTTCAGGATAAATTAAAATAATAATGTTCTGAGTTCTCAATTTCTGAGCATAATCATAAGCCTGTCCCACCGCACTTAACCCTACCTCTGGCCTTCCAATTTTAACTTCTATTACAAATGAAATCGAGTCAAACTGAAAAAAGATGTCAGGATGCGATTTATCTATATTAGTTTCACCTACTGCTTTAAATCCAATATTTTCTAAATATTTAATGATTGGAGGGTATAAAGTTCTTTCTTCTATTTTTGGCACACTCATCCTCTCACCCATTTAGTTTTTAGTTTGTAATTATTTAAACAAATTATTTGTTTTTTAGAATAAAAATACTTTGTAGTATAAAACTCTGAATTTTTCAGGACAATAATGAGTGAAAAATTTAAAATTTTTAATTTCATATGTTATTGCTATACATTAAATCTTTAAAAAACTTACTGTTGTATAAAAATTTTTTAAAAATAGAGATTTATCATTAATTTTTATCAGTATAAAATCAATCAAAAATGTCACAGCGCTTAATGAGTTTTCCGTTAACAATTATGAATAAATTGTTTCTGAATTTTTGCCAGAGATCCCAGTCAGTTTTAAAAAGATCACTTTTCCTTAAATTTTCAATGTTCACATCCCTTTCCCCTTTTGGTAAAAATTCCTTTATTGAACCCTGCATGCCTGGATCTGGAACTGAGAGGATCCATACCCTATCAAAATAATCACCAGCTTTTGTATAATCAACAGTCTTTCCATTATTCTTATAAAGTTCAATCCTTCCATCATCGTAAACCTTTGCGGGCATGCAGATAATTCTGAACAACTTTTTTGCAAGACTTTTATATGTAACAAAGATTGTTCTTTTATTGTTTATTAAATGTTCAACAACCTTTCCTGGATTCTTTATATCACCATACTCTGCCTCAATGCTATATTCCTTATTGAAAAGGTAAATCTTTCCATCAGGTCCATTCTTCCACGATCCATTTTCCCTTAAAAATTTTATATTCATTGCCTTGAAGAAAATTTCAATCCTATCAATTAAATATTTGTGATAAACACTTTCCCATGAAACCTTTGAAATAAAATCCATTGAATCGTACCCTTTCTTTGTTATTGAATAAACATTTCCATTGTAATCAACAAAACCATTTTTTAAAAGGATCCTCAATGATCTTTCAAGATCCTCGAATTTTCCATGTGAGAATTGCATGTATTCCCTTAAAATATTTTCAAAGGTTGTATCAATTTCTCTTTCATTCAATGAATTTATTATGAAAAGAACGTTATCA
>JAVRLK010000135.1:0-2919 GCA_031961545.1 Thermoplasmatota archaeon | reverse complement strand
AGGCAAAATTATTACATAAAATGAGCAAGTTAAAGAGAAATTTATGATTGTTAGAGTTAGAAGGTAGAAAAAGAAATTATTATATTGTATCAAAAATAAATTAAAAAATGAAAATTTAAAGAAAATACTGTATGTTATGGATAGATCAAATTAGACATGCGGAGAATCTGTGAATCATTTTAATTCATTTTCAAAGAATTCCCTTAACTTTTTCATTGATTTTTCAAATGTTTTTCCCTCAGATGTTATGCATACCCTCAATGAATTCCTTGATCCAAAGAATTCACCCGGTGCTATTAGAATTGAATAGTTTTCAGCTGCAATTTTTGCGAGATCTAGCGTGTTTTTGTTCTCAACCTTAACAAAAACAAAGGGAACATTCTCAATAGTGTAATCTATTCCATCAATATCCTCCATGTATTCATTAAAAATTTTTTTATTCTGTGTTATTATTTTCTTTGCCCTTTCAACAAACTTTTCCCTATTGTTTAAAACCTGCCAGGCAAGCCATAATGAATAGGATGAAGCGTTTATTGTTAAAAGGTTTCTTATTTTCCTCATTTCATCTATGTTCTCTTTCTCAGAAATGATCCATCCGACTCTTAGATCACTCAGACCATAAAATTTTGTCATGGTGTTTGAAACAACACCATTTTTGTATTCTTGGAATATTGATTTTGGTTTATTATCAAATGAAAAATCCCTGAATGTTTCATCAAAATAATAAAATTCAATGTTATCCATGTAATCCAAAACTGTTTCTGATCCTGTTGGGTTGTTTGGAAGGGATGATGATACAACACCATGCTTAAAATTTTCCAGGTAATCGAGATGAACGTTCATTCCAAGCATCTGCGGAACAAGGAATATTGGTTCATATTCTGGAACAGGTACGAAAAGATCCCTGAACTTTTCTTTCAAAAAGTAGGATGCAATGAAAATTCCTTCAGATCCTCCAACAGTAACAAGAACATTCTCCTCCCTAACATTGTAAAGATCCGCAACAGTTTTCTTAAACAATTTTTCCGCATTATCCTTAACATCCAAAAAATCATTGAAGTTTGTGTTTATACCGAATTCTTCAAGGTTTGGAAAGGAAAGGCCACTATTAGAAAGGTTGTATTTGCATGAATCCCTGTATTTCTGGATCCACTCAAGTAACCTGAACCTGTGTATCATAAATGGAAAAATTCCCCATTGTATTTAACTTCTTTCTTACAATTAATTAAAAACGCTTTTTGTTATAAACAACTTTATTTCTATTCATTGTTTGAGTTTTATAAAGTTTGACTTTTGTCCAAGATTTGAACTAACGCCCAGTTTTCATAAAAATCCTAAGCTTCTGTAAAAGCTCTCATACTCCTTTTTTGCCCTTTCTTTTGAGTAATAATTTTTTAAATCATTATAATCGGGCCTATGATCATAGTATTTTAAAATCTTATCCACCCAATCATCAGGATTCAGTTTATCATTTCCAAGATTTACAAAAATTCCACGATCCCTTAAAATTTCCCTTGAAATAGGAAGATCAAAAGTAATTATTGGCAAATTAGAAAATATTGCTTCTAAATATGGTATTTCAAACCCTCCGTCAATTGCTGTGTGCACAAGCATATCAGCTGCATTAAAAAATAATGCGTATTGCTCATCCGGAACATTCAAAATTTCTATAACTTGATTTTTATTTTTGAATTTTGGAAGAATTCTTTTTGTGTCACCTATTCTAATTAATACAAAACGTTCATCTAGTTTATTTAATATATTTGGTAGAAGGTCTATATTTTTTCTAGGTGCATCTCTTGCTACATTTAAGAGATAAATTTTATCCGTGTTTAGACCTAATTTTCTCCTTGTTTCAATTTTATCTCTTATTTTAAAATTTGGATCATCTAACCAATGATGAATTCTTACAAAATCCACATCAGGAAAAATCTTTTCGATTTCGCTTTTTACTCTATCTGAAATTGTGATAACCCCTTTTAGTTTAGGTATAAAATTAATATTTTTGTTATGGAAATGTTTTTGCAGAAAATTTTTTGAATATGTAAATCCAAATAAATCATGCAAAGTGCCTACAGTATTTTTGTTATATCTTACCAAATGAAATTGATCTTGACCAGCTGAATGAACAAAATCCTTATTTAATACTGCTTTTTTGTATACTCCTCCAATATACAAACTAGTTAAGATGTTAACACTCCATCTTTTAGAAAAACATATATGATTTTGAAATTCACTTATACAATTATAAGAAAGATGTAGAAAATTTTCAAAAAATCCCAGCTTATATAAGTTCCAAGCATATTTTCCAGTCCCTGATTTGTAATCCCAATTTGTAACTATGATACTATTTGGTATCATTAAATTAAGTATATGCAAATGATAATTTAAAGTGTTTGTTTCTTAGACTTTTTATTTTATATAAATTAAAAATTAAAATAAAAGCTAGAAA
This sequence comes from Thermoplasmatota archaeon, assembly GCA_031961545.1. GTDB lineage: Archaea > Thermoplasmatota > Thermoplasmata > Thermoplasmatales > ARK-15 > JAVRLH01. Next base: position 467 of record JAVRLK010000135.1, on the reverse strand, counting down.
TCTAAATTTTATAATTTATTGATAATTAAAACTATAACTATTAAAATTAATTCTATCTTCATTCTTTGATTCTAAATTTATTAAATTCTAATCTAATTTATTTTTTCTTAAAAAATTAATACGATTACAACGTTTTTCTATTGTTTCTTCTTTTATAGTAAGTGAAAGAAATTTTCCAATTATAAATAAAGGATAACCTATAAACAATTTTCTACTCCCTGTAAGGTTATATTTTTTAAATAAATCTTTTGGTTTATATTTATTAACAAATAAAGTGTCTCTAGTGGCTATTAACCTTCTTTTAATAGCTTCTAATAGGTTAGTTGCATATCTTCTTTCACTTCCTGAAGATAAACTTTTTACTGGAACAGGTTTTAAATCATTTTCGGAGGCTCTTATTTGAACAAATAAATCTAAGCATTTTGCAACTTTATATAAATATACATCCTCTGCATTATTTAAATTAG
>JAVRLK010000134.1:0-2941 GCA_031961545.1 Thermoplasmatota archaeon | reverse complement strand
GCCTGATCTTAACAACAGATCCCTCTGCAAGAACAGCCCATTTACCAACAACAGCATAATCCGTAACAATGGATCCCATGCCAATAACAGCATAATCCTTTATTGTTGCAGTGTGTATGATTGATCCGTGCCCTATGGTAACACAGCAACCAATGGTTGTTTTTTCTCCTGGTCTTGCATGGATAACAACATTATCCTCCACTGCACTGTTCTCGCCTATAACAATTGTTCCATAGTCGCCCCTTATTGTTGCATTTGGTCCAACATAGACACCATCGGAAAGTGTTACATCACCTATTACCACAGCACTCTCATGAACATATGCCTTTTCCGATATTTTAGGAACTCTTCCCTCAAATTCAAAAATCATAGTTTTTTGAATTAAAATTCCATATTAATAATTTTCCCTGGAAATGATATGAATAAAAGAATAAAATTCTTTTCCTGTATTTTATTTGGAAAAAATCCAACTAAGAAAAACTTTATTAAACAAAATTTGAATATGTTATAACATGGAAAGCTATAAGTTTCAGCTTAACTTAAAGAATATATTTCCGGCAACACTGAGGAACTTCCCCGATCAGGAAATCGTTTACCAGGACCAGAAAAGGTACACCTTCAAGGAATTCTATGATAGAATAAGCAGGTTTGGCAATGCTCTCCAAAAGATTGGTGTTAAACCAGGAGACAGGGTTGCTGTCCTGGATTGGGACACAAACCACTACATGGAAAGTTACTATGCTGTTCCAATGACAGGTGCTGTTTTACACACAGTTAACATAAGGTATCCCCCTGAAATTATTTTCTACACAATGCAGCATGCTGAGGATAAGTATGTAATAGTGAGGGATGAGTTTTTACCAATTATAGAAAAGGCCGCACAGCTTTTTGACTTTGTTAAGGGATGGATTGTATATTCTGACAAAAATGAAGAAATAAAAACTATTCTAACACCAAACTATAATTACGAGGAACTTGTTGCATCATCTGAACCCATGGATTTCCCTGACCTTGATGAAAACACATGGGCCACGATTTTCTACACATCCGGAACAACAGGTTTACCGAAGGGAGTTACGTTTACTCAAAGACAGCTTGTTTTACATGCACAGGCACTTGCCATTGCCGTTCATGCTGAGCCCTTATATGTTACGGATAACGATGTATTCATGAGCCTTGTCCCAATGTTTCATGTTCATTCCTGGGGACTTCCATACGTTACAATGATAACAGGTAACAAGTATGTTCTTCCAGGAAGGTATGATGTCAAAAAAATCCTAGAACTCATAAAGAATGAGAAGGTAACACTTTCTTTAATGGTACCTTCAATTCTTTATATGATATTAACCCATCCTGAAATAGAGAATTATGCAAAATACCTTAATGGCTGGAAGGTTGTGATAGGAGGAGCAGCACTACCTACAGGACTTGCAAAGCTTGCGGAAAAATTCGGTATAAACATATTAGCTGGCTATGGACTTTCTGAAACCTGCCCTGTTATTACACTTGCACTGTTCACAAACAAGGTTAAGAAAATGAAGGAGGAGGAAAGATTCCTTTACAAAATCAGTACAGGTATTCCAATTCCATTTGTTAACATTAGGGTTGTTGATTCCTTCAACAAGGATGTGCCGTGGGACAATAAGAGCATAGGAGAGATTGTTGTAAGGGCTCCATGGCTAACAGGTGAATATTATAAAGATCCTGAAAAGACAAAGGAACTATGGAGGGATGGATGGCTGCACACGGGTGACCTTGCTGTTGTGGACCCTGATGGATATATACACATTGTTGACAGGGAAAAGGATGCTGTCAAAAGCGGTGGAGAATTCATTCCTTCACTCCTGCTTGAAAATGTTATATCGGAAGTGCCAAACGTTGGTGAAGTTGCTGTCATTGGTAAAAAGGATGAGAAGTGGGGAGAGAGACCTGTTGCATTCATAACAAAGAAGGATGGTGTTACAAAGGAACAGATACTTGAACATCTAAACAAATACGTTGAAACAGGGAGAATACAGAAATGGTGGATACCTGATGATTTCATATTCATAGACCAGATGCCAAAGACAAGCACAGGAAAAATTGATAAAAAGGAATTGAGAAAATTCCTTTCCTGAATTTTTTTCAATAGAAATCTTTATATTCAAAATTTTGTTAAATTAATTATGGCATCCTTTGATGTTTTGAAGGAATATGTGGATAAAATAAACTCAAGCAACGATCTGAAGGCAGAACTAAAAGGAATGAATGCGGTGTTCCAGTTTAAGAATGAGGCACAGAGCTTTTACCTTAAGATATCTGAAGATGGATCAACCATTTTGGAAAAAGGTGAGCATCCAAGCCCAACAGTTGTTCTCACAGCCAGTGAAAATGATCTTGAATCAATAATATCTGGAAAGATGGATGGTGTTGCGGCCTTTTTCCAGGGTAAGTTGAAAATTAAGGGAGATCCGTTCCTTGCCCAGAAACTTGTAAATGTAATGAAAAAGTTGAAGTGATCAATATGGAATTCAAAAAAATCGCGATAATTGGATCGGGGGAGATGGGGCACGGTATAGCTGAAGTATTTGCAATGAATGGCTATGATGTAAACATTGAAGACATTTCAGAGGAAATGCTTAACAAAGCATTGAAGAACATAAGGGAAAGTCTTGAAAAGTTGGCAAAGAAAGGGAATCTTTCTTCAACAGTTGACGAAATAATGTCAAGGATAAAAACATTCACAGATATTGAGAGTGCAGTAAAAAATGCTGATCTTGTTGTTGAAGCTGTTCCTGAAAAGGAGGATTTGAAGAAGAAAATATTTGCTGATCTAGAAAAATTCACAAGAAGGGATACGATTTTAACATCAAACACATCAAATATAAGGATAACTGATATTGCAAAGGATTTAAAATACAAAGACAGGGTTGCAGGACTGCATTTCTTCAATCCACCTGTT
>JAVRLK010000133.1:0-2943 GCA_031961545.1 Thermoplasmatota archaeon | reverse complement strand
AAATTAAAAGAAAATTTTTTAACAAGTTTAAATTTTTTGTTTTCAATGACAAAATCGATTGGAATAAAAAACATTGGAAACATATTCCCTGGTTTAAGGGACGGGTCCGTGAACCTTCTTTATGGACCTCCGGGTTCAGGCAAAACTCTGCTGGGTTTACAGTTTCTTATAGATGGATTGAACGAGGGTGATACACTTTACATTTCTCTTGACCAGTCCGCATTTGAGGTAAAAAGGGACTTTGAAGGCTTTGCATGGAATGTTGGACAGGTGAGTGTTATTGATGCTGTTCCAACATCAAAAAAGAGGGAAATAAGGCCATACAGGGAGGTTACACAGATAGTTGATGTTAAATACATGAAGGATCTTGTTGAAAAATATGAGATGAAGGAAATTGATGTTTTTAATTTAAGATCAACGCTTAAAAATATTCTTGAAAAAAGAAAATTCTCGAGGGTTGTTGTTGATTCTATCACATCCCTTAAATTTTTCTACACCATTGGTATAGATCCTGATGTTGGTGTCCTTGCATTCATAGATTTTTTGAAGGATATTGAAAATACCACGGTTTTGCTTATTTCGGAAGAGTTCGGTGATCTTTCTCCCCTTATGAGGAGTGTTGAAAATGTTTTAAGGATCTACAGGAATGGAGAAAATTTTTATCTTGAATTTATAAAAACAAGGGATTTTGTTAAAAAATCGGTTGTACCATTAAAAATTACTGAGCATGGATTTGAGGTGATGAAACTTGCAAGGCGTTAGGTTTGGTGTTGAAAAGATTGATGAATTGCTTGGCGGTGGAATTGCAAAGGGTAGGGTGAGTTTCCTAGCAGGCGATTCAGGAACAGGTAAAACTGTTCTTGCATTAAAATTCCTGCATGAGGGTTTGAGAGCTGGTGAAAAATGTCTTTATATTGCAACCGATACGCATCCCGGACCCTTAATAAATAAAATTGGTGAATCCTTCGGATGGAATTTGATGTCCCTAACAGTTATGGATGCTGTTCCATCAAGATCTTTGTATTCTACAGTTTATCCTGTTAGGGATGTTACCGCAAAGGGTGAATTGAGAGACATTTCAGAACTGAATAAAAATGTGGAAAAGGGTGAACTAACACTGGAATCACTTCAATCAAAACTTGAACTTGAATACAAGGAACAGATGTTTGACAGGGTGGTAATAGATTCTCTAACAACACTGAAAAGATTTGGTATAGAGGAGGAGAGAAGAAACCCTGTTTTTGCAAAGCTTGTCAGGTTTTTTGTTGAAAAGGGTTCAACGGCAATATTCACCACGGAAGGTGATCTGGAAAAAATACAGCCGGAGATTGTTATAGGGAATGGTGTAATTCTCCTTGAAAGGGAAAGATCAAACTTTAAGGATTTAAGATACCTTAGGGTGATAAAGAACAGGGGATTTAAATTCAATGATAAAAGGGTTGTTTTTGAAATTAATGAAAAAGGGATAGATTTTCATGAATAGTTATAATGCACATTTTTTTTACAATGGTAAGTATGGTGTTTATAAGATTTTAGAGGAAAATTCCCTTATTTTGGATATTGTTGATGCCGATTCCGAACCAGAATATGTGGCAGTAGGTGGTTTTGTAAATGCCCATACGCATGTTGGTGATTCATTCATAGATTTACCACCAAAACTTGACGTAGCCTCGCTCGTTGGTCCCGGTGGTTACAAGCATAGGATTTTGAATTCAGTTGATGAAAAAACAATGATTAAGGGAATTAAAGAATCAATTAAAACAATGAAAAGGGAAAAAGTTAGGGCCTTCTTCGATTTCAGGGAGGGTGGTGTAAAAGGTCTGGAAATTATTAATAAAATAAAAATTGAAGGAATTGAAAAAGTAATACTTTCAAGACCAAAGGATATAGATTTTTCAAAGGAGGAAATGGATTTTCTTTTAAAAAATTCAAACGGTATTGGATTGAGTTCAATTTCAGATTATCCCATTGATTTCATAAAAAAGGTGGCATCGTACACAAAAGAAAATGGTAAAATTTTTGCAATACATGTTAGTGAAAGAGTAAGGGAGGACATTGATACAGTTCTGGATCTAAATCCTGATTTTATTGTTCACATGCACAAGGCTAATGAAAATGACCTTGAAAAGGTGAAAAGGAAAAATATTGTTGTTGTTGTCTGTCCAAGATCATCACTGTTTTTTAACATAATACCGGATATAAAAAGATTAGTTGATTTTGGAATAGAATGGGCACTTGGAACAGATAATGGAATGATTTCAATACCATCAATAAGGCTGGAGATGGAATATGTTTACAGAATATCCGGCATAGATCCCCTGGAAATTATAAAGGCCGGAACAATCAGGATGGATAGATTTTTGAACAAACCTGAAAGGATCTTTATTTTTAAGGGTAATCCTTCAAAAATTGTAAAGAATCCCTTTATAAATCCATTCAAAGTATTAAAAATCAATGATACAGTTTGGAAATTGCATCCCTGAGCGTCCATAATGAAAGAAGTGCACACTTCATCCTAATGGGTGAAAGTTTTATTCCAAGTTCTTTAAGAAAATCTTCATCCTTTAAATTCCTTGCATAATCAACATCCTTACCCTTAACCATCTCCGTCAGTATTGATGCGGATGCCTGTGATATTGCGCATCCCTTTCCAGTGAACTTAATATCAGAAATTTTATTGTTGTCGATCTTTAAATAAATAAAAATTTCATCGCCACAGAATGGATTTGAACCGTGTGAAATTGATGTTGGATTTTCAATTTTCCCATAGTTCTTTGGATTTTTGTAATTTTCAAGAATAAAATCCATATATATTTCATCATTCATAACTTCAGCACATTCCTAACATTATCAAGTGAATCAACAAATGCATCAACATCATCCTTTCCATTGTAAATGTAAAAACTTGCCCTTGATGTTGCAGGAACACCCAGCCTTTCCATT
>JAVRLK010000132.1:0-2945 GCA_031961545.1 Thermoplasmatota archaeon | reverse complement strand
TCAGGGTGAGAATGTTTATAAGTGATACGGATTTATCATTATCCTGGGTTGATGATCTAACAAAACAATCATTCTCGGATCATGGTAAAAAAATATTCATGACAAGGGATGAAATTGTTCAGTTTGTTCATGTTCCTTTAACATATAAAATGGAGAGGTTTTTATGAGAATACTGATCCTTTTGCTTAAAATTCCATTCTATATATTGGAGCTGTTTTTATAAAAACACGGCAAGAAAGCCTCGCTTTTTAAAGCGGGGATGAATGCCGAAATGTTTATTAAGGAATTTTGTATATATTAATTTGGAGCAATAACCATAGCTCTCTCGTCGGGACACGGCGAGTATATGCGTGAAATGGTTCTCGTTAGAGAACCTATACGCAGAACTCTCGCAATTTAGTGCGGAGAGTATGTCAGGTATTTAGAAAAAATTTACAATTTTTTTTAATTTTTCAAAAATGTATGCCAGGTATATAGAAAAAATTTACAATTTCTTTAATTTTTCAAAAATACCAGAGAATATTTCAGGGCACACACTTGTTCTAGGATCAACAGGAATGGGAAAAACAACAATGCTTGAAAATTTATCAAGGAGATTGAATGGAAAAATAATTGTCCTTGATCCACTCGGTGATTTAATAAAAATCATGATTGATAAAGATTCAGTTTACATTTCTCCACTTTTCAGAAAAATTCATGAGGATTATTATGCAATAAAAATGAATCTGCTTGATTATGGAAATCAGGACAAAGAAATGAAAATTATTGCGCTCGGAGAATCAATGAAGATGCTTTTTTCCAGGGATCCTGACTATTCAAAGGGAACCTGGGGACCTAGGCTTGATCTTATTTTTTCAATTGTGACGAAAATTGTTATGAATGAAATTGAGAATGCAACTCTTGATGATATTCTTGATTTTTTACTGGATTATAAATTAAGGAATTCACTTGTCAAGGATCAAAGATTGAAAAAATTCTTTTCAATGCTTTACAAAACAAACTATGATGAATATATTCAGAGCACTGTGAACAAGATTTTACCTATAATTGAGAATCCTTATATTAAGAATTTTATATCAAGTAAGGAGAAAACATTTTCTTTCTTTAACAACGAAAACAGGAAAATTTTGATATATCTAGCAAAACCAGAGCTTGGTGAAGCATTGTCAAGAATGCTGGGAAGTGCTCTTTTATTGATGATATGGAATTCAATCATATTTGGAAAAAGGGAAAGGGTGAATTTAATAATAGATGAGATTAAGGATTTTTCACCATACTTTTTACCATCACTGTTCAGCGAATCCAGAAAATTCAACATGAACATAATTATTGCTACACAGTACCTTAAACAGCTTGGGAATGATCTTTTGAATTCCGTTCTTGGGAACATAAAAAATATTGTTTCATTTAGAATTTCACCCGATGATTCAAAAATCATTGCTGAAAGAATTTCTTATAGAAACAGTGAGAAAATAATTAACACTTTAACAATTTTACCTGAACACAATGCTCTATGCCTTTTTAATGATACAATTTTTTTAACTAAAACCGAATTTAAAAATAATGAAAATTTTGATGAAATAATTGATAGATCCTATATTCTTTATGGATCTCCTGTTGATTTCAATTACGATAATGTTCTTTTCCTAATAAATTCATTGAATGAAAGGGATATTGATGCGACCTTTGAAAATATTTTAAGGGAATACATGCAATTCTCACATGGAAAATTCGAGGATCTTGAAAGATCATTGAGAATTCTTTTAAAAAATGGCTTTGTTGATTACAATGGAAATGTTTATTCAATAACAAAAAAAGGGTACGATTCAATGGATTTTGTTTCAAAGGTATCATGGGAAAGTGCTTATCATAAATATTTGATTGATAGGATTGAAATTTTCTTCAAGGCAATGAATATAAAATTCTTTAGGGAAAATGGATCCTGGAATAATGGACCTGATGGAAAAATTTACCTTTTCAATAAGGAATACAGCATTGAGGCAGAATACGGTGATATAAAGAATCCTGGAAAGATTGTTGAACATTTAATTAACAACAAAAGAACAATTTTTGTTACATACAGAAGTCTTGTAAAAAAGTTGTTCAGAATAATCTGCATGCCTGCTAAGGTTTACGATGATGGAAGGATTGAATTCTATAAGAATAATGGAAAAATTGTTGATTACACAAAAGCTGGTGATTATTTTGAAAGGGTATGGATCTTCACAGTTCCAGATCCGGGCATACAGGGATCAATAAAGGAATTCTTACCGAAGGGAGAAAGGGATGTGAATATTGAAAATTTAAGGAAAAGTGATCTTTTTAAAATTGACGGGGATCTCTTGCAAAAATTCAAGAACAATCTATTCATAATTGAAAACGGTAAACTCATTAAGCGCTGTGACATTTTTAAATAAATGGTATTTTTATCCTAAATGAGTTCGATACAGATCATAATTTTATAAAAGCTAAAGATATTTTTTCAAAGTTAGTGTTTTTGTTTACCAAAATTTGCATCGCTGCCAGAGCTGAAGGCTCAGAAAGTTTTTATAGACATAATATAATCCCTATATATAGTGATAATGATTATGAGGTTAAAAAACTTGAGTGCTCAACGTGTTATGATAGATGCAATTTATTATGGTCCAACCATTAGAAAGAGAAAGATTTCTGAGTTTATAATTTGGAGAAGATCCAGTGGGTGAGTTGTTATGTCTTCACGTGTCAACACAATTCAGCTAGATATTGATGACGTTATTTCATGTATTAAGAGCTCAACTATTAGAGCGAATACGGAGGAGGACGTGAGGGTAAGGGTGTCAGGATGTATTGAGGAGAAGATTCTAAAGCCATTAAATATTCAGAACTTTATTGGAAAGTATGAGTATACTTTGGTTTCAGGTGCCAGAACGGATGCTCTATATGGACATGTAGTTGTTGAGTAT
>JAVRLK010000131.1:0-2779 GCA_031961545.1 Thermoplasmatota archaeon | reverse complement strand
TACACTGAGTGCCATTTATTCAAGGTACTGTTCAATACCTTTATACCCAATTAAATCCATATCCATAGATGGCCTTGAATTTTCATTGATTTTAAAATGCGGTAAAAAGGGATGTGCAGGAGCAATGGTTAAAAACACTGAATGCGATATTCAAGAAGTTCATAGGGCACTTTCAGGGGTGGTAGAGGATGTTGAATGATCTATCATTAATTTTTATTATTTATTTTTATTTGTCGATAACAATATTCATTGTAGGTACAATATTTGTTTTAGTTAAATGGATATTCACACCAAAGGGCAGGACAGGCACATATCTGGGTTTCCCATATTTATTCACCTATCCAGGACAGAACACCAGGCTGGATGCATTAAAAAATATATTGAAAAGGATATTTTTCTTCTCTTCACTTCGCTATGATAAGGGTACAAGGGTAGCATCAATGGTCTTTCATTACAGCCTCTGGATAATAATATTGGCACACTTTGACCTTTTCCTTGAACCTTATCTTGTTTCCCATGGCATAAGTATTTCTACCATTGAATTGATTTCAGAGGTTTTGGGGAATGCTTTTGCCATTCTTCTTATAAGTTCAGGGCTTTACCTTCTTTACAGAAGGATTGAAAACGTATATTTAAGGTACATAAGCACACCAGGTGATTACTTTTCAATAATTCTTATCTTACTTTTTGGTTTCACAGGTTTATTGATGCGCTTTATTCTTCCCGTAACCTATGCATACAATAGTGTTGGTCCTTTCATTTCATCTTTATTTTCCTTTTCTCCAATAGAAATACCAACCGCACTAATATTTTTAATTCATTTCACGCTTGCATGCACACTTGTCCTTTATGTTCCATTCAGCAAATTCATGCATCCATTTTCATTCTTTACAAACCCAACCCTTTATTCAATTTACCATGAGAGGTGAGAACCATGAAATATTCCATTAGAGATATTATACTTGAAAGTCCAAGCAGTAAAGGGGAAGAGTGGCTAGAAAAGCAAAAGGGGATAGAATGGGCTGGTGGAATTAGGGAAAGGTATGCAAAGGAGGATGAGCTTGAAAAAATATTTGCAAAGAGGGAAGGAGATAGTAAAACATTTATTGAATACTTTAAAGATCTGAAAAACAACAGAGCATTCAGGACATTCATGGAGAGCTGCATGCATTGTGGTATATGCATTGATAAGTGCCAGATGTTTATATCAACAGGTGATGTGAACAATTCACCAGTTGGAAGGGCTGAAATTGTAAGAAGGCTCTACAAAAAGATTGATTCTTTAAAACCTGAGGACATAGATCTTGAAAAAATTTATACCTATTATTACCAGTGTACGGAGTGCAGGAGATGCTCTGTTTTCTGTCCAAATGGCATAGATCAATCGGAGATAACAAGGAATGAGAGGGAGATTTTAACAAAAATGGGCATAATGCCGGAATATGTTGCAACAACACTTGCACAGGTTTACAGGGTAGGGAATAACCTTGGTTTAAATGAAAAGGCAATAGCATCGGTGGTAAACTTTCTTGAAAAGGATTTGAGGGAAGAAACGGGTAAGGAAATAAAAATTCCATTGAACCAGAAGGCTGATTTTCTTGTTATTCCATCCTCAACGGATCTTTTTGTAAACACAGATACAATGAAGGGGTATGCAAAGGTTTTATTTTCACTTAAAAAATCCTGGACAATATCCTCTCGCACAACCGAGGCAGCAAACTTTGGACTTTTTGCATCAGAAAAGTATCTCAGGGATTTTGGTAACATGGTTGTGGAGGAAGCAAAAAGGCTTGGTGTTAAAACTGTACTATGGGGAGAATGTGGTCATGGATGGAGAACTGCAAATAACTATGTAAGGTATGAACTGGCCAAAAATGGCATAGAGCTCTTGCACATACACCAGCTTACAGACAAAGCACTTGAAAGAAATGAAATAAAGGTTGACAGAAACAAAAACGATGATGTTTATACATACCATGATCCATGCAATTATGCAAGGGGAGGGAACCTTGTAAATGAACCTAGGAACATTATGAAAAAAGTTGTGAGGGAATTTGTTGAAGCAAAGTTTGTGAAGGAGGAGACATTCTGCTGCGGTGCAGGTGCTGGTCTTCTAGCTGATGAAAAATCATGGAATGAATTCAGGGCCTGGGCAGGCTGGCCGGCTGTCTATTTTGCCTGGAAAACGGGTGCCCATTACATGATATCACCATGTGCAATTGACAAAGCTCAGTTCCCATATGTTATATCATACCATAAGGTTCCACTTGAACACAAAGGTTTGATGGATCTTGTGAACTATGCGATTGAATTATAGGTGATGTAAAATGAAAAATATTCTTGTTGTTGGTGGTGGAGCGGGAGGACTTATTCTTGCAAATTCTCTAGATACAAATGAATACAATATAACAGTATTTGATAAAAGCAGAGTACATTTCTACCAGCCATGGTACCTTTATGTTGCATTTAAAGGATCCAAAAGGAAAATCTGGAGGAACATTGATGAACTCATTAAACCAGGCATTAAATTTGTTAACGAGGCAATAGGTGAAATAAACCTTAATGAACGTTATGTTTTAACAAAAAGCAATAAAAAATTTTCATACAATTATTTAATCGTTGCCACAGGTATAACACCTGATCCATACGAAATTCCTGGCCTTGACCTATTAACAGAAAAATATGGAAATTACCACAGTAATATTGAAAATGCCAGGAAGGTATTTACAAATCTTGAGAATTTCAAGGGTGGTACAATAGTTCTGGGGCAGGCACCGGG
>JAVRLK010000130.1:0-2973 GCA_031961545.1 Thermoplasmatota archaeon | reverse complement strand
TGGGTTGCCTTTGAATTACTCGAATCCATAATCAATACATTCAAGAAATATGGAGAACACTTTGTGATTGCACTGAGAAACTCTTTAATGAATCCATATAAATCAACAAGAAATATTCTAAATATTGGCAAAAAAATTTATAATGGGGCTGTAATATAATTAACGCAAAACTCTAGAAAGGAATTAATCTATCAGGCTTTCTTCTCCTTGATTATGAATATTCTAATTTTGTATCTTTTTCCATGTTTTCCATATAAATAAAATATTGATTATTTAAGATTTGCTGCATTGGATCATCAACAAAATTTAAATCTAAAGATTTCCATTTTAAATTATGGAAGATTATTCCTTTTTGGGATATCCACTGCCTGAAAAAATAAAAAGAGAAGAATATTCAGGTAATTTTTCAATTGCATTGAAAATGATAGATGAATACCTTGGTAAAAACATACCAGGTATTTTGAAAAAAAGGCTTGAATGGGAAAAGGAAAGGATAAAAAGAATTAGATATGATTACAGTTTATCAAAGCAAAAGGCCCTTGAAATAATAGGAAAAGATTTCAAGGATTTCAGGATGGTTGATCTTGATAAACTTTTAAAGGAGGGAAAAATTGATTATAAAAAAATTGATGGTAAAACAGGAATTTTCAGAAACTTTTACAGAAATCTTGTCAGGGATAATGAAAGCATGAAGGTTAAAAGAATTGAGGAAAAATCAAATAAAGCAAATAAAAAATTGCATGAACATATTGAAAATTTAAAAGGAATCAAAAATAAAATAAGGTTTGAAATTACCGTGAACACAAAAAAATTTGATGATGAATTATTGAGAGTATGGATACCATTTCCTGTGGAAAATAACATTCAGAAGAATGTTAAAGTTTTGAATTCCTCCCATGATTATATTATTTCAGATTCAATGCAGAGAACGGTTTACATGGAGGATAGGGTAAAAAATGAAATACAAAAATTCTGGATTGAGTATGAGTATGAAATTTCACCATTCAAAGTGAACATAGATCCTGAAAAGGTAAAAATAAAAAGTTTGGAAAATTATCTTAGGGAACAGCCACCCCATGTTGTATTTACGGATTATTTGAGAAAACTTGCCCGTGAAATTGTTGGTAATGAGGAAAATGCGTATTTCAAAGCTAAGAAAATTTATGAGTGGATAACAAGGAACATAAAATATGAACTTGTCCCGGAATATTCAACAATAGAGAACATAAGTGAATATGCAGCTGTTAATTTTGAAGGTGATTGTGGTGTGCAGGCAATTCTATTCATCACATTATGCAGAATATCTGGAATACCGGCAAAATGGCAGTCTGGATGGTACATAAATCCTTTAAACCAATCACCCCATGACTGGGCACAGATTCACCTTGAACCCTATGGATGGATATTTGTTGACCCATCCTTCGGTGGCCATGAATTAAACAATGAAAAATACCACAATTTCTATTTTGGAAACATTGATGCATTCAGAATGGTGGCAAACGAGGACATGTTAATTCAAATTAAACCTGAGAAAAAATTTTACAGATCCGATAATGTTGATAACCAGAGGGGTGAGGTGGAAACTGAAAAGAGAAATATATATTACGATGGCTGGAAATATAATCTGAAACTTTTATCTCAGGAAGAATTCTAATTTTTCAATTTTTTCAGGAAACTTTCCCTTTCAACTATAGCTCTCTCGTGAATGCCCGATGCGATCTTTTCATTGTTAACAAAAGCTTCAACCCAGAATGTTAATCTATTGCCATCAACGCTTAAAAGTTTTGCAACAATTTCAACCTCATCACCTATTTTGCTTGCCTTTAAATGCCTTATGTTTACAAGCGTTCCCACAGTAACCTTATCCGGTGAAATTTTCGCATCTATGGGTGTCCTGCATGTGTTTTCCATAAAGCCTATAAGTGAGGGTGTGGAAAGAACCTCCACATCTCCGGATCCAACACCCTTTGCCGAATGTTCAATACCTGTCTTGAACTTTTTTGTGAATACCGATCCAGGTTCAATATCCATAAATGGATTATTGTTACCATAAATAAATCATTTGCGATTCAAATTTATATCATTATTCCACATGTATCATTTATGGAAAAATTGAGAATAGGTGTTGACATAGGTGGTACATTCACAGATCTTGTTGCGTATGATGAAGATTCAGGTAATTTTTTTAATGTAAAGGTTCCAACAACTGTTAATCCTGAAGAAGGTATAATCAATGCATTAAGAAGAATTTACAGGAATCAAAAAATAATGGTTTTTTCACATTCCACAACAATTGCAACAAATGCATTGTTGACAAAGCAAAACTGGCCAAGGGTCGCGTTGATAACAACAAAGGGTTACAGGGATGTCCTTGAGATAGGAAGGCAGAGAAGACCAGAAATATATAATCTAAAGGTTGAAAGACCAATTCCAATCGTTCCAAGGGAATTGAGGTTTGTTGTTGATGAAAGGATAGATGCAAATGGTAATATAATAAAAAAATTGAATTTGAATGATCTTGATGAAATTCTGGATGAATTAAAAAATGTTGATGTTATAGCTGTTTCCCTAATAAACTCATACAAAAACAATTCACATGAAAAATTGATAAAGGATTATCTTTCCAAAAAATTGAATATTCCCGTAATAATTTCAAGTGAAATAGATCCTTTACCAAAAGAGTTTGAAAGAACGAGCTCAACTGTTGTTAATGCCCTTCTCTATCCAATTGTTTCAAATTATTTGAAAAAGCTTGAAAAGGAAATAAAAAATTTAATTGGAGATGTTCCCATATATATCATGCAGTCGGATGGTGGTTTGAACACAATAGAAAGTATTATTGAAAAGCCAATATCAATAATAGAATCTGGTCCATCAAGCGGTGTTCTCGCATCACTTTACTTTTCAAGACTTTTAAAAATAAAGAATTTACTAACATTCGACATGGGAGGAACAACAGCAAAGGCGGGAATA
>JAVRLK010000129.1:0-2980 GCA_031961545.1 Thermoplasmatota archaeon | reverse complement strand
AACTTTTTTAATTTTCTAATTTCGCACGTTCTCGATAGTATATTATAAAAAACGAATACTTGATCCCAATGAAAAATGAAGAATGTAGAACTAAGGTCAAACAATAAGAGGATACATCTTTCTCCAAGAATATAAAATTTTTTATACTGGAAATTAATTATAGAATTAATGAGCGAAAAAAAGGTTAATAAGGAAATAGTTAAAGATGATGAATACATTGCCTTTATCGAAGATTTACATGATGAAGTGTATTATGCCTTATTGATAGATCTGAAAAAGCATGGTATTATTGTTGAGAAAGATGAAAAATTTTTTGTTTCAGACAAATTTATGAACAAACTTTTTGAGAAAATTGTAAAAGTTTTAGCGGATAATTTACCATTAGAGAATGCAATAGATATTTCATTATTCGAGACTGTGAAAGAATATTATCCAGAATATAAAGTTCTTGAAATTATTCCGAGGGCAGAGATTGTATTAGGCCTAGCTAAGCATGATATAATTTCTTTCCTAAAAAAATTTGAATAAAAAATATAAAAGATTATTTGGTGAGGTAGAAGAAGAGTATTGCTCCACCGCCGCCTATCATTGGATTCTCCTCAAACTGCATGCCCTGCAGATAAGGGGAGAAGTACCATATCCAGTTAAGCTGTCTTGTATAAACATAGAATGTTAAATTCACAGCTATGTTCTGTGCAAGATCGTAATAATGTACTGATAGTGTTGAATTTGCTGTGTTTTCTCCCATCTGTATGTACTGGTTCATAAGATCTATCTGTTCCGCCTGCCATGTGTTACCTGAGGAATTGAACATTTGAGAATTGAGACCGGAACCAAGCGGATAAGTTCCTCCAGCGGCATAAAATGCACCAACAATATCCGATGGATATGGATAGTCAGGTATCCATGTTGTAACATAAATTGGCATGGGGTTCGCGCCCTCAACCTGATAACCTATCCACTGTGAGAATGTTGTGTATATGGCTGTCATCTGTATGTTTGGATCAACCATGTGCATATTCTGTGCCCACATTGCTGCTGCAGCATAATCAACAGGATCACCTGCATATATTACAACAGGTATGTTTACTGAGACATTATAAAAACCGGATTCCATCATGTACTGTTTTGCAAGCGTTAAATTGAAGTATGGAACATTCACACCTAGGCTTCTCAACAGGCTTTCGGATTCATAGCCAGGCATGCCGTAAGGTATGAAACCTGTTATATGGAATGAGAAGTTTGCTCCATAAACTGCATTCCCCACAATCTGATCAATGTAATCGGTGTAATTGAAAGCGTATGCAAATGCCCTCCTTACATCAAGGTTCTGGAAGTATGTTGGCGGAACATGGAACTGTGATCCAAATGCGGACATCATTGTTGTGTTTATGTTGAAATTGAATGCAAAACCTCCAGTTGTCATTGATGGGAATTCATAAACACTCAGTTTACCCTCACTTTCAAGCTTTGATGCTGTTGGATACCAGTTGTATGGTAAGCCGAGAAGCCCTGGACAGCTGTAAATATCTGCCTGCTGGTTGGTTAACATGAGATATTCAGTTGATGGATCCTTTACCCATTCTATATAAACTGTATCATTTGGTTTCTGTGAATATCCTGGAACACCGGGTATTGGTGTGAAGTTTGGATTTGGAACGAGCGTTATCGATTGACCGAGCAACAGTGTTTGTATCATGTATGGTCCTGATCCCATGGCATGCCACCTTATGTAAGTGTTATAGTTTGATTCATAGCTGTAACTTGTGTAATTCAGGAAACCCTGTGGTGTGAACGTAATTCCGGCACCATTCTCAACAAGCCACTTATAATCCATAACTGGGAAGAGAGCATCAGCAAGATAAGTTAAAAATGCCGGATCTGGCTTCAAAAGATGGAAAGTTATGCTCTGAGTTGCATTGTTGTATGAAATTGCCTTTGTTATATTTGTGTACAACGATTCACCATTGGACCAGTTCAATGCCCATCCACCACCTGGTAAAAGATCCTGAGCCAATATCCAGTCCGGTGTACCAGGTGAACCGTCCATGAAGAGGAGAGCCCTAACAAAGGATGTGTACACATCCCATACAGTCAATGGATCTCCGTTTGAGAATTTCAGTCCAGATCTAATGTAGAATGTATAGTTCAAACCATCGGGTGATATACCACCGTTTGCAACCGTTGGTACATACTTTGCAACAACTGGAACAAACTGTGTTACACTTGATCCATTGTAGGCAATGAGAGTTTCATAAACATTGGATATGACCTCAAAGCCAACCATCTCATAGTCAATGTTTGGATCCAGTGAATATGGACCGCCAGGAACATATTCTGCATCAATTATTTCGTTTGGATTTGAAACGGGCAATGTTGATCTTGATATATTTGCATATTGTCCGGGAGAAAGAACAATTATTGTTTCCTCATAGCTCGTGTTCTCATAAAGTCCCGAAGAGATTATTGAACTGAATTCGCTAAGAGGATAATATGTCAGATTTGGATTGTTGTTATACTGTGATGATGTGAATTTTGTTGAATTGAACGTAATAATGCTTAATGTCAATGTGTAAATTCCAGGCTTTGAATAAACATGTGTAACATTATCCTTAAGGAACAATCCTGAACTCTGGTTGAAAATTGCAGGATCTATCACACTGTGTGAATCACCAAAGTTCCATATGTAATATCCAATTGTCCAGTTTGTTGCAGTTGGTGGTTGCAAATATGATCCTATAAAGTTTGCACTTTCATTTTCGTAAAATATCTGGTGTGATATTACTGTTGGCTGGGTTATTTCACTTGCTATTAAAGATGATACGGATGATGGCATTATTGTTATTAATGAAACATTCCCATAGTTATTGAAGGTATAACCCTGATATATTGTTGAAACTGTAACAAGGTATCTGCCCGGAACATTGTATACATGTGATGCCTGATATCCACCTATTGTTGATGAATATGATGCATTAAC
>JAVRLK010000128.1:0-2985 GCA_031961545.1 Thermoplasmatota archaeon | reverse complement strand
CTGTTACAAGTAATGCGGGACAGAGCATATCCTTCATAGCCTTTGTCTCCGGTGGAACACCAAATAATGTTACATTCAACTTTGGTGATGGAACAACTGTTAATGCATCATATTCATCAACAATAGGCGGATATCAGGCATCACATGTGTACAATGTCCCGGGCAGATACCTTGTTACAGTTTCAACAATATATCAGGGTTACAGATTCAACAACTATGGGAATGTTTCATTAATAACAATACTTCCATCATCCGTATCATCTTTAATAGCAAGTGAAATAACCCAGCCGACGGTAATATCAAACCAGATATTTTATGAAAATAAAAGTGCAAATTTTATAGGATCATATTTGCAACCACCTACTGCAACGAACTGGACAATTGGATATTACATCTGGAACTTTGGTGATTCTCATAGCGTCATAGATCCTGCAATTTACAATCAAAGCTCAGGATTGTTCCTTAAGGATAATGTTACACATGTTTATTCAAAGTCTGGAATTTATACACTGACATTAAGCATTATCACATTCAATTCAACAAAATTCACATCATCAAATTACAACAACAATCCAAATCTAACATATTATCCTCTTAGCGAATTCAGTTCAATAATCTCTTCAGGACTTTATGAGAACACAAGCTATGAGGAGACAGTAATCGTTCTTTCCCATGGGCAATATGCAAATATATCAAGATCAACACTACCTGTTTCAAATCCAAACGAAATAATTGATGCAGAATATGTTCCTGGTGGCCCATATTCACTTGATCCAAACATTGACTATGAAATGGTTGGCTTTGAGGTCATATCTAACGTTTATGAAACTCTCATTGCCTATAATGGATCAAGTATAACGGAATTTGTTCCGGTTGTTGCAAAGTATGTACCAACGGTTGCAAACGGCGGTATATCACCCGATGGTTTGAACTATACATTCTACATTAGATCAGGACTGAAATTCTCAAACGGTGATCCATTGACAGTATGGGATGCATACACATCCTTTGTCAGGGCTCTCCTCTTCATGGACGGTTCACCTGGTACACCGGACTGGATATTGGCTCAGGATCTTTTACCAGGTGGTGGATGGGATTTGAATTGGTCCAATGGTGAATCGTTGTACACAAATATAACAAAGGCAATTTCATACAACAATGCAACGCAGAGCATTACATTCCATCTTTTGAAGCCTGATCCAGCATTTTTAACATACGTTGCTGATGGTCTCTTCCCAGTTATGGATTATAATTGGCTTGTTGAGCATGGTGCCGGAATTACATTTACACCACAGGGTTTCCTGAATTACACAAGTTACAGCTATGAATCAAACTATAACACTTACGTAAGATGGCATGCCATGGGATCAGGACCATACATGATTCAAACAATGTTGCTCGGTCAATCGATAACGCTCGTTCCAAATCCAAACTTCACACCAATACCCGGTGTTCCAGGATATTCACAGAGACCAAATGATACCGTTTACATAGAATGGGTAAAGGATCCATCAACTGAATATCTCATGTTAACCAACCAGCAGGCAGATATTTTCAGCTGTCCGGGTCTTCTCGGCTTACCATACAACTGGTATCCAACAGCATCAAAGCTTGAAAGTGAGGGTAAACTGAGTATTTATGAATTCCCATCAATGACAACTGGAGGTTTTGCCTTCAATTTCAACATAAACACAACAATGATGTCCGCATTTGGTGCACAGTTCCATGTTCCGCCAACATACTTCCAGAACCTTGATGTAAGGAGGGCATTCGCATACGCTTTCAATTACACCGATTACATTGATCAGATTGTGGGGAATGCAGTTTATGGAGCAAACTTCTCATTCCATATAACAGGTTTCATACCCTACGGCATGCCAGGATATGAGTCGGAAAGCCTGTTGAGAAGCCTTGGTGTGAATGTTCCATACTTCAATTTAACGCTCGCAAAACAGTACATGATGGAATCCGGTCTTTATAATGTATCAATAAACATACCTGTTGTAATATATGCAGGTGATCCCGTTGATTATGCTGCCGCAGCCATGTGGGCACAGAACATGCACATGATAGATCCAAACATACAGATGACACCAATATACACAACGTTCTCACAGTGGATCGGTTATCAGGTTGAGGGCGCGAACCCCATGCCAATATATGTTACAACTTGGATACCTGACTATCCATATCCATCGGATATTGTTGGTGCATTTTATGCAGCGGGAGGAACTTATCCACTTGGTTCCGGTCTCAATTCTCAAACATTTAATTCATCAGGTAACACATGGCAGGCTGAACAGATAGATCTTATGAACCATTACATACAGATGGGAGAAAACACAGCAAATTCAACACTATCTATACATTATTATGATCTTGCACAGAACATAGGTGTGAATTTAACATTCTATGTTTACACAAGACAGCTGAACTGGATATGGTACTTCTCTCCTTATTTGCAGGGCATGCAGTTTGAGGAGAATCCAATGATAGGCGGCGGTGGAGCGATACTCTTCTTCTACCTCACCAAATAATTTTTTATATTTTTTATTCAAATTTTTTTAGGAAAGAAATTATATCATGCTTAGCTAGGCCTAATACAATCTCTGCCCTCGGAATAATTTCAAGAACTTTATATTCTGGATAATATTCTTTCACAGTCTCGAATAATGAAATATCTATTGCATTCTCTAATGGTAAATTATCCGCTAAAACTTTTACAATTTTCTCAAAAAGTTTGTTCATAAATTTGTCTGAAACAAAAAATTTTTCATCTTTCTCAACAATAATACCATGCTTTTTCAGATCTATCAATAAGGCATAATACACTTCATCATGTAAATCTTCAATAAAGGCAATGTATTCATCATCTTTAACTATTTCCTTATTAACCTTTTTTTCGCTCATTAATTCTATAATTAATTTCCAGTATAAAAAATTTTATATTCTGGGGGGAAGATGTATCCTCTTATTGTTTGACCT
>JAVRLK010000127.1:0-3057 GCA_031961545.1 Thermoplasmatota archaeon | reverse complement strand
ATATGGCAGCAAGTGTTTGAAAATCTGGTGGTATAACATTCCTGTCAATTTCAACATCAATAACAGCAGGCAATCCAGATTCCTTTGCCCTCTTAAGCGCATTACTTATTTCCTTTGGATCCCTTACTCTTTCATCATAGCATCCCATTGCCTCGGCGATTTTATCAAACCTTATATCGCCAAAATCCACACCAACATATTTTGTATCATAATACAGAGTCTGTCCTGATTTTATCATTACCTATGACGAATCGTTTAAAACAATAAAAGTTATCTGTAAATTCAGTCTTCTTGCAGTTTCAAGGTCCATCAAGCTCATTGAAAATGCACCCTCACACGTAATAAAATAAAAAATCTTATCCGGATTTGCTAACTTTGCAGCTATGGAAAAACCAACACCACTCCCTAAATGACAAGAATCATCTCTTTGAACTCAAAAATAAATATTTAAAAATGCTCCCGCCGGGATTTGAACCCGGGTCGAGGGAGTGAGAGTCCCTTATGCTTGGCCGGACTACACCACGGGAGCGATTGGATTAAGTTTTTGTTAATCATAAATTTTTCTTTTTTGGAATTTATGCTAATTGCAAACAGATTTCAGGAAATATTTATATATTTTCTTTATGTAATGTTATGATGCTCCAAAGAGGTATCAACCATGCCAATAATAACTGAGATCACACCACCCGAATCGCATATTGTTCTTGTTGATGAGTTAGCAAAGGCTATAAGGAACGGTATTGGTACAGAGAAAAAAATGAGCATGGATGAGGCTTTACAGATCGCACAGCATGTTTTAAATTTTTTTGGTTTTGAAGAAAGGATAATAGATAACTATCTTGAACCGGATGATCGTGGTCTTTTTTACATGCTTGAAGAAATTGGTATACTTTTACCGGAGAGGGAGGAAACAACACTTTATGATGGAAGGGAGTGGCGAATCCATTACTGGGTTGTAAATTACAGGAGAATTCAATCTTTACAGTCATCGGAAATTGTTGAAGAAAAGAGTGAAAATATTGAGGATATTTATAAGGATCTTCCTGATGAATACTGGTCAAGGGGCGTTGGTGAATAGATGCACATTGCAATAGTTAACGAGGAGCAGTGCCACTTCAAGAAATGCAACCATGAATGCCAGTTTTACTGCCCACCACAGAGGATGGGTGAAAAGGTTGTTGAATTCGGAGAAGACGGTTATCCAAGGATATCTGAAACACTGTGCATAGGATGCGGTATATGTGCACACAAATGCCCTTACCAGGCAATAAAGATCATAAATTTACCGGATGAGATGAAGGAGGAAACAATTCACCAGTATGGTGAAAATTCATTCAGGCTTTACAGGTTACCTGCAATAAAGAAGGGTGAAACAATAGGAATTTTAGGAAGAAACGGAATTGGAAAATCAACAACAATCAACATCCTTTCCGGAATAATTGTTCCAAACTTTGGAAAATATGATAAAATGGGTGATAAGGATCAAGTTATTGAACATTTCAGGGGAACCGTTTACGGATCCTACTTTAAGGATCTTTATGCAGGAAGGATAAAAATTGCATACAAACCACAGTATGTGGACAGTATTCCCAAGCTTTATAAAGGAAAGGTGAAGGATTACATTGAATCCATCCAGGGTAAGAGGAAGGATGATATAATTGGAATGATGAAAATTGAAAAGATTTTAAACAGAAACATTGAGGAACTTTCGGGTGGAGAATTACAATCTCTCGCAATTTCCGTAACATTGATGAAAGATGCTGACCTTTATTTCTTTGATGAACCATCATCCTACCTTGATATAAAGCAAAGGCTTGAATTCGCAAAAATAATAAAGGATCTATCGCAGAAAGCACAGGTTTATGTTGTTGAACACGACCTTGCAATAATGGATTTTCTTGCGGATACCGTACACATAGTCTATGGTTCAGAGGGAGCTTACGGTATAATATCAAAACCATTGACAGCAAACCACGCATTAAATTCATATTTGAGTGGATTCCTTAAGGAGGAGAACGTTAGAATTAGGGACTGGGAAATAAAATTCATTGTTCATCCTCCATCAATTGACAAATCTCTTGAAAAATTGATTGAGTGGTCTGATCTTTCAAAAAAATTTGAAAATTTTTCATTAAATGTTTCATCCGGAAAACTCTTAAAGGGCGAGGTTGTGGGTGTTGTTGGTGAGAATGCAACTGGTAAAACAACATTTGTCAAGATGCTGGCAGGTGTGATAAATCCAGATTCTGGTAAAATAGATTCAAACATAAAGGTAAGCTACAAACCTCAATATATAAGGTTTGATGAGAGTATTACCGTTAACGATCTTTTCAACAAATATGCAAAAAGTGCTCTTGATGATCCATTCTTCAAAAATGAAATATGGGAACCATTTAATCTGAATTCTTTGATGGAAAGGGATGTTATGAACCTTGCGGGTGGAGAATTGCAGAAGGTTGCAATTTCATTATGTTTTGGAAGGGAAGCTGATGTTTTTCTTCTTGATGAACCTTCAGCATACCTTGATTCAGCTGAAAGAATGACAGCGGCAAAAATAATAAGAAGGTTTATAGAAAAAACAAAGAAGACAGCGCTTGTCGTTGATCATGATATTTATTTCATTGATCTCATATCCGATTCGCTCATGACCTTTGAGGGTGAACCGGGTATTTCAGGCATTGGAACGGGCCCATATAACATGAGGGATGGTATGAACAGGTTTTTGAAAAATGTGGACATAACATTCAGAAGGGATGATAAAACAAAGAGACCCAGGATAAACAAACCGGGATCATACAACGATAGGGAACAGAAGGCAAGGGGAGAGTATTATTATCTATAGTAAAGGTAAAATATCCTATTCAGATTATCTAGATAGAGCGGAGGTTGTCGAGACTGGTCAAAGGCGCCAGATTGAGGGTCTGGTTCCGCAGGGATGCGAGGGTTCAAATCCCTCCCTCCGCATTTTTCAGGAAAATGTTTTATCCAGAAAAGGGATTTCCTGTTAAGCATGTTACTTGCACTGATCATATTTGTTATCACGTACACATTAATTTC
>JAVRLK010000126.1:0-3098 GCA_031961545.1 Thermoplasmatota archaeon | reverse complement strand
AACTCTCCATTATGGTGACACTATTTAATGAAGAGTTTCGCCGGAAAAGGGACCGACCAAGTGGAGCATTTGATATTCAGTCAGAGCACTATTCCAATAAAATTTATATAACAAAGTCTATTATCAACGATAGCTATGGAAAAGCTTAGAGTTGGTGTTGACATAGGCGGTACATTTACAGATCTTGTTGCATATGATGAAAATTTAGGAAAATTTCTTAACGTGAAAGTTCCAACAACCCTTCAGCCCGAAGAAGGTATCATCAACGCCCTAAAAAGAATTTATAAGAATCAAAAAATATTAATTTTTTCACATTCAACAACAATTGCAACAAATGCTTTGTTAACAAAGCAAAACTGGTCAAGGGTTGCATTGATAACAACAAAAGGTTACAGGGATGTTCTTGAAATAGGAAGGCAGAGAAGACCGGAGATATATAATCTTAAGGTTGAAAGGCCAATTCCAATTGTTCCAAGGGAATTGAGATTAGTTGTTGATGAAGCGATAGATGCAAATGGTAATGTTATAAAACCTTTGAACATGAAGGATCTTGACGAAATCCTTGATGAATTAAGAAATGTTGATATTATCGCTGTGTCTCTTATAAACTCCTACAAAAACAATTCACACGAAACAATGATTAGGGATTATTTTTCTAAAAAAATGAATATTCCTGTAATAATCTCAAGTGAAATAGATCCTCTACCAAAAGAATTTGAAAGAACAAGCACAACAGTTATTAATGCCCTTCTCTATCCAATTGTTTCAAGGTATCTTGAAAAGCTTGAAAAAGATGTTGAGAATTTAATTGGAAACGTTCCCATATATATAATGCAATCAGATGGTGGCTTAAACACAATAGACAGCATTATTGAAAAACCAATATCAATTATAGAATCCGGTCCATCAAGCGGTGTTCTTGCGTCACTTTTCTTTTCAAAACTGTTAAAAATAAAAAATTTACTAACATTCGACATGGGAGGAACAACAGCAAAGGCCGGAATAATATATAATTACAATACACAGTATTCATTTGAATTCGAGGCAGCTGGAAAAACACACAGTGGAAGGTCAATAAAAGGATCTGGCTATACCGTAAGGTTTCCATTCATAGATCTAGCTGAAACAAGCTCAGGTGGAGGGTCCATAGCGTGGATTGATGAGGGGAATGCATTAAGGGTTGGCCCAAAAAGTGCTGGGTCCTATCCGGGACCAGTTTGTTATGATCTTGGTGGAAATGAACCAACAATTACCGATGCAAACCTTATCCTCGGAAGATTAAATCCAGACCATATTTTGGCTGGAGAGATGAAATTGAATTATAACAAAGCTTATGATGCAATAAAAAAACTTTCTGAAAAAATTAATCTTGATGTTTTTGAAACGGCCCTAGGTATAATAAAAATTGCAAACAACCAAATGTCAAAGATCATGAAGATCGTTAGCATTGAAAGGGGATACGATCCCAGGGATTTCCAAATGATTGCCTTTGGAGGGGCCGGTCCCTTACATGCGGTAGATATTGCATCTGATCTTGAAGTAAAGAGTGTTATTATTCCACCAAATCCAGGTCTTTTCTCCGCCCTCGGTCTTGTTGTATCGGATCTCAAAAGAGAATATGTTAAACCTTTAATGTCCGATATTGAAAAAATGGATGATAATTTAGTGGAAGAATTGTTTTCGGAGATGGAGAAAAATGCAATGGAAGATTTCGAAAAAAGCAACGTAAAGGGTGATATCTATTTCATAAGGCAGGCAAATATGCAGTATCTTGGTCAGGGTTTTGAACTTGATATAACCTTAAGGAAAAATAACATTGTGGAAAATATGAAGGACGATTTCAATAAAAAACATAAGGGAATATATAGGTATTCATCCGACGACCCTATCTTTGTTGTTTCATTAAGGCTAACAGCAATATTGAAGTTTAAAAAGCCAAACATACCTGCTATAAAGAAAGAGGGAAATTTAATAAAAACAAAAAGAAAGGTATATTTCTCAGAAGAGCCTGTAGAAGCTGAGATTTATGAAAGATCCTCACTTGCTCATAGAGACAATGTGGAGGGGCCTGCAATAATTGAACAGTACGATTCAACAACCTTGATCCCACCTGGCTGGAAAGCTAATATTGATAAATTTTCAAACATAGTAATAAGGAGGCTATGAAAATGGATCCAATTGTTGTTGAAATAATAAAATCCTCACTAACTTATGCAAGTGAGGAAATGGGAATTACATTAAGAAATTCAGCGTATTCACCAAACATAAAGGACAGGATGGACCATTCCTGTGCAATTATGGATTCTCAGGGGAGATTGATTGCACAGGCAGAACATATACCAGTTCATTTAGGATCTCTACCATGGGGACTCAGAAAAACTCTTGAATACATTGAAAAAGAGAATATTCCTATAAATCAGGGGGATATGTTCATAGTTAATAACCCATACATTGCAGGAACGCATCTAAACGATATAACCATAATAAGACCAATATTTTACAACGGAAAAATTGTTGCATATGCGGCAAACAAAGCCCATCACAGTGATATAAGCGGAAAAGTTCCTGGAAGCATTTCCTCCGATGCAACCGATCTTTACCAGGAAGGGCTGATAATGGATCCAGTAAAGATTATGGAAAAGGGCAAAATAAAAAATGACATTGTTTCCATTGTTTCTTCAAACTCAAGAAATTCGTACCAGAGGAAGGGTGATCTTAGAGCGCAGATAGCTGCAAATCTTCTTGGTGAAAACAGAGTCCTGAATTTAATAAAAAAATACGGTATTGAAAATTTCATTGATGGTGTTAATGAATCAATAAATTATTCAGAAAGGATAATAAGGGCGCATGTGAAAAGTTTCCCAGATTCTGTTGTTGAAGCAGAAGATTATTTAGAATTACCTGATGGCAATATTGCAAAATTAAAGGTAAAAGTAACAAAGGAGAACGATTCTATAAAGATCGATTATACCGGCACATCTGAACAGGTAAGGTTTCCATTAAATGCCGTTTATGGTGTAACATTATCAGGTATTTATTTTGTTATAAAGGCAATTACTGACCCTGATATCATGATGAACCATGGATGTTTCAATGTA
>JAVRLK010000125.1:0-3120 GCA_031961545.1 Thermoplasmatota archaeon | reverse complement strand
ATGATTCAAAAGAGTTCAAGAAAACTTTGGAAAATATGGATAGGGAAATAATTGGAAAATTCAAGGTCATTATTGGCGACAAAGGGTATGATTCAGAAGAAAATCATATTATTGCCAAAAAGTATGGCCTTCTGGCAATAATACCTGCAAGGAATAAGGATGTTCCAATACATCGTACTAGAGGAGAACATAGAAAAAGAATGAAAAGGCATTTACCTGAAGAATACAATAGAAGGCCGATAGTTGAAACAGTGCATTCAGTAATAAAGAGAAAAAGTGGATCATTTGTGAGATCGAGAATTCCTGAACTATTTGAAAAGGAAATTGCAATGAAAATAATAGCATACAATATAAGGAGAATAGTAGTCCTAAACGATTCTGGAATTATTTTTATTGTAGAGGTTTTCTACAGAGCTTTTTAATTGGAATTGAAAAATTGTTCAAAAAACTTATATATTGCTTTTTCTCTTTATTTTTATGAAATTTTTAACCATTTTGCCGGATTTTATACCGCAGGAAGAGGTTAGAAAAACAGTTGCACAGATTTTACCTGAGATGGAAATAAGGAATGATACAAACTTTGATAAATCCGATGCGGATGTACTTGTTGTAACAACATTCACAAAAATAGATGCGAATGTTTTAAAGAAGATGCCTAACCTTAAGTTTGTTCAGGTGGCGAGCACGGGATACGATAACGTTGATGTTGAATATCTGAAGCAGCATGGCATAATGCTGAGTAATATACCAACAGCAAACAAGGAAAGCGTTGCTGAACATGTTATTGCAATGGTTCTCGCATTCTTGAAGGATCTGATCTATTTAAACAATGAACTTAAAAGCGGAAACTGGCCCATGCTGACAAGATCCAGGGACCTAAAGGATAAGATATTTGGCATAATAGGAATGGGAAGGATCGGAATTAAACTTGCTGAAAGATTGCAGGCCTTTGAGGTTGGAATAATTTATTACGATATTAACAGGTTACCAAAAGAGGATGAGGAAAGACTTGGAGTTACATACATGGATTTCGATGATGTTCTAAAAAATTCTGATATAATTTCAATACATCTACCCCTGAATGAAAAAACAAGGAACATGTTTTCGGAAAGAGAATTCTCATTGATGAAGGATGGTGCAATATTCATAAACACAGCAAGGGGAGAAATAGTTGATGAAAAGGCATTGATAAATGCAATTAAAAAGAAGGGAATAAGGGCGGGGATTGATGTTTTTTCCAAGGAGCCCCCTGATTTTGATTCTGAACTATTCAAACTTGATAATGTAATCGTTTCACCACATATTGCCGGTGTTACACTTGAAAGCCAGCAGAGATTTTTAACAGAGACAATTGCAAACGTTTTAAGGTATGCCCAGGGTCTTGAGCCATTATACAGGATTGTTTAGGTGTTTTTATGGCAGGAAAAAAAGGATCTGAAATATTTGCCGAAACTGTTGAAGCACTTGATCTTTATCCCATGTTCGGTAATCCGGGAACAACAGAGCTACCAATGCTAAGAAACATAAAGAATTATATTTTAACCCTTCACGATTCAATATCGGTTGGAATGGCGGATGGACTAACACAGTTCACGGGAAAACCAAGGATCGTGAACCTTCACGATTTACCAGGTCTTGCAAATTCCATGGCATTTATTTATACAGCCAAATTCAACAGAACACCCATCATAATTACAGCGGGGCAGCAGGATACAAGGCATACTGTTTATGATCCCCTCCTCTATTATGATCTTTTCACCGTAATTGGTGATTCCGTGAAATACAAATATGAAATAAAAAATGTAAACGATATACCCGTTGCTCTGAAAAAGGCAAAGCAGATTGCAATGTCACCACCCATGGGACCTGTTTTCATATCATTTCCCATGGATTTCATGGATAAGGAAAGTGAAAACTATGAAAAAGTAAAGGATTTTAACTACAGTTATGAAATAATTGATAATAATGCCGTGAAATACATAGCTGAAAAAATAAATGAATCAAAGAACCCTGCACTTGTTTTTGGTTTTGAAATAGATCTGTTCAATGCCTTCAAGGAGGCGGAAGAAATTGCTGATTTGATAGGCTGCCCCGTATATGGAGAACCTCTTTCACACAGATCAGTTTTCAACACAGAAAATAAACACTATGCAGGGGATCTTATGCCTGGTAGTACATTAATAAACATGAAGCTTTTAAATCATGATTTAATAATTTTTGTTGGTGGTGACATAACACTTTACCCGTACCTTTCTTCACCAATACTACCGGGAAAGGATATAATATTTGTTGGCATGAATTTAACATTCAAAACGGGAGAATCATACCTTATGAACCCAAAACTGTTTTTGATTGAATTAAAGAAATACGTAAAGAAAAAGTGCGATTTTTCAAGGCCTGTGGATCTAACATGGCAGACAAAGGTTGCTAGGGAAAGGACATTTATGGGTATTAACTATGTACTTTCACAGGCCAAAAAGTATTTCCATGATTATACAATTGTGGATGAATCCATTTCGGCATCCTATTCTCTAAGAAACATTTTTGGATACGGTCATAACAAATATTTCACTGCAAAGAGCGGTCAGCTTGGATGGGCAAACGCAGCATCCCTTGGTATAGGTCTTGCAAACAAAAATGTTCTTGCTGTTGTTGGGGATGGATCTTTTCTCTATACAGTACAGTCACTTTTCACAGCAAAGAGGTACAACATTCCTGTGAAGTTCCTTGTTCTTAAGAATGATTCATACAATATTTTAAGGAGCTATGCAAAGAGCTATTATCCTGAACTTGAGAACGCCGATTATCTTAAATTCGATCTAAATATTGAAAAAATTGCAAACAGTTTTGGTGTTGAATCTATTGTTGCAGGAAACGATCTTAAGGAAATGCAATGGCTAAGTGAAGGTGATGATCCTAAGGTCCTTGTTGTTAACGTGGATAAAAGTGTTCCAAAACTTTTTCTTTAAAATTTATTCTATGAATTCGTAATCAATTATTTCCTCCACGTTTCCCCTTATTGCCCTTGATAGAAAACAGTATTTGTGTGCGAGTTCCATTGCCCTGGGTATTTTCTCCTTATCTTCAGGTGAAACCTTCAATTTCACATGTATCTCAATT
>JAVRLK010000124.1:0-3131 GCA_031961545.1 Thermoplasmatota archaeon | reverse complement strand
TTGAAGGAGTAATTATTGATAATGTTTATTTTAAATTGTTATTCAGAGAAATTTTCAAAAATAAAGCAGGAAAGATGGAGTATCTAAAATTGTCATAAGAAATATGCAGGAAAATAGACAAAAATAATGGAAAAAATCTTTATGATTCTATTCTATGGAAAAGTCTCAAGGATACAAAGGGGAATAGAAAGGTATTCAAAAGATCAAAAATTTTTACAAAAATACAGCAGGGAAGATTTTTTTCAAAATGCATCAACGAAAAAAATAAATTTTTATAATATTTTTTATGTTTCCACTCCGTTTCTCTCCGCTACATCTTTCAGGAAATTTTTAATTATTTCAGACTGTTCTTTAATATCAACAAGAAAAGAATCGTGGCCATAGTTGGAATTAATTTCATGGTAGGAAACATCAACGCCTGCAAGTTGGCAGGCTCTCACTATTTCCAGTGACTGTTCCGGTGGGTAGAGCCAATCCGATTTGAATGAGATTACAAGAACCTTGGCATTTAGATCCTTAAAAACTTCATCTATTGTTTTATTTTTTAAAAGATCGAAGTGATCCATGGCTTTTGTTATGTATAAATAAGAGTTTGCGTCAAATCTTTTAACAAAACTATCCCCTTTATACCTTAGATAATATTCAACTTCAAATTCAGGGTCAAATTTTTGATATTCTTTGTTTTCTTTAATTCTCCTTCCAAATTTTTCATTCATTGCAAAGGCACTTATGTAAGTTACATGACCGATCATCCTTGCTATCGCCAGCCCTTTTGAAGGGGGTGAATGTCCATAGTAATTTCCATTGTTCCAGTTTGGGTCAGCCATGATCGCCTGCCTTCCTATTTCATTAAAAGCTATCTGTTGAGGATTATGTCTCAATGTTGTTGCAATTGGTATTGCGGAATTTATTCTATGAGGATAGGAGTACATCCATTGAAGAACCTGCATCCCACCCATTGATCCTCCAATCACTGAAAGAAGTTTCTTAATTCCAAATTTTTCTATCAAATGAATTTGTGCATTTACCATATCCCCAATTGTAATAATAGGGAAATCAAGTCCGTACGGTCTTTTTGTTTCAGGATTTATGGATGATGGACCCGTTGAACCTTTGCATCCACCAATAACATTTGAAGATATAACAAAGTACTTTTCTGTGTCCAGTGCCTTTCCAGGTCCAATCATTCCATCCCACCAGCCAGGTTTAGAATCACCTTCATGAAATCCCGCGGCATGTGCATCTCCAGAAAGAGCATGAAGTACGAGAATTGCATTTGATTTTTCTTTATTCAGTTTACCGTATGTTTCGTAGGCGAGGGTGATTGGTCCCAGCCTTTCACCCGATTCAAGAACCATTTGGTTGGGTGGTTCAGCAAAAGTGAAATATTCCGTTTTTACAATTCCTACATTTTTTTCATTTACCAACATAATTTTCATAAATTTACAATCATTGCTTAACAGCAGCCTTTAAAGCCTGATCAAGATCCTCCCTTATATCCTCAAAGTCTTCAAGCCCTATTGATAATCTTATATAATCTTCAGTTACACCTGTTTCAATTTGTTGCTGGGAAGTTAGTTGTGAATGTGTTGTTGATGCAGGGTGTATAACCAGGCTTTTTGCATCACCAATATTGGCAACATGGGAAAACAGTTTCAATGAGTTAATGAACCTCTTTCCTGCATTCAATCCTCCTTTTATTCCAAAACCAACTATTCCACCATAGTTACCCTTCAAATACTTTAAGGCAAGTTTGTGTGATGGATGGTCTTCAAGTCCGGGGTAGTTAACCCAGTTCACAAGAGGATGTTCCTTAAGGAATCTTGCAACCTTCATCGCATTTTCAGAATGTTTCCTCTGTCTTAAGGGCAAGGTTTCCAATCCCTGGAGGAAAAGAAATGAATTGAATGGAGAAAGGGATGGTCCTAGATCACGTAGAAGTCCTGAACGAACTTTTACAATAAATGCCTCATTACCGAATTCTTTAAAGAATTTTATGCCATTATAGCTAGGGTCAGGTTCTGTAAATTCTGGAAACTTTCCATTACCCCAGTCAAATTTTCCTGAATCCACAATTACTCCACCAATGGATGTACCATGTCCGCCTACATACTTTGTTGCAGAAATAACAACTATATCGGCACCATAATCTATTGGCCTGAATAATCCTACACCTATAGTATTGTCAACAATGAATGGAATACCTGCATTGTGCGCTATTTCTGCAATTGCCTCAAAATCAGGCACATCCAACTTTGGGTTACCTATGGTTTCAGCATATATTGCCCTTGTTTTTTTGGTGATAGCTTTTTTAATTTCATCTGTTTTATTGATATCAATAAACTTTACTTTCCTGCCAAATTTTGGGAATGTATAATGGAACAGTTCATACGTTCCACCATACAAACTTTTAGAAGATAAAACCTCATCACCAAGTTGAGTAATTGTTAGTAAAGCAAGGGAAATTGCTGCCTGACCTGAAGCAACAGCCACAGCACCTACACCACCTTCTATGGCTGCCATTCTTTTTTCAAAAACATCATTTGTTGGATTATTCATACGACTATACGTATATCCCCGCTCTTTAAGTGCAAATAAATTTGCTGCATGTTCCGTGCTCCTGAAAACATATGATGCTGTCTGATATATGGGTACTGCCCTTGCACCTGTGAAGGGATCTGGATTTTCCTGACCTGCATGAATTGCCAATGTATCCAACTTTTTCTTTGACATTTTTCTCCTCCTGCTCCATAATCAAACATGAGCGAAGGGGCAAAGTAATTATTTTTATTTATAATTTTTGTAATGGAATATTATTAATAGTAATTAAAATGTATTGAAATTTTTTGTAGTAAAATAATACCAAAGCTCTTAAAAAAAATAAATAAATTATGTTTCAATTACCAAAAAGTTCCTTTTCTGCAAGCTCCGTTCCCTTCACCATATTTTTTAATTTTTTGTACGCAACATCCCTTGTTCTTGTTCTTAGACCACAATCAGGATTAATTACAATCTTATCCGTATCATAAATCTTTGAAACATACAATATTCTATCACGTATAAGTTCGGGAGGCTCTATGAAGTCTGTATGAACATGAACAACACCTATTCCCAGTTCCCTGTTTTCACCG
>JAVRLK010000123.1:0-3160 GCA_031961545.1 Thermoplasmatota archaeon | reverse complement strand
TATGTTACAAAAATTGAAATTTTGTAATACTAAAATTCAATACTTTTTGATTATATGGATATTCTAGAAAATATTGAGTTTTTTAACTCTTTAATTTTTGTAACACAAAAATTGAATTTTTGTATTACAAAAATTCATAGTGATAATAACTAATAAACCTTAAGGAGTAATTTTTATGACATATTATATTCGAATATAACATGTTATAAAAAATCCATGTTTAAGTTTATTATTTATCCGTTCAAGAATTTTTGTGTTATAGAAATTCAATTTTTATAATACAAAAAATGGATTTCTCAATTTTACATTGGATTTCCATTAACTTTTTTAAAAAATTAAATTGAATTTTTGTAATACAAAAATTCAATTTTTGTAACACAAAAATTATGAACAATAAATTAAATATCAAAATTTTTATTAATATGGGGGTTCAATTTTATACTATAAAAATTAAATATAGAGAATTTTTGTAACACAAAAATTAAATTTTTGTAATACAAAAATTTATGAATAAATGTATAATAAGAATAAATAGGTATTTTTGTAATACCATTTTTGGAATTATCGTATCATAAAAATTCCCTCCTTTAACCTTATTACCTTTCCATGGAATTTTTGTAACACAAAAATTAACTTAAATTAATTCCTAAATTGTTAAATTTTTCAATTCTACGTTAAATTTCCTTTAACTTTTCCCTTTAAAAATTAATATTAAACTTCATTATTATAATTTGTTTAAGAACTCATTAATTTCATCTATAAATTTAACTTTTGAAATAATCTGATTAAAATCCGGTTTATCTTCATATTTTTCTCTGAATGTTTTCATAAGATTTTCATACTTTTTAGGATCGGTCACAAATGTTCCATCAATTACATGAAGCAAAATATATCTATTGGTATCTATTTTTAATTCATCATCTTTGTCAGTTGTAATGAATATTAATTTTATATCACTTGATTTTTTTGTTAATTCAAGTTCCCTTTTCCAAAATGCGGTTTCTGTCAATCTTTCTCTCAAACTAGTTTTACAAGAAACTATAACCTTTACTAAACCAGTATTCTTTTCAATAATTAGTATATCAACATCTGGAAAAATATCACTCCAATTATGAATAACTATTTGATTTCTATGATCAATTGATGCATCATTCCCTTTCATAACTAAAAATTTTTTATTTAATTCACTATTATTTTTTATAATTTCTTGAAGACACCCAAAAATACCATATTCATATAAAGAACCTTTACAGCTTTTCCAAGCTTGGTCTTTACTTCTATTATCATTATAAAATTTATCTAACACTAATCTTAATTTTTCTTCCGCTATCAAATCAAAGTGATGTATTGCTTCTAAATAACTTTTTTTATAATCTTCATCTACTATTCTATCATATTTTTCTTTAAGTGATTTCAAAATTTCATCTTTACATCTGAATCCTCTCATTTTTACACCTTCAAATAATTTTTTTCTGGAATAAATTTCCCTCTTTAATAATTCTATTTTTAGCTAATTCGCAATAATTTTTATCTATTTCTACTCCTATTCCTTTTCTATTAAATAAGGCACAAGCAATTAAAGTGCTCCCACTCCCCAAAAAAGGATCTAAAATTGTATCTCCAACAAAACTAAAAAGTTTTATGCATCTTTTAGCCAATTCAACAGGAAATGGTGCGGGATGTCCAACCTTTTTTTTACTTTCTCCTGAAAAATTCCAAACTCCTTGTGTCCAGTTCATAAATTCATCACGAGTTATGTCAGAAATTCCATTCGCTAATTTTGGCCATTGATTTTTATAAAATATTACTATAACTTCTACAGGTGCTATTACATAAGGAGCTTTTGCACTTAACCAAGATCCCCAAGCAGTTCTCCTAGATATATTTCCTTCATTCCAAATAATTGTTGAAAAATATTTCCACCCTACTTTTTTAGCTATATTTACTATATCTGCATAAACACTTTGAAATCCTGATTCTGTTCTACCTTTACTTTTATCGAGAGGTATATTTAAGCATAGTCTCCCATCTTTTTTTGTTAAAATTAGGGCTTTTAAAAGCCATTTTTCAGTAAATTCAAGGTATTTTTCATAAGGGATATTGTCTTTAAAAGAATCATAATTAATATCAACGTTATATGGAGGGGATGTTACAATTAAATCAATTGAGTCTTCAGAAATCAAATCATTTTTAAGAAAATCATCATTTATAATAATAATTTTATCGTTCCAATTAAAGTAAACTTTATTATTTTCGTTCACTATCATATTTGATCTCTTCACTGTTAATAAACTACTTCATTATAATATTTTTTATAATTACCTCTCCTTCCCCCTGTCCCTGCACCCTTAACCCCTATTCTCTCCCTTTTTAAATTAAAATTAATAAAAAATCGGCAACATAAACATGGTTTAAATATGAAAATTGTATTAATTATTTTGGGATGATGTTATGGCATTCGAACCAGAGTTTATTGAATTTGATGTTGTTAAAGAAATAAAGGGGACAGTCAAACTTAAGGATGGAACCGAACTGGAAATAAAATTGGAAATCACAGCCATCATAAAAACAGGATACGATATGAATACCGGACTACCACTCTACAATTTTCAATCAACCCCAATAATAAGGCCAATACATATACCCAAGGAACAGATAAAGAAGGTACAGAAACCGGGTCCAACCGGATATCAATAAATTCAAACATTATTATTTTTTGACTTCTATTTTAAAAAATCAACTTTTTGATCGAAATATTTTTGCAGTAGATATTTATTATTTAATAATTAGGAGGTGATAAAATGGATAATGAAGCCAATGAGGTTAAAACACAAAAAATAAACAGCAAGCCATTATTAGTGAAAATTTCAAGGGTAGGAAAGAATGGAATTAAAATTCAGGAACTTATGTCAGATAACCCTGAAATGGTTATAGAGATATTTCGTTACCAACATACAATCGGAATATGGTTCAAAAACTTACCTCAAAATGACAAAAAATAAACTTATTCCAAACAAATTTTTAAACAATTAAATTATCATAAATTTTTTTATTTTATTTTTTACCTATCAAAACAGGCCTGAAAATTAATAAAAATTGCTGAACCTTGGTAATACAATCCTTTTTTTTAGGTAAAAAAATAAATATCAGAAAAAGAATG
>JAVRLK010000122.1:0-3183 GCA_031961545.1 Thermoplasmatota archaeon | reverse complement strand
AAAATAGGTGAAAAGGTTGAGGAAAAGGACATAATCAATCCTGCACTTTTGATTGTTGAGAGCCCCAACAAGGCAAAGCACATATCGCATTTCTTCGGCAAACCAAATTTAAGGATAATTGGAAACGCCATTGTTTATGAGGTTGCAATAGGTGACAGGGTATTAACAATAGCACCTTCACTGGGTCATACCGTTGATTTAACCACAACTGATGGTTTCCATGGTGTTCTTAAAAATGGATCTTTTATACCTGTATATTCACCCATAAGGAAATGTTATGATTGTGGTTATCAGTTCACTGAAGGGAATAGATGCCCTGTCTGTGGATCAAAAAATATTTACAATGCGGGAAAACAGATTGAAGTTCTACGCAAACTTGCTTATGAATGTGAAGAAATAATAGTTGGTACGGATCCCGATACGGAGGGTGAAAAGATAGCTTTTGACCTTATGAATCTACTGCATCCCTTCGGAAAGAGCATAAAAAGGGCAGAATACCATGAGGTTACAAGGGAGGCAATTTTAAGGGCATTGAGGGAGAGCAGGGATTTTAACCTGAACCTTGTGAAGGCACAGATGGTGAGAAGGATTGAGGACAGGTGGATAGGTTTTGAACTCTCCCAGATCCTGTGGAATAGATTCAGGAGAAGAAATCTATCGGCCGGCAGGGCACAGACACCAGTTTTAGGATGGATAATAGAAAGGTATGAAAAATCCAAAGAAATTAAGGAGGAATATTTTATAAAAGATACGGATATTAAGGTGCCATGGCAGAATGATGTTTATGCAAATGTTAAAGAAATAGATGAGGAAATAAAAGATTACCTAGTTCCACCATACACAACGGATGAAATTCTTAAGGATTCAAACATAATTCTGGGCATAGGTTCAGATAAAACAATGGAAATTTTGCAGGATCTATTTGAATCAGGTCTGATAACATATCACAGAAC
The DNA here is from genome assembly GCA_031961545.1 of Thermoplasmatota archaeon. Classification (GTDB taxonomy): domain Archaea; phylum Thermoplasmatota; class Thermoplasmata; order Thermoplasmatales; family ARK-15; genus JAVRLH01. Next base: position 2,230 of record JAVRLK010000122.1, on the reverse strand, counting down.
GGATTCAACGCATGTATCAAAGGATGGAATGAATATAGCAAAAAAGTACCTTGGAGAACATTTCAGACCAAATGAATGGGGACAGGAGGGAGCACATGAATGCATAAGGCCAACAAGGCCTTGGACAAGGGATGATGTTGAAAGGCTTGTCAAGGAGGGTGTGCTTTCCATAAATGTTGAAGAAAAGGCTTTACTTATTTATGATCTCATATTCAGAAGGTTCATGGCTTCACAGAGCAGGGGTGAAATAAAAATAAAAAATTATGAAATATTGGTAAAGGATGAAAAATTGAATGTTTCTTTGACAGTTGAGGCGAAAGGAAAAAGTTATGAACTTTATCCATACAGGGTAAAGATTTACAGACCTTTACGGATAGGATTTGTAAAAGTTGAGGTGGAAAAAAGAATAACAAAAATTTATCCATATTCACAGGCGGATGTTATAAGGGTAATGAAGGAAAAGGGTATTGGAAGACCAAGTACATATGCCACAATAATTTCAAGACTTTTCAAAAGAAACTATGTTATTGAAAGGAATGGAAAATTAATACCAACAAAAATTGGCTATACGGTTCATTCATTTTTATCAAAACATTATGGTAATTTTGTCAGTGAGGAAAGAACGGAAATTCTTGAAAAAAAGATGGAGGATGTTGAAGATGGAAAAAGGGATTATCAGGAAGTTTTGAAAGAACTTTATGAGGAAATGTCAAAAATAAGAAAAGTCTAATATTTTTCAATTAAGCATTTTCCATTATGGTGAGAAATTAATACAAATCTTCAAAATAAAGATAATTATAAGATTTTGTTTGAATAAGTATTCTCACAATTGATACTCAATCTATCAATCTTTTAATAGATTTCATTTGCATACACAAAATTCTTATCAACATTCCAAAATGGTAAATGGCAAATAAAAATTAAATACAATTTTTTTCATTATTATATTATGCATAAGAAAGTAACTGTTATTTTGATTGTATCGATACTTATAATTTCAGGGTTTGCTGCATCTATTCTTGGAATGAATAATATAAAAAATTCAGCCCAAGATGTTGCTAAAACAAATTATGCCAATACAGAAGCTGCTGGACAAGAGATCCAAAGCTATTCTAATACCTCTAATGCTGGATATGTGAAATATACCCTGGTTTTAATTAACAATACGCTTCTTAAAGGAAATGTTCCCTACGGTAATGGTATAGCACCCTGTGCATTGGCATATGACTCAGCCAACGGTTATATTTACGTTGCCAATGGGGGTTCAAACACCGTATCGGTGATAAACGGAGCAACAAACACCGTGATTGATAACATTACTGTTGGAAATAGGCCATATGCAATAGCATATGATCCAGCTAACGGTTATGTTTACGTTGCCAATAGGGGTTCAAACACTGTATCGGTGATAAATGGAGCAACAAACACCGTGATCGATAACATTACTGTTGGATATGGGCCAAATGCATTGGCATATGATCCAGCTAAAGGTTATGTTTATGTTGCCAATTGGGATTCAGGTACTATAAGTATAATTTTTACTTCATCGATTCTACTTTATACTGTAACCTTCACTGAAAATGGATTACCAACAGGAGCACCATGGAGCGTTATGTTGAATGGAAAAGCATTTAACGGGCAGTACATTAATACAACATTGAATTCAAGAACAAACACAATAACATTTTACGAACCGAATGGAACATATTCATACATAGTACATATTCCTTCTGGATATCATGGTAATAACTTAAATGGTACTATATCTGTTAGTGGTACAACTCTCAAAATACAAATAAAAGCACAGGGACCTATAAACTATATGTTATTAATAGTAATTAGCGTTGTAGTAGTAATAGTTATATTAGGTGTATTAGTGGGATTAAGATGGAGAAAACCAAAGTCAAAAGGACCAAAAGAATGGAAGCCTGAAGAAAAGAAATAAATTTACTCTTTTTTTTATTTTTTAACAGACAATTTTGATTTGGAAAATTTTTACCTCTCATTTTTGATATGCTATATGTTGTATGAGATCATATCACAAAAAGATTTTATTTCTAGCAATATTATATATTTGTTCAGATTAAACGACACTTTTTGGCATTTATCTATATCCCCTGAGTAAAAGTGGGGGCACTGGGATTTGAACCCAGATCCGCGGGTCTCTCCTTAACTGGATCATTGCTCCAGTTAATCATCATTTATCAGCTGACCCACTGGAGAATCATTT
>JAVRLK010000121.1:0-3207 GCA_031961545.1 Thermoplasmatota archaeon | reverse complement strand
GGCCTTGTCTTACCCGAAAAAGGATTTCTTGAAGGTCTCAGGAAAATTACTGAGGAATATGGCTCTTTACTAATATTTGATGAAATAAAAACGGGAGTAAAATATTATGGCGGCGCATCCAGGTATTTTGGTGTTAAGCCTGATATTATGACATTAGGAAAGAGTATTGGTGGTGGATATCCTATCTCTGCTGTTGCAGGAAGAAAGGAAATTATGTCTTTGATTGCACCGGGTAAGATTTCCCATGCAGGGACATTCAATTCCAATCCATTAAGCATAGATGCAACCATAACTGTTCTTAGGGATATTCTAACGGAAAATAATTATAAGAAGGCTGAGGATCTTAGTATGGAAATTTACAGGGGTTACAGTGATATAATAGAGGATTTGAAGCTTCCTCTTGGTGTTTCAAACTGGGCTTTGAGTGGTCAGGTTTATTTTGGTCTTAATAAAGTTAGAAACTGGAGGGATTTCTTAAAAACAAACGTCAGTCAGTGGTATGAATTCCTGGTTTTAATGATGAAAAACGGTGTTGTTCCTGCTGCACCAGGTCCTGATGAACAGTGGACAGTTTCTGTACAGCATAACAAGGAGGAAGTTGAAATAAATGTTGAAACATTTAAGAAAATAGCTCCATTGATAAAAAATATAACATCGGAAATGGCAATTGAGGAGGCCATTTAATTTTTTATCTTTCAACCTCCTCAACTTCCCTGTACCAAATCTTTGAAGTTCCTTTTTTTGCTCTCTTTAACCATTCCTTTGTTTTTGGTTCATTTTCTATTGTTTGCATTAATTCATTTATTCTACTTTTCACAATGTTTCCATCTTCATTGCTTATTTTTCCCTCATTTACAAGGTTATCGAGAAGAGAAAGAACTTTATTTAGATTGTTTGTTGCATCGTACCAAAAACCCCAGTCATCTGCTAGAACTTTCGCAATGTAATCTTTGTTAATTTTTTCCTTTTCAGTTTTTGTGCTCAGTTCATGGCCCATGAAAAGTATAATAAGGTCAATGAGATCTTTTCTATTTATATCATGAATCTGCAGTTTTTCAAGCACAATATCCTCAAGTGTTATTGTTGGGAAATCGAGATCGAGCCTTCCTCCTGGCTTATTACCAAATTTTACATCATGACTGTATTCAAGAGCATCATAGAAAACATCGACGTGGAAAATATTCTGTGGGTGAATGAAAATGTTTCTGTTGGAAGAAAACAATGTATTTACATAAACATTTGGTTTGAATTTTAGATCATTTTCGAAGAATTTTCTAACCAGATTGGCCTGGGAAGAATAGGCCATGAGATCAAGATCCGTGAACATGGGTTTATCCTTACCAAGCCTGTCAAGAGACATATGTTTTTCCCTGCAGACAGAACAATGGTATGAATGGATATAGATTGCAAGAGCACCAAGAATTCTCAGAACTATCCCTTTTTTCTGTGCCTGTTCAACTATATCTACAGCCATCTTTTCAAATTCTTCAGGAGTAACTGTTACAAATTCTGTCATAATTAATTCTATTTAAAAAATTCTATTTCAATCTTTCTAAATCTGCTCTACTATGTTATACAATTGAAAAAATTTTTAAAAATTTTGAATAAAAATCAATAATTTTTTAGAGAATCATTTTTTGATGATTTTTCTCCTTAAAATTATAATAATGATTATGAAGAATATGGCAAGTGTTGTAATTAAAGCGATCCAGGGCAGAAAGTTAATTTCTGAAGAAATATTTGTTTTTATCAGAACAAAATTCATTATGAAATTATGTTCCTTTACGATTATACCCGTTGAAGAATCTATCCATTCTATACTCATACTTGTTGTTACCTTATCTGTCGTGTAATTTCCTGCAGGTATGCTTACCAATACATTTTTAGTTACATTTTCAAATCCTGAATTTGGTGGTATTTTGCCTTTATTTAAATAGGATAGGGTGGTTAAATTTACCGCAGGAAAGTCTCCAGGATTGTCAAAGGTACCTGTATAATTTTTAACATAACTTAATGTTGTTCTTCCACTTGTTATATTAATATATTCCGTGTATAAAAATGAAGAATTGCTGTAAATTTTATTTATAACAAAAGTAATTTCGCCTGAAGTGTTGATTGAAAATATTGAGCCTGAAACCATATACTGTAAATAAGCACCACTAAATGCCCAGACAGGTTGATCTGTTGCCTGAGCAATGTTCGGTATAAAAAGTAAAACCATTATGATTGCTACTACCAATTTCTTTTTCATAGAAATTAAATTTAAATTCTAGATTAAAAACCTTTTTTCATAAAACAAAAATCTGTTTTAAATTTTTATTTATTTTTCTATTTTTACAATCCCCATATAATAATTTCTTTTAAAACTTTCAGGTGTAACCACCTCAATATCTTCATATTTGCTTCTCAAAGGAATTTTATAATCATAGGGATTTGCCATCCTTTTCAACCATTTTTTCAATCAAAGCCCTAATTAGTTTTTTATTTATTTCAACAATTTCATTTTTAGCCTTCAGAAATTCTGGATCATCAATTTTTGCAAACATTTTGTCCATCTTGGAAAGCTTTCTGTAGTGTAAATAAAAGATGAAAATGGCTGAAACAAAAAATATGTAAACAAAATACAAAATTAAAATGTTGTGGTAAATATAAGAGATTATTGCAAACCCAACCATTAATGCAAGCAATATTCTTGTTAAATAATTCAATATTTTATGAATTCCTCTGTTTTTTTCAGTATAAACATTTTTCATTATACCATTTTCAATTTTATTTATCAATTCCATTATTTTTTCAGGGTTCATAAAATCATATTTTTTGGAATAATTTCTAGCAGTTTTTTTTATCTTTTCAATGTCCACAGAAACACCATAACAAACCAGATCGAGAGCGGAAATCAGACCCGCATGTTTGTAAATGTCGGGATCCTTAACCTTTGCCATTAGTATGATTAAATGATTAGAACATTTTTAACTTTTTCTTTTTATGTTTTTTAAAATTAGGAAAAAATAAAAGGTTTTCTCCATTTTTTACTATTAATATATAAATTAAATGATTTTTAACAAAGTAATTTTAGTTAAAATATTTATTTAACTTAGTAATTAATTATAATACAATATTGGACATTCAATATTTTTATTAAAAATGAAATATTAGTTATTTAGTTAAATTGATTAATAATCTATAAAAACTTTGTAAAGTATATTT
>JAVRLK010000120.1:0-3211 GCA_031961545.1 Thermoplasmatota archaeon | reverse complement strand
CAAAATCTGAGGAAATATCCTATCCTTTCTGGGCTAGTTTGAATGTTCTTATTGAACAGAAAGATAATGAAGAATTTTATTACCAAGGAAATAGAATCTGGGGTTTAACGAGCAGAATTTTGAAGGAGCTCATAAACTTATTATCAAAAGATTTATAAAATTTTGAATCGTAATGTAAATTATGAAAAAAGTTTTTCTCAATGCAATAAAGGCAACAATCATAATTTTGGATATTTTAGCAGTTATATTTGTTGCATCCTTATTCTATCCATTTGCAACAAATGGATTCGTAATAGAAAAAGAAAAACCATATTATAGTTTTGAGAATACAACATTAATTTTTTACATTCCATTACATATAGAAAACAGGGGACCATGGGCCATCACCAATGTAACGTTTCAATATGAAATATTCAATGGATCATATATTTATTCAAACAATACCCAGAAACTTCCAAATCTGATTAACTCATTGAACATTACATTGAAAGTAGAAATGGATCTTGCAAGGGTTTACAACATTGATAGATTCATGTTTTTCCAGAATAAAGAGTTAAACATTACATATGCAATTTCAGGTTATTATGCTCTCAATACTGTATTTTTCAGAATGAATGGTAAAAACAATTTATACTGGATTGCACCAATACAGAACTTTACCTTTTATAAAAATTATACAATTTTTCAGGAAAACAATTATTCCATTTTGTATCTTCCATTTTCAATCTCTACCGCATCATACTTAAATGGATCAGCTGAAATTCAGTCATCCATATATGTCAATTCAACCTTTATTTCTTCAACAAATTTTTCCGTTCCTCTAGGTGAAATTTACTATGGAAAGGCTGAATTTATGATTCCAAATGAAAAACTGAACTACCTTATGAATAATATTTCATACGCAAATATAAAAAATATTTTGGAATTTAAAGGTTTAAGGATAGAATTTTATGGGGTGGTTTAAAATGAAAACACTGGGTAAAGTTCTCAGATCAATTTTCTCATTACTCTATTCATCTCTTATCTTTATCGCCTTACCATATTTACTAAAAAAATCTGTAATTTCAAAATATGTTACATTGGGATTCCTTGAAAACATGAATTTTATTTATTTAATAGGCTCAATTGTTATAATTCTATCAACGATCAGGTTTTTCTTTGACAAAAAGGGAGGTTTAATTTTATCCATATTGTATTTTTCATCAATTCTCCTCTATTTATTTTACGTTTATTTTCACAGTTCAATTATTGTTAAAGTTGATGGTATGGATTTAATGGTAAACTATGTCGGCATTATCCTGATTTTCATTCTCATTTCATTAACAATTCCAATTTTTGCCTATATAAGATATTTTAAAGAAACACATGAATTTGCTTAGAGATTCCTAAAAATTTTATTTGACCTTAAATTTTTAAAGCATATTAAGCAATGTTCAAAGAATATTAAGGAGAATGGGATTGAAAATCGCATGGATTCATTAACTTTATAAACGAATTAAAAATTTTAGAAAATTCAGTTTTATACATAATGCTATTCTAATAATTTCCATATTTTTATTTTATACTAACTTGTAAAACTTTTTAAGGAAAAGGTTATTTTCTCGAAAGATGAATTTCAAGCACGTAATAATATTTTCCTTCATGTCATTGTTCTGGGCATTGAATTTCCCTCTTGTTAAGGTAGCCTATAATTATTCTGATCCATACTGGCTTTTATTTCTTAGAGTTTTATTTTCCGCTTTATTTTCCTTATTGATTTCATACAGGATTCTTTTTATTCCTAATGGTTTTGTTAAAAATATAATCATACTTGTCATGGGAATTTTTAACACAATAATATTTATGGGTTTCTGGTTTATTGGTGAATCCTACGTTTCCTCATCCTTATCCACAATTGTAATTTACACCTATCCTATTATTTCCCTAATTTTGTCCAGATTTTTTCTGGATGAAAAACTAGGCAAATTAAGTATCATAGGATCTGCGCTTGGATTGTTTGGAATAATATTAATATTTTCTGAAAATCTGTATGTTAAATCCATGGTTGGATTCATTTTTCTAATTTTAAGTGCCATTGGTTTTTCTTCAGCAACTATAATTTATAGAAAATTTTTAAGGGATTTAGATCCTTTGGTTGTAAACACTTTACAGTTCCTTTATGTTTTACCTTTGAATCTTTTACCATTATTCTTAAGCGGTACAATCATCCATATTCCAAATGCCATAAACTTCTATCTTATCGCCTTTTATATGGGATCTCTTGGAACAGCTGTGGCATATTTATTTTATATGATTTTAATAAAAAATTACAGAATTTCTTATGTTTCATCCTTTCTTTTCTTTGTTCCAGCTTTATCAGTATTATTAAGCATTTTAATTTTAAAGGAAATTGAGAATTTTATCATTTACTTTGGATTTGCATTAATTGCATTGGGAATATACATTAGCTATAAAGGGAACAATAAAAAAAATAGTTAATTTTTTAGATAAAAATATGTTAAATTTCATCAAGATCCAGATTTTTTGTGATTAATCAATCCCAATCATAAAAAATTAAATGAAATGGCAATAAGCTTAAATAGAAATTTTATATTTTACTTATAAAAGTAGTAAAATAGGTGAAATTATGGATGCTCTAAAAAAATTAAAGGCGTTTACCAACATCTTTGGTGTTGAAATTGCAATGGATTCCATTTTTTACACACTTTACAGGGATTCACTTGATAAAAGATATAGAAAGGAAAATTTTGAATTCCAATCACCCGGATCAATTTCCAATGTTAAAATCCTTGATAAGGAAATTATATTTGAATTCCAGAACATTAGTTTATCAATCAAAAATGTTTCTTCAAATGGTTTTAAAATAACCTGGAAAAAGTGTGAAATCGATACAGGTATAAGGGAACCTTATGAAAATTTTAAATTAAATTATAAAGAAGACAAAGATAAATACACAATTTTTACAGATAAGTTTAAAATTGAGATTGAAAAGGATGGAAAAATATCATTCTTCAACAATGAAAATGAATGGTACAGAACTGACTTACCACCTGAATTTTCAGGGAATAAATTCCAAACAAAATCCAAAATAAGAAAAGATTCAATAATTTATGGCCTTGGTGAGCATGCAAAATCATTGAATTTAAGGGGGAATAAATTCACATTATGGAACCATGACGCGAACGGGAGTTACGGTCCTGGTGATGAACCA
>JAVRLK010000119.1:0-3219 GCA_031961545.1 Thermoplasmatota archaeon | reverse complement strand
ATAAGGCAAGGATATATGTCAGAGTAGGGATTCCTATAATTCAAAAGCTTCGCTTTCTGAAAGGAAGCGTCAAGGCAATAAATGAAAAATGGAACTTGAATAAGTTGTGTTAACAAGTTTCTATAGAACAATAAAAATGGAATAAGCAATAGATGAGGAATGACGATAATACAGAGATAAGTATATATAATAAAATGAATTCATTTTTTCCAAGGTGCAATAAAATTATGAAAATAAAGAACATTATGAAAACAAAGAGGATCTATGCACTAGTGTTCGCGTTATTAATGCTTTTGCCTGTACTGGTGTCTGCAACAGTGGTTATAAGCAACACCTACCCAACTAGCACAAGTGCTAAACAACCCTATATCTACCTGGCACAGGGACCTAATTATAAGGCCGCAAATGCAATGGGCCTATTCTATGCTAGCCAAACAACATCCTCCCCAAACAATATATCATCAGGAACCACAATATACATTAATTATACTGCAGGTGCAGGAGCAACATACCTCCTAAATGTGCTGGAAATTGTTAACAATACACCCTCAGGATATCCTGTTACTGTAACGTTCACAACCCTCTCATTACCTAGTGGAGTTTCAATGTATTACGTTACGGTTACGAGTACGAGTACGACAGGAGCAACTATAAATTCACTAGGAACACAAGTAGTCAAAGGAACACCAATATCACTACCATCCGGAACAACAGATGTATATCTTTCATTCGAATTGAGTAGTCAAACATCCGGATCAGGATCAATTGGAATAGAGTATACCGTAGGATAAACATTTTCTTCTCTATTTTTTATGAATGAAATAAAAAAGATCACAGTAATTTCCGTAATTGTTTTTTTATTTTTGATAGCAGAAATTCCTGTTGCCAGTAGCAGTACTATATTATCTTATTCATATCCAACAACAATTTCCTCCATTTCTCCAAAAATCGTATATAATAACTCTACAAATTTCCCACCACTTTGGTGGACAAACTTAAACAGTTATAAAGACCAGGCTTATATGAACATAACAAGCATATGGAGTTCAGGAATCACTTGTGATGATAACGGTAACGTATTCTGGACCGATACGTTTGGCAATGTTTCAGTTGCCTGGGTAAGATTAAATTATGCAATTTCTTACCTAGGTTCCCCTTACTCCAGAGGTTTTAGTTATGCTGGTCCAATAACAAGTATAGCTGCAGTAAATTTTACTTATAAAGGTACTTCATATCAATACGTAGTTGTGCTAACTTACAACGGCTATGTTTTTGGCTATAATATAGCAACAAATGGCTGGTTCAATGCCACATCCCATTGGAATTTACCTTTAACGCAGTATCCGACCCCATGGACTTCAGTCACTTCAAATACTGAAGGAATTAATTCTGGATATTATGAAGATTTTTTCTTTACAGATCTGTATGGTAATGTATATATATATAATGTGACCTCCCCTAACCACTCTGGTTGGTTATTAAATAAATATACAACAAGTTCAAATTTAAAGATAATTTCAAATGCTGTAAGCTATGAAGATTACATGTACAGTATAAGCTATAATGGTACAGTCTATGTCTATACTTCTTCTGGTTGGAGCACTTACGATTCCACCGGAATTAACGGTTTAATAAGCATAGCAATTAGTTATACCAATAGTGGGGGATATTTATTTTTATTACAAATAAACAATGGTACAACATTATACGAATCTAGTAACACTGCTGGATCGCCCAAAAACTCATTTTCATCGTATGGAACGATAATTTTTTCTAAGGGAACAAATGAAGCACTCACAATCGATAGGCACTATAGGCACCACGGTATATTTTGGGCAATACAAACAAACGGAACAATAGCTGGTTCTTCAAACCCTAATAATGGTTGGAGTTATAGCAATAATTTACTACCGCTCTATATTTATAATGTTAATATGTTATCTTTAAATTCCTCATACTCTTCAGACTTCATGGCTTATGCAAATTATATCATGCCAACTAATAATTCCTATTCAAATATGTTGAATTTCACACTATATTTCAATGGTTCGGATAATAAAATGAATCTGGAATATTATTATCAGCCAGGGTCTTCGAAAAATCCTGCAAATCCTGCTTTATTAACTAATTCACGGGGCCTTATAATAAATGTAACATTGATGCCAAACACATCATACAATTCGTATTTCAATTTTAATGTCATAATTTATCCACAAAATAATCCAAACAGTGTGATTTTCGTTTATATTCTTGATATAAGAATAATCAATCATTTTTCATACATACCACTAGGTGGTTAGTAAATGATTATAATAAATATCTATAATTTCCTCAACTACATCATCCAGATAACCATTGCATCAATAGTTGCATTTTTGGTTTATAAATTTTTAAGGAAAAGATCAAGGATAAATGACGATTTCATTGTTCTGGGTGACAAGCTTTACAATTATTCCAAAGAAGTGCATGACGAAAATACGGATAGGGAGGATTTAGTAAAAAAATTAACTTCAAAATTAAATCAGAATTTCAATATTGCTTCAAACAATTTCCCAGGAATAGTAAATAAAAAACTTGATGAACCTGATGATTTTTCTAAACAAGAAAAACTTAAAATGGATTATGATTCAGAATTTGCATTTATTAAATTCTCTAGTAGAATTTTTGAAATTAACCAGATGAAACAATTTGTTTTACCAGGCATCGTGCAAAAGATCAAAGAAAGATGGGAAAATGAGTTTCTACACTATTATATGAACATACTCCTTACAATATTTCTTATTTGGTTCGGTTTAATGGTTTTGTTGAATGATCCTTCAAAAAATTCCGTGTTTTATGTTAACCTTAAATACATTCAAAATTTAATTATTTTTATAATATTATCAATCTTGATTTATGTTAACATAATTTCAACTTATTTTTACATTACAGGTTCATCAAGGAAATATCTTTTTTTCATAACTTTGGCAAACATATACGGTTTACTTGGGATAATGTTTACACCATTCATATCAAAAATCTGGTCAGGATCTATTTTAATTTTTAGCACTTATTATCTAGTTGGAATTGCTTTAACTTTACCTATTATTATTATTGTATACAGGATAAAGAGTATAAGATCATACCTAAATGTCTCATTCATTTCAGGATATGTTGCACTCGCGATTATAGAATTGGAAATTTTGATGAGAATAATTATATTTATAAAAACGTATTCAT
>JAVRLK010000118.1:0-3280 GCA_031961545.1 Thermoplasmatota archaeon | reverse complement strand
AAAAAAGGAGAAGAATTCATAGACAACATTGATACACTAACAGAAAGGAAAATAAGAACAATGGAAGAAAAAGCAAAGTTAGCAAAAAGAGCAGTAAGGAGCATAGATATTCAGGAGACCATAAAATTAATTAAGGGAAATGGTATATCTGATTTGACAAAAGAACTTTTTTCATAGGAGTTAACACACTAATAAAAAAGTAGTGTGTTAACTAATTATTTTATCCAGAATAAAATATTTAAATCAAATATAAATGTAGTGTTTGTGACAAAACGTGTTTACAAAAGCGCCTCCAAAAATAATAAAAAAGAAAATATAAAATAGTTTGATCAAAGTATAACAATTCCCTATTTAAAAGGATAGAAATTCTTTGGGACAAAAACACGGAAGTGAGTTAAAAATGATTAACCAAACATTTAGTTAACACACTAATAAAAAAGATAAAATTTATAACTTATAAAATGTTGTAACAAATGTGAATCATTACCTGATTCTTTCAGATGATCTTACCGGTGCAAATGGAGTTTCAGGAATGGCAAGAAAATTTTCATTTTCTGCAACCACAAACTCCATGAAAATTATAAATAATTTCAAAATTATAACAATAAATACTGTTACAAGATCATCAGATCCAGCTGAGGCAAAAAATAAAATTGATTTATATATCGAACTTTTTAATAAAAATAGGTTTTATTTTGGAAAGAGGGTCGACAGTACTTTGAGGGGGAATATTGAGGATGAAGCTCTGCCAATTTTGAAATATTACAGTATTGTTTATACCAACACAATACCTGAATATAATAGGTATACTGAAAATGGTAATACAATTTTCAATAATCAGATAATGTCACTGAAAAGCATTTTCAAAAAAATAAAAACTAAAGTTTTGACCCTCAAGGATTTTCTCATCAACGAAGAAAATGAAAACATTGTTTATATAGTAGATTCAAAAACATATGATGATCTGAAAGTACTTGCAAAGGAAATTGTTAAAAGAAAAATGGTACCGATGGATCCAGGACCTTTAATTGCGGAGGTGGCGAGGGTTTATCTAAAAGTGAAGGATTTGGCTCTTCCTGATATTAAAGTTAAGGGTAATATTGCTTTCGTTGTTGGAAGCACACAGCCTCAAACAATTAAACAAATAGAATATGCAAGAAAATATGGAATAAATGTTAAAAAAATAAATGATTTAGGAGAAAACTTGAAAGGGGATGTTGTTATACATTTCGACCTAATGAAAGAGAAGGAATACCTGAATGATAGTTTCATTAATTTATTAAACAATTACGATGCAATATTTGTAAGCGGTGGTGAAACTGGGAATATTCTTTATGATATATCCCGGATCGATTATATTGAAAGTTTAGGTCAATTTTATCCCCTTGTTGGCATTGGTAAAATAAAAGGTGGAATATTAGATAATAAAATAATCATAACAAAGGGTGGAATGATTGGGAATGAAAACATCTATGTTGAAATAATTAAAAAGTTAAAGGAGGAATGAATAATGATTAAACTGGGTATTACACTTGGAGATCCGGCCGGAATAGGTTATGAAATTGTTGCAAAGGCATTGAAAAGATCATGGAATGCTAAAATTTACCTTATAGGAAACCTTGAAAACTTTGTGAAAATTTTGGATCTATTGAAAATGGACTCATTTATTCTGAATAAATTTAAATTCGTTGAAATTCCCGGTAATCCTGTGGATTTTGGAAAACCTTCCATTGAAGGTGGAAAGATTTCATTGAAAAGTGTTGAAAAGGGAGTTGAACTGGCCATGAAGGATGAAATTGATGCCCTTGTGACCGCACCCATAAACAAAGAGTCCTGGAAACTTGCAGGCTCGGAATATATTGACCATACAACATTACTTGCAAGCTTAACAAAAAGTAAAGAGGTTTCAACAGTTTTTGAAACAAAATCCCTAAGAATAATATTTATGACAAAACACATACCACTTATTGAGGCCTGCAGGTCAGTAACACGTGAAAATCTTGAAAATGCAATAATACAAGCACATAAAGCGTTAAAGGTTTTTGGGATTGAAAATGGTTCTATAGCTATTGCTGCATTAAACCCGCATGGTGGTGAGTATGGTTTAATAGGAAGGGAGGAGATTGAAATTATAAAGCCTGTTATAGAGAAAATGAAAAAGAATTATAATGTTCATGGCCCCATACCTGCAGATTCTGTTTTTTACCTTGCATCAAAGGGTGTGTACGATATTGTTGTATCTCTTTACCATGACCAGGGTCATATTGCAGCAAAAATGTACGATTTTAAAAGAACAATCAGCCTGAATCCTGGTCTGCCTTTTTTGAGAACATCTGTTGACCATGGAACAGCATATGATATTGCAGGTAAAGGGATCGCAGATGAAACGAGCATGGTTGAAGCAATAAAAAAGGCTATAAAATATTCAAAAATTTATAAAGAAAGAGTGAAAAACATCTATTGAGAACCTTTAATCCTGGGCCATGTGTTCAGGAATTAAATGCATTTTTTAGTATTTGTAAACTTTTTGTTTCTGTTGAATTTTGATATTATTCTTTATTTTATAATTTAATAAAAATTTGAACATCCATAACGTTTGTTCCTGTTGGACCTGTGATTATTAAACCATCCACTTTTTTGAAAAAATTGTAAGAATCATTGTTATCAAGGTAAGATTTTGGATCAAGGTTCATTCTCCTTGCCCTTTCAATAATATTTTTTATCCAGAAATGCCCCTGGAGCATCCGTTGGTCCATCTATGCCATCCATACCAAATGATGCTCCTATGAAAAAAGTTCTTTTGTCGAATCAGATATACCATTTCCCTTAATTAATTTTATGGTCTTCTGAATATCTATGTTCCTACCTGTTCTTTTTGCTAACTTTGCTTTTTCTTCCATTGTTCTTATTTTCCTTTCTGTTAGTGTATCAATGTTGTCTATGAATTCTTCTCCTTTTTTAAGCATTATGAATATTTTTTCAAGGAGAATCCTTGCTATGGCCACTATTGCTCTGTTCTTTCCTATTCTTCTTACCAGAGAAAGATATTTGCTTTTCATTCTCTTTGAATATTTTATTACATTATGTGCAGCATTTACCATAATAAATCTTAACGTAGATGGACCATGTTTGGATATATGTCCTCTTATATCTCTATCTCCAGATTGATCCTGTCTTGGTACAAGTCCCGCATATGATGCAAGATGTTCTTTTGTTGGAAACCTTGATATGTCATCTATCTCTGCAAGAATTGCACTTGCTGAATATACATTTATTCCTG
>JAVRLK010000117.1:0-3280 GCA_031961545.1 Thermoplasmatota archaeon | reverse complement strand
AAGTTAAAATGGATCCTGACCATATGCCCCTTATGAAGGGTGTGAACATTATTCCAATTAATATGTAAACGTCTGCCAGTGCTAAATAAAATAAATATTTCTTAGATGAACCTGAAATGTAAAAGAATGTTGAAATTATATTGATAAAGATCGAAACTGAAAGTATTATTAAAATAATTAAATCTGGAATGTATCCAAGGTTAACATAAAATACCGAATCTTTTGAAGGATCGTTTAATAAAACCATTAAACCGAACCAGGAGAGAAATATTGTAAGCAGTATGTTCAGATAATAATGGTGAAATTCATTCTCCCATCTTTCCTTTATTTTTTCCACATTTTCTGGTGGAACAAATTCCTTTTTTTGGTTTATTTCAGAAATTTTATTTGTGAATTTAAAAAGAGCGATTTGTGAATCATATTTCATTAAAACTTTATCTGAAAGTTTAACGAACTCATTCTCCTTGTCATACTTTTTATTCATTACATCCTGGAATTTGTTGAAAACAATAAGGAAATCTGGATTTAATTTAGAATTCAATTTTTTTACCAGTTCCTCCCTATCTTTATTTTCTTCCTGAACCTTTTTTGAATAATTGTAAAGTTTATCACCCAGAACAATGAGATCTTCATTTATTCTTGACCTTTCCCTTAGGAATCTGTAAATTAAAAATGCAATTATTGATGCAATGATTATCTGAATGGCGTAGTTTAGGAAATTATACACATTTATTGTTATCATTTACTAACCACCTAGCGGAATGAATGAGAAATGATTGATTATTCTTATATCAAGAACATAATATAAAACAACTCCGTTCTGGCTTGTGTAAAGAACAGTGTAAAGATAGAATTTTACATTGAAAGCCATATTTGCCTTCATTGTCACATTTATTGAAACATTTTTTAAATTATTAAGAAGAACAGGATATGCATAATTGTTCAGGCTGGATCCATACTGGTAGGCAAGCTGTAATCCTAATTTTCCATCAGAGCCATTGAAATATAAACTAAAGTTATAGAGGTATGTATAGTTTATTGCTTTAAGGAGATAAGCATATGCATAAAAATTCACCGGATATGTTGAATTTATTTGAAGAATTGTCGGGTATAAATAATGCCAATTAATCAGCTGATTAGCATAACTCCAGGATATGCTATATGTCCCCTGTGTTGTTGAATTACTGTACCCAACCGTTCCGTTCGTTTGAATGAACTTGAATTGTGTTGTACTTAAATCATACGTTATTGCTTCGTTTGTTCCATAATTTGAAATAATTGAGTTTGTTGCATTGAATGTCATATGTATATTTCCAATATTTGATGAAACGTTCAAAGGTGTATTATTGTAAATTTTCATAACATAAAGGTATGAATTGCTCTGTGAAGATCCCTGCTGTAAAGTTATTCCTTTAAAACCACCGTTGGTATTGTTAATATAAGAATAAGACTCCCAACCGGTAGTTGTTAAAATATATACGTATCCTTTCCATGACAGTCCATATAGATATCCGTTATAATAGCCAACAGTTGATATAATATTCGGTTCTCCTTGATAAAATACGGCAAAGAGATAGGGATGTGTATTATCATGATGTAAATTCTTCCCTTGATACCAGTAATCTTGTAAATAATTGTAAGAGCCATTGTCAATAGCTGAACCAGCTGCATATAGCCAATAAATATTCCCACTAACAGGCCAGACATTTAAATAATAGTATTGATTTCTATACAAAGTAATGGGAGGTATTTGAAAAATCCATAAATTTGCGCCCTTAGTGCCAAGATAATAGGTTTGATTTGATAAAATGTCATCGTGCCAAAGGCTCGTTCCAATGCTGATGGATATATCACCTGTGGCTCTTACATCAAGTCCTAATCCAATGTAATTCACAACAGCACTATTTGGCCATACCGTAAATTCTTCCGCACCTTTTAAACTTTCAGAATCAGAATAGGTGCCAGTCCACCAATTACAGTCTGCATAATAGACTCTTGAAGAGGGATTACTATTCCTAATAAAAGCATTTGAGTTGTTGTAAATATCCCTGGCATAAACTGTTCCATTGTAATTTGTGTAAAAGAAATATTCTTGATAATTATAATAATCTCCCCTTAAATTCGTTGTAACAGATGTCCAGTTTGTTCCTGGTAATTTTGCGACCTCAACCCATGTGAATGGTCTGTATGTTTCATTAAGTTCAAAAATTGCACCATTCTGTGTGAGCATATCTATAAAAGCTCTTTTTGGATAGGATATGTTAATTGCAGCAACACTAACAATGGGCCCTAAATATGCATATGAAGTCTTTCCTGTGAGATTTGTATAACCTATAATGTATGGTGATTGAATATATGATCTTGAAACACCACCGTTCCATGATATTATGATATCACCATAGGAATCAGCAAAAACTGTTGTATCATTTTCCTGGGTATATATTGATGATGCCCAGACATCAGTTATGTTCACATAAGCCTGGTCTTTATAACTGTTTAAATTTGTCCACCAGAATGGTGGGAAATTTGTAGAGTTATTATATACAATTTTTGGAGAAATTGAAGAAATTTTTGTTGGGTATGAATAGGATAATACAGCATTGCTATTGGCAAAAGGAATTTCAGCTATTAAAAATAAAAAAACAACTGAGAAAATTACTGTGAGCTTTTTTATTTCATTCATAAAAAATAAAGAAAAGGGGGTTTATGCTACAGTATACTGTATCACAATTGTTCCTGATCCGGATGTAACAGGACTAGTTAATACAAATGAAAGATAGACCACAGAGGTTCCGGATGGTAGTGATATTGATGTTCCGGAGCTTACAGAATTTCCAAGTGAACTTAAAGATGCTTCACTAGTACTGTAATACATTGTAACTCCAGTAGGTAAGGAAACGGTTGTGAATGTTACAGTGACAGGATATCCTGCCGGTGTATTATTCACAATTTCCAACACATTCAGGAGATATGTTGTTCCTGCACCCGCAGTGTAGTTAATGTATATTGTGGTTCCAGATGTTATATTTGCTGGGGCGGTTGTTGTTTGTTTAGCATAGAATAGGCCTAATGCATTTGCAGCAGCATAGTTAGGTCCCTGTGCTAAGTATATGTAAGGTGTTTTAGCACTTGTGTTTGTTGGGTAGGTGTAGCTGATAACCACTGTTGCAGTCACTAATATTGGCAAGAGCATTATTGTTGCCAGCACTAAACCTGTAATTTTCTTTATATTCATCTGATTATCACCTTTTTAAATTCTTTAACAAATTTTAATATAAAA
>JAVRLK010000116.1:0-3300 GCA_031961545.1 Thermoplasmatota archaeon | reverse complement strand
GTACCATACCTAACCTTTTCAAGATCAATCGGCATGTTTCTCACCTTCTCTAACAGAAATTGCAAATACCAACTGATTAATTTATTTTTCTATTTTCTCACATCCTTATGAACTCTTCAAGTGTTATGAATCTTGCATCAATCAACTTTTTCAATCCTGGAATGTGACCATCACCAACAAATGCAATTATTTTATCTTTCTTTATTTCCTTTATTTTTTGGGCCATGTATTCTTCCCTTTCATCCATCAATATCCTTGAAAGGTTTGGAAATGATTTCCTCATGCTTTCAATCATTTCCCTTTCATTTTTTATCATTTCATCAAGGGTATATCTTTTCCTTGATGGAATTATTGAATAAAAAACTGAAAGGAAAAGTTTTAATTTTTCGGATAATGGTATTTTCTTGATCCTTTCTATAGTTTCATTAATATCCCTGTCAATAAGATATACATCAATGCCCATGTTTCCTGCCTTTTTAAACGCAGTTATCATCTCCTCCCCTGGAACAACATTCTGTTCCCTTGCTATTTCCATCTGCATTTTTCCGAGTAATGAAAAAATGCCATGACCGGATGGCTTCCCGTTGTTTAATAAATAATACAATCTGTTAACATCAAGTTCAATACATACAGCATCAGGTCTCTCATTCTCAATGAATCTTTCAATCCTTTCCGATAGATCAATTACATGGGCAACACCAACAACAATAATCATTGAAATTGAGTATCCATTCCTCCTTTTAAAATTTCACATAAAAAAATAAATATCACTTTTTTCATATTACATACCATGGTTAAGCTAACATGGTTAGGGCATTCGGCATTTATGGTTGAAATGGAAGGAAAGACAATACTGATAGATCCTTTCCTGAACGAAAATCCCATGGCTCCCATGAAAGCGGATGATATAAAAAAGGCCGACATTATTGTTGTTACACATGAACATTCAGATCATTATGGTGACTGTGTAAGCATAGCAAAAAGGTTGAATTCAAAGGTTGTCGCTCTATTTGAGACAGCAATGAAAGCGCAGAATGAAGGTGTAAGCGAGGCAATAGGAACAAACATAGGCTCACCATTCTATGTTGATAACATAAAGATGGTTTTCACACCTGCTTTGCATACGGGTAATCCTTCGGGTGTTGTTATTTTCGGTGAAGGCATAGGTATTTACCATGCGGGTGATACAGGTCTTTTTGGTGACATGAAGATTATAGGTGAACTTTACAAACCTTATGCAGCATTATTACCAATAGGAGGATTCTTCACAATGGGACCTGAGGAAGCGGCATACGCTGTTAAACTTTTAAAACCAAAGGTTGCAATCCCAATGCACTACAACACATTTCCTCCTATACAGCAGGATCCGAAAAAATTTGAGGATGAAGTTAAAAAAAGGAGTAAAGTTACAAAGGTAAAAATTCTGAAACCTGGAGAAACAGTTGAATTTCCCATTTAAACCCTCCCAAACTGCTCTTTGAATAGAATGTAATATAGAATGGGATCGAATATACTCACCATCCCTCCCAGGAAGAATGGAAGGTCAAGGTTAAATTGCATGATATAGCCAGATATCATTATGGATGGTGAGGATGATCCTATTCTTGCAAGTGAAGTTGCACCTGATGTTGTTGCCCTCTCACTTTCATGCACATTCTTCATTGAGAAAGATTGCCTGACAGGAATTCCACCCATCTGAAAAGCCTGCCTGAAAATTAGAAAGATTGCAGAAAGTATAAAGTATGGTGAAAGAGCTATTAAAATCATTAGAATTGATGCAAAGGTCCTTGTTAAAATAATAATCCTAAGGTCACCATATTTCCTTGTTAAATATGGAAAAACATACATGGCAATGATTGTTGCGAATATGCCTGTGCTCATAACAAGACCGATAATTCCTGCACTGACACCATATCTCTCATGGAACCATAATGAAAGAATTGGTGTAACGAATCCATTACCGAATCCACCTGGTATTGTTGGTAAAGATAATTTTATGATATTTTTGTAGGAAATTTTAGGAAGGAAACTCTTGCTTCTTATTTTGTTGTCCTTAACGAATAAAGATATTATGAATGCCAGGATTCCCATAATTGATGCTATGTAAAAAAGATCATAAAGAAAGAAATGGATATTTTCAATTAAATAGATAAAAGCGGATCCAAGCATACTTCCAACCAAACCTATTATGGATGCAAAGCCAAGAACTTCAGCTAATCTCTTCGGTTCTGTTGTTTCTGTTATTATTGCAGTTTGAACCGCACCGAATGGCCCCCCTGAACCTATGGGACCACCACCTGAACCAGTGAATCCGGCAAGACCTGCTAGAAAAGCAAGAATTATGAAGTTGTTTATGTATAGATAAAGAAATGAGGAAATGGAAAATAGCAGAAATAGGATTACAAGTGTTAATTTTCTACCATAATGATCAGCAACCATCCCGAACAATAGTGCAAAAATTGCGTTAAGGATTAAAGCTATTCCAAGAATAATCCCTATCATTATGTATGAATAACCCAGATAATAAAGATAAAGTGAAATAATAACATTGAGAAAACCATAACTGAAACTAAGTAGAAACCTTGAGGATATAATCAATTTTACGTTTCTGTCCATGTTCTCATTCCTTCAAAGCTTCATTGAATTTTTGAACTATTTCCTTCAATCTATTTTTCAAATTTTCATTATTTTTTAAAGTTTCCCTGTTTTCAAGCAAATATTCAGCATAACCATCCAGTGTTTCCAAAACTTCATCAATGCCAAATTTCTGTGAATACTTTTCCATATCCGGTATCATTATGTATTCAAGAACATTTTTTCCTTTTTCAGTAATGGAATAATATTTTTTGTTTTCCACGATTTTTGAAACTATAAGCCCTTCTGTTTCAAGATCCTTTAGCATTGGATATACACTCCCCGGAGAAGGTCTCCACATACCCATTGACATTTCCTCAAGGGTGTTCATTATTTCCGCACCTGTCATTTCCTTTCTCCTTAGCAAAAAAAGGATCCAGTACCTTAAACCAACAAGACCACGATGATGCATTCCATGAGCATGGAACATGTTCAATCCACCTTTTCAAATAGAAGAAGGAAATGGGTATTGAGATCTTTTTCCTTAACAAATCTAAATCCATAGGATTCAAAGTTTTCAATTATCTTTTCCTTTGGTATTCTTATACTTTTAGGTGGTCCAAACATCGTTTCCATTTTGAAATCAAGTATTGAAAGATACTTTTTGCTCATTTCATAAAGGTTCCTGTAAAAAGATTCATCGCAGTCCCAAGCTAGACCATGATA
>JAVRLK010000115.1:0-3316 GCA_031961545.1 Thermoplasmatota archaeon | reverse complement strand
CTGTTTTACCATCAATTTTTTTATAATCAATTTTTCCATCCTTTAAAAGTTTATCAAGATCAACCATCCTGAAATCCTTGAAATCTTTTTTTATTATTTCAATGGCCTTTTGCTTTGATAAACTGTAATCATATCTAATTCTTTTTATTCTTTCCTTTTCCCATTCAAGCCTTTTTTTCAAAATACCTGGTATGTTCTTACCAAGGTATTCATCTATCATTTTCAATGCAATTGAAAAATTCCCTGAATATTCTTCTCTTTTTATTTTTTCAGGCAGTGGGTATCCTAAAAATGAATAATCTTCCATGATTTAAAATGGAAATCTTAAGATTTAAATTTTGTTGATGATCCAATGCAACAAATTTTAAATAATCTATATTTTATTTATATGAAAAACATGAAAATAGATCAAAAATTTGAATATTCACAAACAAGGAGAAGAAAGTATGACAGATTATAATCATGGTATTTTAATCTCAAACCCTGTTCTTATTGTTATAATTCTATCTGGATCCTTTGAAATGAGATAGTTATATGCATCATTACCTGTACAATGGCCTGGCGCGAGGAGTTTTGAAATGCTTAAAAGAGAATCAAGTGTTTTTATGGATGGTAAATGGTATCCTCCCAAAACCATATAAATTTCTTTTCCAGTTTTTTCATAAAGAATTTTTGTAAGGTTGTCTGCACCAGGATGACTGCATCCAACAAACACAACAAGACCTGTATTATCCACAAGAATGCCCATTGCCTGTTCATTGATTATTCCCAATGGACCTGATGACCATACATCCTCTGCAATATTTTTGAATGAATTAATTTCAATTGGATTCAGGTTATCTTCCCTTAGAATTTCAGTATTTCCTGGTGGAACAAAAATATCAATCTTTCTCTTAATTTTTTTAAAGTATGAAAATCCTCCATAATGGTCGTAATGATAATGGCTCAGAAATGCAAAATCTATACTTTCAAGATCAATGTTCAATTTTTTAGAATTAAATTCAATGATCCTTTCGTTTGAGTTTGCATCAAAAAGGATTTTCCATTTTTCTGATTCAACGTAAATACTCAATCCCCACTCATTCTTCAAACCCTTTCCAGGACTGTTGTTGTTAAGAACAACAATTCTCAGTTCCCTTACCATAATTTATCCATATTTTTTTTATTCTTAACATTTGTGTAAGAAAAAAAGAGAATTAAATACCTGTTTTTCATTCATCATCTATGTACAATGAAACAGGATTCATAAGGGAAAACATTCTAATGGTTGATGTGAAGGGCTGGCGTTATAAACATACAACATCATCATACATAATTATTGGTGATGAAATAGCTATAATTGAGCCTGGAAACAAAAGTTCTGCAAAGGAAATATTGAATGCTCTTGATGAATATAGAATTGATAAAGAAAAGGTGAAATACATTTTTGTTAGTCACAGGCATGCCGATCATGCAGGTGGTTCATCCGAATTGATTAAAGAATTAAAAAATGCAAAAATATTTGCCCATGAATACACGTTGAAAATATTGATGGATCCTGAAAAGTTGAACAGGGCAACGGTTGAAATGTATGGGGAATTCGGTGAAACAATGGATCCCGTTTTAGATAAATCAAGGCTTGTTGAAATCCATGATGGTGAAGAAATAGATCTTGGAAAGGGCATTAAAATTGTTGCGGTTCACACCCCAGGTCATACATCGGACCATTTTATGTTTTTTGAGAAAAGGGACTCTTTTCTTTTCACTGGTGATGGAATGGGTCTTTTTTCAAACGGTAAGGTTCTTCCAAATTCCTTTCCTCCAAGTTTTAAGTTTAATAGTTACATTGAATCCATTGAAAAGGTAAGGAAATTTAATCCCAAAATCCTTGGTTTTGCACATTTTGGATCCATAGAGAATGGAGCTATAATAGAAAATGCGATAAAAATAACATACGAATGGAAAGAAATAATTGAGAAAATGAAGGAAAAGGATGCTGAAAGTATAGGGAACTTTCTCTACGAAAATTATGGTATGAATTTCAATCTCTTTTCACCCGATCTAAGGAAATACATTTTCATAATTCTTGCCCAGGGTTTTCTTAACGGTCTGGATAAATAAAGTTAATCAAAAATTGTACCAAAAAACCTATAAATCTCTCTTTTAATCCATTTTTGGAGGGGAGGAATCAGGCATTTTCACCACCACTCCTCTTGCCTTTCCTCTTTTTGGGATAAGCTTAAGTAAATGTTCTAAATTCCTGAATTATGTGCAGGATGTTCATGATAAAGGGTGATTTTTCAGGAGATTATGAAAATTTGTTTCTTTCATTGCAGGATGTGGCAAGGGATGATCCCATAAGGAGGGAAATGCAGTCTTCATGGTTTTCACATGATGATGGATGGGGTTTTGTTTTTTACAATAAAAACACATTGATACATGAAAGATTCAAGGAACCGATATTCAAATCAAATATTGTAAGCATTCCAAAGAATGGAATTTTGATCATGCATGCAAGAAAGGCCAGTGAAAATGAACCGAAGGGTGTTTTGCATGCACACCCCCATGTAAGATATGATAGAAATTATATTGTTTTTCTTGCCCACAATGGATCATTCAACAAAGATATTTTGGCAGGAATGCTTAATGAGAAAAATAAAGAAAAGCAGACAGATACAGAATTCTTTCTTGAATTTTTGATGTCCCTTGAAGGTAATATGGTTGATAGAATAAATAAAATGATAGAGATTGCAAAGGAAAGGGAAATAATAGAAAAAGCTAGTAATATTTTCATATTGAGTGTTGAAAAGTTAACAGGAAATGTGAATCTATTTTACTATTCATTTGCAAAAGATCTCAACGAATACATAAAACTTTACCGTGTGAAATCTGAAACCTGGGAAGGAATATTTTCATCAAGTATTATAAGATCAAAATATTTTCCAAGGGTATCAAACATTGATCCTGTTCCAACGGATAAAATTTTAACATTATAGTTTTTCTATTCAAGAAAAAGCTGATGATGATATGATCCTTCTCTGACCATAACATCACCACATTTTGGGCAATGAATATCCATGCACCTCACCCCTCTCTGCTTTGGCATTCTGTAACCGCATTTAAGACAGATACAGTAACCCTCGGGCCCCATTCCCTGTCCTGTAAGGATATTTCTCATAATTCTAACAATCAAAACTTGTAGATTAAACTTATCAAAAATATATTTAAATAATGCATTTTCAATTCCCTTTACCATGGCATCAAAAAATAAGATTGAGATGGAAAAGCCTGTTGTAGAGCTTGATGGAGATGAAATGACAAGGGTCATGTGGAAATG
>JAVRLK010000114.1:0-3331 GCA_031961545.1 Thermoplasmatota archaeon | reverse complement strand
AACAGCTATGGATTGATCTTAAAAGAGCATATGAGATTGCAAACAAAGACAAAAGTGTGAAATGTATAATTTTAACGGGTAAGGGTAATGCATTCTGTGCAGGTGATGACATAAATGTCATGGGATCATGGAAAAATAAAGAGGATGCTGAAAAATTCTTTACTATTTTTTCAGAAACAATAAAAGAGATTTTCAATTCAAATAAAACAACAATAGCCCTTGTGAACGGACATGCCCATGGTGGAGGCCTTGAAATTCTTATCGGTATGGATATTGTTATAGCTTCAAGCAATGCTATATTATCACTTCCGGAGGTGAAAATAGGTGCAATTCCACCAATTGCAACAACCCTTGGAATATCAGTTGGAAGAAAAATCAGGAGGTATATACTGACAGGTGAAATTATTTCCTTGGAGAGAGCTAAAGAGATAGGAATTGTTGATGAGATTGTTCCAGAGGAACAGTTATCTTTGGTGGGTACAGAATTCTCAATAATGATTTCAAAGAATTCTCCTGAGGCTATCAGAATTGCAAAGAATTTGATGAGAAAAACTTTTGTTGATGAGAGAAGACTTGATGAGGGTCTTAATTCACTTATAAATTTAACAGTTTCAGAAAATTTTAAAGAGGGAATGAGAGCCTTTATTGAGAAAAGGGATCCAAAATGGAAGGAATCATAACTCTATCTGATATGTGAAATAATCCTCCCTCTTAACAACTTTAAGATGGACCTTCATACCTATTTTCAATTTTCTGTAATCATCAACGTTTACCCAGGAAAGAACATTTATCTCGCCAAACTTTGCTATTCCAACCACATAGTCAGGGTATTTTGAAAATGATGTTGGTTTTGCATTTATTACAGTGAATGTTAATAAAGTGCCATCATTTTCAACCTCAACCCAATCCATTTCACTCTTCCTGCAAACGGGGCAATCTCCCTGAGGAGGGAAATATGTTTTTCCACATATTTTACATTTTGTTGCCAGAACCTTACCCTGTTCAAGTGCTTCAAAAAATTTATCTATTTTGCCCATGGGTATCTGGTACTTAAGCTCAAGTGATCTTCTATCCATAAAGATCTTATCCACCATTCAATCACCCCTTTCGTAGATTGTAACATACGCATAATGACCGGTACCACCAACGTTATGTGACAATGCTCTTCCCTTTACAACATTCACCTGCCTTCCCTTTTCAGCTTCACCTCTAAGCTGTTTTGTTATTTCAACGGCCATGCTCACACCCGTTGCCCCTATTGGGTGACCCTTTGCCTTAAGACCGCCGTCAACGTTTGTTGGAAACTTTCCATCATGGTAACTCTGCTTTTCCCTCAATATTTCAATACCCTTACCCCTTTCCGCTATTCCAAGATCCTCGTATGCCATCACTTCCGCTATGGTGAAACAATCATGCACCTGGAAAAGATCAAAACTATTTTTTGGATCATCAATGTGTGCCATTCTGTATGCAAGGTTTGCCGCCCTCCTGCTCGCCTCGAGTGATACATAATCATCCCTTCTGCTTATGTTTGCCGTACCCGTTGCATAACCCTGTGATTTTATGTAAACAGGTGTATCCGTTAATTTTTTGGCAGTTTCTTCATCCGCAAGAATTATTGCTGCGGATCCATCTGTTATTGGTGATGAATCGTATAGTTTAAGAGGATAGGCAACGTACCTGGATTTTACACATTCTTCCATTGTTATATCCTTCTGGAACATTGCGTATGGATTCATGGCACCATAATGGTGCGCTTTTATTGCCGCAAGGCATAGATCCTCCTCACTTGCATTGTATTCATGCATGTACCTGTTTGCATATAGAGCATAATAGCCAGGAAATGTCATGCCAAAATTTTCAAATTCCCAGAAAAAGTAACCGGCCCTGCCTATAAGTTCAATAACTGTTGG
The DNA here is from genome assembly GCA_031961545.1 of Thermoplasmatota archaeon. Taxonomy (GTDB): domain Archaea; phylum Thermoplasmatota; class Thermoplasmata; order Thermoplasmatales; family ARK-15; genus JAVRLH01. Next base: position 1,418 of record JAVRLK010000114.1, on the reverse strand, counting down.
ATTCGGTGAATCATACATTTTTTCAAGCCCTATTGCCATGGCTATTTTTGCATTACCAGATTTTACACTTTCATATGCAACCTTTATTGCTGCACTGCCGGAAGCGCAAGCAGCCTCAACCTTCATGGATCCGGATGTTAGACCGCAGTATTCACCAACAGTAACTGCTGGAAGAAGTTCTTCACTCCAGAAGCCCAAATTACCCAGGGAAAAGAATTCAACATCCTTCTGGCTTATTCCTGCATCATCAAGTGCCTGTTTTACACTTTCCCACGCAAGTTCGTTTATGTTAACATCCATTCTTTTACCAAACTTTGAATGCCCTATTCCAACAATAGCAACCCTATTGTTCATTGAATGCTTATCGAAAATTCTTTATTTAAAATCTTTCCTTTATGATTTGATTCAAAACTTTTATAAAAAAACTAAATTTAATGACTATTTTGTTAATTCCTATGAAAAAATTCTTTTGTTGAATCAAATATTCACATTTCCCTTAATTATAGTTAAACGTATAACTTTTTATACTTATCATCCAAAAATTTTAGGATCAAATTTTTCGCAAATGTTAATGATTTAGAAAATTCATAGAATGATTTTGCTATTATGAATTTCATATGTTCCAATGATCCAATGAACGAAGTTGATAATATTCTTTTTATGCTTTTCCATATGTATTCTATTGGATTTAAATCTGGAGAATATGGTGGTAAAAATACAAGATCTATGTTTAATGAATTTGCAAATTCAATTGTCTTTTTTGATCTCTGTGTAGTAAAATTGCCCAATATTGCTATGATTTTCTTAATATCATTACGTTTCCTTATCTCTAATAGAAAATCCTGAAAATCTTTTATTTTTGATTGATCTTTGAAATCAATTACATTTATGCCATTTATTGAGTAAAATCCAAATGAATCTACCTTGAATCTATCTGTATTTTTGAATTTCTCAGGTTTAAAAAATGACCATACTCTTACAGTATTTGATGTTGTTTGAGGTGAAGATTTATCAATAAAACCTATTACTGCATTGTTAATATTCTTCTCATTTATTTTTTTTTAGATCTTCCTTTGCATTATTTGGTCTTCTAAAATCATGCTGATATGGTTTTGAATAATGCATACCAAATTTTTTTAACAACTTTCTTACGTGCTTAATGTTATAATCAACACCAAATTTATCCTTTATCAATTTCTGTATTTCAGTGGTGGTCCAATCATCTCTTTTCTTTAACATTTCTATAAGCTCTTCTTTTTGATCTTCTGTCAACTTTGATGGCCTACCTCCTCCAAATTTTGGTATTAATCCTTCAAATCCATTTTTATTCCAAGCATCCTGCCAGTAATATCCTACCATCTTTGTTACACCCACCATTTTTGTTGCTTCTTCCACAGAATATCCTCTATACCTGTACA
>JAVRLK010000113.1:0-3332 GCA_031961545.1 Thermoplasmatota archaeon | reverse complement strand
CTGCAAGGCTTTCAGATATCTTAAAGCTAACACCCTCATGGTCAATAATCTTTGTTCCAAAGGCCTTTCTCCTCATTGCATAATTTGTTGCTATTTCAATTGCACCCATTCCAACACCAACAGCACCGGCCGCGGTTGTTAACCTTTCAGGAACCATCATTATATTGAAAACATCATACCCTTTATTCATTTCACCTATCAGATTATCTTCAGGTATTTCTGCATCCTTGAATACTATTCTTGCCGTACCTCCACCCCTTGTACCCATCAGTCCATAAACTGTTTCAACCTTTAAACCTGGTGTATCCCTATCAACAATGAACGCACTTATTGCCTTTGTCCTGTTTGGATTTGATGGATCCGTTATTGCATAGGTAACAAAGAAATCAGCACCCTGTCCACCAACAATAAACCTCTTCTGACCGTTCAGTATGAATTTTCCACCACTCTTAATTGCTGTTGTTTTCATCATACCAAAAAGATCTGATCCGCCGGACGGTTCTGTTATTGCCTCTGCACCGTATAGGGTTCCGGATGTTATTCCTTTCAAATACTTTTCCTTCTGTTCCTTTGTTCCAAACTTGTTTATTGGTTCCCCAACGATCGTTCCAAGGGAATACATACAGCTAAGGGTGAATCCAAGATAACCCATTTCCTCAACGGCTGCCATATCCCCTACCCATGTCATTTCCCTTCCACCATAGATCCTTGGGTATCTTAATCCAATGAGATTTTCCTTTGCAACAATTTTAATGAAATCTTTTGGGAATTTCATTTCTTCCCTTTCCATTGATCTGATTAAATCTGATGGTATTGATTTCACGGTCCTTCTTGCAAGATATTTTATTTCCCTTTCCTGATCATTCAACAAAAAGTCCTCCATATCAATTCCTCCCAAACCTATCCTTTAAGACTTTTTTATCAATCTTACCGGTACCTGTTAAAGGTATGTTATCTGTTTGTATAAATTTATCCGGTATCCACCATTTTTGTATCTTCCCACTCTCAACAAGCTTCATTAAATATTCTCTAGCCTTATTTTCATCGAAATTGAGATTATTTTTGGTTTTTATTATGGCTATGGGACGCTCAACCCACTTTTCATGTGGTACTCCTATAACAGCTACCGATTCCACCTCAGGAAGATCCGAAATAGCGCTTTCAATAAGTGCTGAGGGAATAAACTCCGCACCACTTTTAATAAGATCCTTTGTACGATCCATTATTTCAACTCTTCCATTGGATATTTTCCCCGCATCCCCCGGCTTGAACCATCCATCTTCGGTGAAGTGTTCCAATGTTTTTTCTTTATTATTTTCATATCCACTAGGTAACCAAGGAGCTCTAAAATATATTTCTCCTATTTCACCTTCCAAAGTTTTTTCAACTTTGAATTCAGAAAAAGGTGCAGGGATCATACCAAAAGTGGATAAAATATTCCTCTTTTCAAAATCAAGGTTACTATCCTCTTCTAAAATTCCTCCTATTCCTGCTATAAGACCATCGGTGAATCCATAAATAGATGTAAGTTCAATTCCTTTGGCTGTTGCAGCTTTAACAAGTCCTGATGGAATTGGTGATCCACCAATCAGGATTTTCATTCCATTAAGTACATCGGATAAGGAATGGGAAAGTAAAGCGTACAACATGGTTGGAACCATGCTCATCCATGTAACTCTATTTTTTCTAATTGCCTCAATTGTGCTTGTTACATCAAATTTACCATCCAACACAAAATCAGCTCCAATCATAGTAGCAATAAATGGTGTTCCCCAGGAGAATATATGGTAATTTGGTATTAATGAAAACATAACATCTTTTGAATTCAACCTTGCATTACCAGGGTAGGCCGATAAAAGCGTTAGAATACTCCATGGTGCCAAAATAATCTGCTTGTGAGTATAAATTACCTCTTTTGGATTTCCAGTTGTACCAGATGTAAAAAGAACAAATGCGGGATCATTTTCATCAAGATTGAAATTTGGATTATCATCAGCAAAATCCAATATTTCCCTATATGATCTATAATCTGAACTTTCATCTAGAAGGTAAATATCATCACTTTTTATTAATCCTAAATTTTCAATTTTCTGGGCAATTGGTAAAAATTCTTTTGAAACAAATAGAACATTATCCCTAGCATCCTTTATTGTCAGAATAATCTGATCAATGGGAAGTCTTATGTTAACAGGGTGAATAACATTACCAGAACAGGGAATTCCGAATAAAAGTTGAAGATATGGAAGAGTATTCCAGTCTAATACAGCCATTCTTGTGCCTTTATTATACTTTTCATTTAAACCATTTGATAATTTAACGACATTTTTGTAAAATTCATAATAGGTCATGTGCATATCTTTGTATATTATTTTTTTATCACTAGCGGTGATCAGAGTTGAATAAAATAAACGATCCAGTGTTAATCCTACTTTTCTAATATTATCCATTCTTTTCACCAACTTTAAAAACAAAATTTATATATATAAAATTTTACTTTGAATTTTTTTTCAATAAAAAGCAAAAAATTTTGTATTATCAAAAAAATATATTAGTTTAAAAACAATCGAATCGAATGAATTTAAAAATATTTTTATACCTAATGGTTTTAGAAAAATTATGAAATATTTGAAGTATGGAAACACGGGAACTTTTGTATCCGCTCTTGCCCTTGGGTCCATGACCTTTGGTGAAAAGAACCTATGGAAACTTGGTGGTGTTAACCAGGAAACAGCGAACAAAATGGTAAAAATTTCCATAGATGCAGGTATAAATTTATTTGATACCGCTGATGTTTATGAAGGGGGAGAGTCTGAAATAATACTTGGAAGGGCTCTTAAGGATTATAGAGATCAGGTAATGATTGCAACAAAGGTAAGAGGGAGGACAGGAAATGGTGTTAATGAACTTGGTCTATCAAGACATCACATGACAATAGCATTGAGAAAAAGTCTTGAAAGGCTGGGGACAACATGGATTGATATTTACCAGTATCATGGCTGGGATGTTGAAGGGAACATAAATGAAATGATAGATACAATGCAAAACTTTGTTGACCAGGGTAAAGTTCTCTATCCTGCATTTTCAAACTTTGCGGCATGGCAGATGGCATATATACAGGGTATTGTTGAAGAGAGGGGATACGCAAGGTATGAAAGTGCCCAGATGAACTACAATTTAATAAACAGGGATGTTGAATATGAGGTACTTCCATTTCTCAGGTTCAACAAAATGTCCCTTCTTGTATGGAGCCCTCTGCACGGTGGTCTTTTGTCGGGAAAATACGACAGGAATGAAAAGCCACCAAAGGGTACGAGGATGGGAGACAGAGGATA
>JAVRLK010000112.1:0-3345 GCA_031961545.1 Thermoplasmatota archaeon | reverse complement strand
ATTTTTTGGCAATGATATGATTTTCTTCTGAATCATATCCCCTGTCACCAATAATGATCCTGAATTTTCCAATTATTTCCCTATCCATATTTTCCAATGTTTTCTTGAACTCTTTTGAATCATGAATATCCCCAAAGTATGCATCATATGAAACAATCAGTTGTGAATGATCATCCACACATATTGTTGTTTTAACATACTTTTTCTTAACCTTCCTTCCAAAATCATCAAGCCTTTTATCGTAATAAAATGAATGATAATTCATAGAAAATCCAGTACTGTTAATTACTATTCTGTTTCCCAATAATCCCATAAAAAATTTCAGGATTTGATTGAAGACAAATCTAATAAGCGCTTTATCAATCCTTTCTGAAAATTTCTGAATTGTTGTAAAATGTGGTATCTCGGAAAGAGATAAAAGTTCAACAAATGCAGGATTTGATGAAATTATTTCAATAACATCACGATAACTTTTATTTGTCCAGATTTTATATAATAGAATAACAAAATGCTGATACTGCTGGTACTTCTTTTTAGAAAATTTGGAAGAATAAGCAGGGAGAAGTCTTTTGGATATAATTATTGCCTGTTCGATAAACTTATATTCCTGTGATTTCTTTACAAATTGGGGGATTTTTGTCATCTTTGAGGCATACATAAATACGACAAAATCCCCCTAAATAAATACTTTACGAAGGATTTCTACAGAGCTAGGCATTTCAAAAATTTTATTATGTCCAAACCCCAGAATAAGATATAGGAGGTGATTGTGAATATCCTTGGACATATATGTTTGTTAAATATAGACCAAAGAATGGATTTGCATTTGCATTAGTATAACCCACAGCATGCCATGGAATAAATATGTTAGAATTATTCCAGCCATTATTTGTAACCATTGCAAAATCTATGTAAATAGGAAGACCAAGATAGAAATTAAGGTTTATTGTAATTGTTAACCAATATGTTGAATTTGCTCCATTTGCAGGATAAAAATTCCAGCTATCTGTTGCATATATGGTTCCGCCTCCAGATTGTCCTCCATTGCCATATTGCCCGCCAGAAGGATAAGTTGGTGGAGAATAAACCTGTGACCATGTTGATCCACCATTTGTGCTAACAGCTACATAGAAGAAATCTGGAGGCCAACCGGCCCCATAAAGGCCCTGTGCTATGTTTGCTTTAAAAGTAAAACTGAGTGTAGCATTAATGGCGTTGTTTAGATCTATCACAGGTGTAATTAAATTATCCCATAAACTACTGTCAAAAGAAGGATATCCAGAATTATTATTATATAGTGCAATTAAAGAATAGGTTGGTGCGCCCTGAAATCCTAAATAAGTTATGCCATTTGTGGAGATTCCATATTGGTTTGATGTTTCACCGGGATGTATAACCCTCCATCCATCGTTACCGCCATTGGTTGCAGAAAGCATTACATTATCAATGTAAGTTCCAGCCCCCGGTTGAGATGATCCAACCCAAGAACTTGCGTAATATGCAGGAGCAATATAAACAAACATAAATTTTAATGTTTGTCCAGTAACATTTATTGGATTTGGCATAGGTAGACCTGTGCTAGGATCCATTACATATAATTCATTGGTATTTATTGAATGATATGTCCAGGAAAAGGTTCCACCACCGCTCTGACCATTATAGACTTCCACGATTTTGCAACCATTTATGGTAAGAATATTGCCCAAATCTGGATTTGAATTATATGGTAATGCAACCTGATACCACGTATTGCCTATTTTTACCATAAGGAAAAGACCATTTTGTGCCGTTGCTATAGAGTATTTCCATTCCCAGCTGAGGGTAACAATTTCACCAGGTGACACTGTTACAGGTGCTAACTGTAATGAAACGCTTGCATAATCCCCTGGGGTTGTACCGTTCCAGTCAATTACATCTTGAATGTAATATGAATAGGGATAAGAGAAAGAATAATTTGTTGACCACCCATAAAATATATTTGTTCCATCATTGCTAGAGTTATAAATCTTATACCAATCAGTTTGAATGCTAGAATATACATATCCGCTTAGACCGAAGAGAGGTTCACCAGTGATATACTGTAAAACATTGTAATGCTGCCAGTTCTGTAATGTGGATCCATTATTATAAAGGAAATAAACCTTCTGGAATATCAGTGCTTCCTGCATAGGTAATTTCTGGAAATTCCCTACAAGAACGAATCTTAGTATTTCAGGTGAGGGAGAGGAGGCATAATTTGGTTTCCACAATACCTGGAATTTCACTGCAGAAACAGGTGGTAAATAAATTGATTGAGTGTTAAACAAAGATTGTTCTTCGTAAGATTGCAAAATAACGTTAACACCAACATATCCAAGATTTCTTACTATTCCATTTATCAAATAGTAATTATTTAACGTAACATACTGTGAACTAACATTTATGTCACAGGAGAGTATTTCAGGTATTGGTTTATTAATAACATACTTAAAAGACAAAAGCAAATTCAACATTAGGAGATTTTGGGTGTATCTAGCTGCGGATGGTGGACTGTATGTTAGTATGCTTGAAGAAGAGGATGATGGAGAATATGGAGTATTAGTAGTATGATTCTGTATAATCCCTAGAACATTTTCTAGACTTAAAGGTATAATACCCACCATTAGGTTAGAGATATTTTCTAGAACGCCATAACTTTTACTTGAGTTAATTAAAATGTTCATTGAATATGGGTTTGTACAGGATAACGTTGTAATTTCATTTTTGAATTTATAAACTAAGCCGTACCCTCTTGTAACGTTCGTTCCAAAGAATCCTATGTTAAGGTTTTGAGCATTGGTATTATTACCAAATAAGTAGGTATTGAATTTAACTGTTCCTGTAATAGGCGTAAGTACAATTTTATTTAAATATAGATAATTTTTTATTGTTGTATTTGAATTTATAGCATAACCAGCATACTCACCAAGAAATAGAAGTGAATATGGAAACTTAGTTATATTTTTGTTTGTTAAATAACTTATTATTGCATTTGCCAAATTTGAATCCAATGAGTAAGCTGTACTATTGAAATCCAGGATTACAAGATTATAGTTCATAAAGTAAAATTTTGATGCTGGACTCGTTAAGGAAGGAGGATTCTGGTTTGATCCAACATAATAATTTAAAAATACATATGAAACTCCCATATTACTCAATGTACTTGTTACGGAAGTAATATTATTGTTTTTATCATTACTACCATGGATCCATACCACTAGCGTGGAGAACCTAACATTTATAACATTTAAAACAACCGGTGGAAGACCATTGTTATTATAGTTTACTTCGGTGATTGTATGATAGGGGTTAACGTATGCAAAGACT
>JAVRLK010000111.1:0-3371 GCA_031961545.1 Thermoplasmatota archaeon | reverse complement strand
TAGTCGCAATAGCAAGGATTCTCCTTGAAAAAATATTCATAATGCTTAAAAAAGGAGAAGAATTCATAGACAACATTGATACACTAACAGAAAGGAAGATAAGAACAATGGAAGAAAAAGCAAAGGATGCAAAGAGAACAGTAAGGAGCATAGAGATTCAGAAAACCATAAAATTAATTAAGGGAAATGGGATATTTGATTCAACAAAAGAACTTTTTTCATAGGAGTTAACACACTAATATTTTGAAAATAATTGAAATGGGTGAAAAATGAATATGCATTAATCTTATTACTAAGAAAAAATCGGATTGAAATGAAAAAATTTTATCAAGATCTTTGAATTATCTTTTTTATGAATTTGTTAAAGTTAACAAAATTTCCTCTTTATTTAACTTCAATAGGACCTGTTTTGCTTGCCTGGTCCATTGGAAAATTTAATAATCTTTTAATTTTCATTCTTCTTTTATTTTTTGTGATTTTCTTCCAGATGGGTATGAACCTTTCCATGGATGTGAGTGATTACAAATATGGTAAAGATGTGAAATTCCAGGACTCATATTTCCCCATAGGGCCATATTCAATAAAGGTGGAAAAAATTAGTTCAAAAAAGGTTTTCATACTTTCAATGATTTCATTCCTTATATCCATTTCCCTTGGATTTATAGTTCTATTTTTAACAAAAAAATTCATACTTTTAATTTTCGGCGCCCTTGCACTATTCTTTTCATACGCATACCTTTTTCCTCCATTCGAGTTTTACAAAAAGGGTATTGGTGAAATTTCAACATTCTTTAATTTCGGTCCATTATTATTCCTTGGATCCCTAACAGCTTTAGGCCTTGCTATAAATATTAATTATATCCTAATTTCAATATTCTTTGGGTTGAGCACATCTGCAATAAGGTTCATTCACCATTTACCTGAAGAGAATGAAAATTCAATACGCTTCAAAAAGTTCAGGATAATTTATTCTTCCCTTTTATTATCATCCTTTCTAATTTTAAGTACAGTTTACATAATCACTTTAATATTCCTGGTACTTTCAATCTTGCATATTTTATTTTTGAACGATTTTCTGAGAAAGGGTCCTGAAAAGACAGCGGAAATAGTTGCTTTGCAATTCCTCACCGTAATCATGATAATTTTTTTGTTAAATGGGTAAAATTTTACCAGTAATCTTTAAATAAATGAAATCTTTTTTTATTCTATGGACAAAGATCTACTCAAATTTCTCAGAAAATGCAAAACCATGGTAATTTCAACAAACGAGGAAACACTATGGACAACAAAGGTATACTATGCCATGGATAGAGGATTTGTTTTCCTGGTTGAAAAGGAAGGGAGAACATTGAAAAATATTCAGAAGAATTGTAAAGTTTCTTTCACAATTGACATGGATAAACCAGACTATTATGTTCAGGGGGAGGGATGTGTAAAAATTTTGGGTGAACCCGGTGAATTCCATGATGAAAGGGGTTCACTCCTTTACAAAATTCCACAGGATGCGCTATTTGTTAAATCAGGCCATGTTTATATTGCAAGGCTTGTACCAGATTATATAAAGGTAACGGATATGAGGAATGAGAGAAAAATTTTCAACGCACAGTTTTCTCTTGATGAATTGAAGGAAAGAAAAATAGGATATTTCAGGGCCTTGAGACCTTGGAGTTTACAGCAGAGCATAACAGCTCTGGTTTTCGGTGCAATACTTGCCCAGCATTTCAATCTTATGTTATTTATTCTATCATTAATTTCCCTTGTATTAATACATGGATCCTTCAACGCCTTTTCAGATTATTTTGATTTTATAACAAAAGTTGACATGCCAACAACAATGGGTTCTGCTGGATCAAGGGTTCTTGTTGATAGAATAATGGATCCGAAGAAATTATTAATTTACATTATTTCTTTATTTGTAACAGGTTCAATAATCGGCATTGTTCTCATGATACTAAAAAATCAGATTATTCCGTACGTTTTAATCGGCCTTTTTGCAGGCATTCTTTATGGCATACCAAAAGTTGGCTGGAAGTGGATTGCATTAGGAGATCTGGCAGTGTTCCTTGCCTTCGGTCCAGGTATATTCCTCGGATCATATGTTCTCCAGGGTGGTGTTCCAGGTATTTCTGAAATCCTGATATCCATATCCTTAGGATTTGTTATTGTTGCAATATTACATGGGAACAGCTGGAGGGATATAGATGATGATCTTAGGGCGGGTGTTAGAACGGTGGCAAACATTCTTGGTGAGAAGGGATCCATGATCTATTATCTTTTACTCATCTGGCTATCCTATCCCTTGCTTTTTCTTGCTGTCTACTTCAATCCAAAATTCTTCCCCATACTCGGATCCTTCCTTACAATTCCCTGGGCTGTTAAACTCACAAAGATTGCATTGAACAAGAGGAACTGGAACAGAAATTTGCTTGATGTTTTAACAGCAAATTTCACAGTACTCCATATGTACTTTGCGGTTGGTTTCATGATCATTTATATAATTATTTTACAGCATTTTTTATAATTTTTTGAAATTTTCTTCATGTATGTATTTTTTACCCCTTAATCAGACTATCCGCATGTCTAATTTGATCTAACCATAACATACAGTATTTTCTTTAAATTTTCATTTTTTAATTTATTTTTGATACAATATAATAATTTCTTTTTCCACCTTCTAACTCTAACAAAGCAGTGATGCAAATTTTGTGTAAAAGCTATGACGCCGATTAACCGTTAGGACCCCTTTTCTCTTTCTTATTTTTTACCGGTTTTTTAGAGCATTCAGAGAGTTATCCGAGTTATGAAATGTACTGTTTTCATTTGAACTTTAAAAACAGTTTTTTGAGTGTTCTGTCATGCTCTATTATGATCTTTGTTATTGGCCATACATCTGTATTTATGTTCATCTTTGCAAGTACTTGAGAAATATCCACATCGCTTAAGCCAATATCCAGCAATTTGTTTACATATGGAAGCAGTTGTTCAGGTGTAAGCTCTTGCTTTGTTTTAGGACTCTTACCTAAATATCCAACATACTTAGAAACTACCTTTCCGTTGACCCATTTAACTTCCCACAGCTCGTAATAGATCTTCTCTGTTTTTGTTTTTCTTTTTTTAGGACATAAAGCCATATTGATCATATGTGGTAAATAACACATAATAAATAAAATTCTAGAAAATATGTGCTGAACTAAGAAGAATAGAAGAAAACACCAAATTAATCTAACGGTTTATCGGCGTCATAGGAAGAAATCTAGTGTGTTAACTAAATTTTTGGTTAATCATTTTAAGTTCACCACTATGGATTTTATTAGAATAAAGAACCCATGAAAAAGTTCTTTTGTCAAACCAGATCTACCATTTCCCTTAAT
>JAVRLK010000110.1:0-3455 GCA_031961545.1 Thermoplasmatota archaeon | reverse complement strand
TTCATAAACGACCTCGAAGGTCAAGGAATAGAGTTACTGCCTATTTATCCCGACCCTGACTTCTCTTGTTCAAAGAGAAGTCAATTTTATAAAAGGAAATAATAGTATATAAAATCTTTGCTTTGATTTAGATAATGTTTCTAAAAAATCTCTTCAAGTTTAAATATAAACAATACATTACATAATTATGATCAAATTGAGGATAAATGTAAAATTGAAGGAAGGCATTGAGGATCCTGAAGCACTTGCTGTAAAAAGGAATTTAATTTTACTTGGATTCAAGGATATTGAAAATGTATCAATATCAAAGAACTATGAAATTTTGATAAAGGACACGGATGATCCTGAAAAGATCGCCAATGAAATGTGCGATAGATTGTTGGTTAATCCTGTAATACATGAATACAGGGTAGAGGTGGAGAGGGTCTGATGTACAAACTTAATGAAAATTATCCTGTATGGGTTATACCCGTAAGGGAAATGGATGAGGAAGAGCTTTTAAATTTAAGCAGGGATCTCGGTCTCTCATTGAGTCTTGATGAAATGCTGAGGATAAGGTCCTACTTCCGTTCACTCAACAGGGATCCGACCGATGTTGAAATACAGGCAATAGCACAGGCATGGAGCGAACATTGCTGTTACAAAAGTTCAAAGTTTGTTCTGAAAAAGTACATAATAGGAATTAATTCACCTGATGTTATTTTGACAGGTGATGATGCGGGCGTGGTGGAATTTGATAAAGATCATGCATATGTTTTCAAGATGGAAAGCCATAACCATCCAAGTTTTGTTGAGCCCTATGGTGGTGCTGCAACCGGTGTTGGTGGTATAATAAGGGATGTTCTTAACATGGGTGCCAAACCCATTGCTCTTGTTGATTCAATATTCTTTGCAAACCTTAACTATCCATACGAAAAATTACCAGAAGGTACAAAGCATCCATTCTTTTTATTCAATGGTGTTGTTTCAGGTATAAGGGACTATGGAAACAGGGTTGGAATACCAACAATCACCGGACTAACATACTTTGATAACAGGTTTCTCAACAACATACTTGTGAACGTTGGCTGCCTCGGTATTGCAAAGAAGAAAAATATAATAAGGAGCAGGGTAAGCGAGATAAACTATAACCTTGTTCTCGTTGGTGGTAAAACAGGAAGGGATGGAATCCATGGTGTGACCTTTGCAAGCAGGGTTTTCAGTGAAAATGAAAAGGTTGAGAGGACTGCTGTTCAGCTGGGCAATCCAATAATAAAGGAACCATTGATACATGCTGTTCTTGAGGCAGTTGATAAAGATCTCATTCATGGCATGAAGGATCTTGGTGGTGGAGGTCTTTCAAGCGTTGTTGGTGAAATGTGTCTCGCGGGTAATGTTGGTGCTGAAATACACCTTGAGAATGTTCCATTGAAGGAACCAGATCTTGCACCATGGGAAATATGGGTAAGTGAATCGCAGGAAAGGATGCTCCTTGCAGTTTCGGATGAAAACCTCGAGAGGGTTTTTGATATATTCAGATCATGGGATGTGGAAATAAACGTAATTGGAAGAACAATAAAGGAAAAGGTGTTAAGGATCTTTTACAAAGATCTTAAGGTTCTTGACATGGATCTTGTTTTTCTTACATCGGGTCCCGTTTACTGCAGGCCATATAAGATAGAATATCCGGCACAGGTTGTTGAGGATATTATCCCTCCTGAACCTGACTATAGGGATATTTTCTTCAAAATATTATCAAATCCAAACGTTGCATCCAAGGCCTATGTTATAAGGCAGTATGATCATGAGGTAAAGGGTCAGACGGTTCTAAAACCTCTTGTTGGCATAATAGGTAATGAATCGCATGGTGATGCATCAATAATTAAACCTTTAGAAAATTCATACAGGGGTATTGCAATAACATCAACATCAAACCCAAGAATTACAGCCATAGATCCATACTGGGGATCCATATCAATCTTTGATGAAGCAATAAGAAACCTTGTTTCAGTGAATGCAAGACCCCATTCCATGGCAGATAATTTAAACTTTGGAAATCCTGAGAATCCTGTTGTAATGGGGCAGCTTTACGAATCTGCAAGGGGTCTTGGTGAAATAGCAAGGTACATGAAAATACCTTATGTATCCGGAAACGTCAGCCTTTACAATGAAAACAGCGGGATATCAATACCTCCAACACCAACATTAATGGCTGTTGGCATAGTTAAGGACATAAGGAAGGCTGTGAGTTCCGACTTTAAAAAGGATGGTAATCCTGTTTACATTATCAATGAAACCAGGCAGGAGATGGGCGGATCATTATACTATGATATTATGAATGTAAAAAGCACGATTGTTCCAAAGGTAAACTTTGAAATTTTGAAAAAGAGCGTGGATAGAATGCTCAGGGCCATGGATGAAAGAATAATTCTATCATGCCACGATGTTTCAGAAGGTGGTCTTGCTGTTACAATTGCAGAAATGTCCATGGGCGGGAATATAGGAGCTGATGTTAACCTTTCAACGCTTGGTTTAATGAGAACAGATTTCAAGCTATTCTCAGAAAGTAACACAAGGTGGGTTGTGGAAGTGGATAAGGAAAAGGAAGAGGAATTCATTAAAATATTCAAAAACATGAAAGTTTATAGAATTGGTAAAACAAACTCTTCAGGTAATTTAATAATAAATGACAGGAGAAGGAGAATCATAAAGAGTGATGTTGATGAAATGAGAAGATACTGGATGGATTTCCCGGGGAGGGATGTCCATGGATAAGAATGATATTAGAGTGGCAATTGTGAGAATGGAGGGAACGAACTGCGAGGATGAAACATACGTTTCATTCAAAAATCTGGGAACAAAACCAGAATATGTTCACCTCAAGCTCCTTGAAAACAGAAAGGTGAACCTTGAGGATTACCATATACTTGTTTTCCCCGGCGGTTTTTCGGGCGGGGACTATGTAAGGGCCGGGGCAATATTTGCATCAAGGATGAAGGGAACGGTATCAAGGGATCTTTTTAATTTCATAGAAAGTGGAAGGGCGATTGTTGGTATATGCAACGGTTTCCAGGTTCTGATTGAACTTGGATTTTTACCCGGCACGGAAGCATTGTGGAGTGAAAAACCCCAGGCGGCACTTGCACCAAACATATCAAACAGATTCGAATGCAGATGGATCTATGTGAAAAAGGAAAATACATCATGCAGGCTTTTGAATTCAATGGACGAGGAAATAGTTGCGTTACCAATAGCGCATGCTGAAGGGCGTGTTGTTCTTGAAAACAAAATTCTTGATGAAATGATTGAAAATAAACAGATAGCATTCAGGTACGTTGACAAAAATGGTAATTATGCAGGTTATCCATGGAACCCAAATGGATCAATTTACAACATTGCAGGAATGTGCAACAGCATGGGCAATGTTCTCGGTCTCATGCCCCATCCAGAAAGGGCATTTTTCAGGTATCAGCATC
>JAVRLK010000109.1:0-3473 GCA_031961545.1 Thermoplasmatota archaeon | reverse complement strand
CGGATATATTCAATAATATAGCAACACTTCCATCGGCATTAAAGGGTAAATATTTCGTTGCCGCAGAGCAGGAAAATGCCGGTAGTTGCCTCGATTATGTTATGAATATTATGAACATCAATGATTACTCATTGATTGAAAAATTTGTATCTGAAACAGTTAAGTGTTCCAACGGTTTAATATTTTTACCATGGCTATTCGGTGAAAGGGCACCTGTTGAGAACCCATATATAAGGGGAGGTTTCTATAACCTCTCACTCATACACAAAAAAGGCAGTATTCTAAGATCTGTTTTGGAAGGTGTTGCCTACAATACAAGATGGCTTATGGATGCTGTTACAAATCTTGTAGGAAAAAGTAATATTCCGAAAGAAATAATTTTTTCAGGTGGTGGTGCCAAATCAAAATTATGGGCAAAAATAATTTCTGAAGTTCTGAAAAAGGATATATTGATTTCTGACAATCCACAGTATGTGACAGCGAGGGGATCCGCTATTATGGCCGGTATTGGTACCGGGGGCATTAAAATTGAAGATGTAAAAAAACTGAAAAATAATTTTGAAAGGATAAAGTATGAAAATACCGATGGTATTTATGATAGATGTTATGAAGAATTTTTGAAATATTATAGATCAAATTATAAAAATATGGTTGAATTTAATTCTCAATCAATTATTGATTAAAAATTTTCATTTTTACAATTTCTTTTGCTTCTTTGAAATCCTTAACTTCTTTCCATATATGTATGAAAACAACATTCCCAATTTTTTCCCTTATTTTATTTATGTGTATGTCCCTGTCATCAACATAAACAATCCTTTCAGGTGCTATATTTACATTCATATTTTTAAGTTTATCTAATACCTTTTTCAAATAAATGGATTTATCCTCCACATATTCAATTGCATGAAAATCGAAAAGATGTTCAATTCCAAATGCCTTTATTGCCTCAAGAGCATTTTCTGGTTTGTTCCAGCTTAGACTCGTAACATATGCTCCATTTTCCCTGCACCACAAAATGAAGTTTACAGCATCTAAGTTTAACCTTATTCTAACATTCTCATCATTGATTATTGTGTTGTTTCCGATGTATCTGTATGGTGGTTTAACAGCAGTTATATCAAGGTGATCCCATAAAGTACCATCGAGATCCATGGCAAGAAGCCAATTCTTTACCATAAAGCTGTAATTTATTTAATCGATTTAAAATTTCTCAGAAAATAATTTTTTTAAAACATTTTCAGTAATAATTCACAAACAATTTAATAAGAAAATCCACAAATAAGGGTGAGTTGTTAATTGAAATATTTCATATCAGAATGAATGGATAAGGTGTATCCACACAAATATTTAAATAACAGGAGGGGAATTGTTAAAAATATGAAAAATAATGAGTATAGCAGTATAGGAATTCAGACAGTATTCGATGCAGGAAATCCACCAAGAATAATTTTTGGTAAAGATTCTGTTAAAAACAATTTACCTGGTATACTTAAAGAATATAATCCAAAAAGGATATTGCTTGTAAGTGATGAATTTGTATACAAAACAGGGGCCACCCAAAAGGTAGGAAATGCAATTAAGTCAGCCAATTTTAACTATGAAGAATATTTATTGCCAGTGGGAGAACCCACAATGGAAATGGCAAGGAATGTTGCAAATTTTGCAAGACAGAAGAAACCCGATCTTCTTATAGGTGTTGGTGGGGGAAGCGTTATGGATATGACAAAATTAATGTCTATTATGATAACAAACGAAGGTGATCCTCTTGATTTCTGTGCACTTCCTCCAGATCCCTGGTCTGATAAGGTGAAAAATTATGGAGTGAATAAAATACTTATTCCAACAACAGCGGGTACTGGAAGTGAAACATCAAACACACTTGTGATTATAGAGAAAGGCTACAAAACATGGATCACAAGTTTCAAGGTTACGGCAAATGTTTCATTAGTGGATCCCACTTTAACTTACACTATGCCACCAGATGTTACAAGGAATACAGGCATGGATGCCTTGAGTCATCTGATTGAGGGTGTAATATCCAATCTGGCAAATCCAATTTCGGATGGTCTTATTGTTCAGGGTGTAAGGATAATTGGAAAATATCTTGTAAGGGCATACAACAATCCAAACGATGAAGAAGCAAGAGTAAATATGTCCTTTGCAGCAATGCTTGGTGGATGGGTGATTGCATTTCCCTGGGTAGGAGGTCCAGCAACAATAGGTCATTGTATGTCCGAGGCATTAGGTCCAAAGTTCAATATTCCTCATGGTCTGGCATGCGCAATCATGTTACCGCATGCAATGGATTATAATCTTCCCCTTATAGCGCCAAGATTGAGGCCGATTGCCGAGGCACTTGGGGTTGATACGTACCATATGGACGATTTTCAGGCAGGTAAAGCAGCGGTTGAAGCAGTTGTAAGGTTAATGCATAATCTTGAGATGCCTGTTGCTCTTAAAGACACAACAAAATTAACAAAAGAATCACTTTTTGAAATGCTTGACTATATACTTAATGAAAGGCAGATTATATATAATCTTCCAGTTTACAATCCTCGCAGACTGACTAAACAAAACCTTGAGCAGCTATTTGATGATATATGGTATGGAAGATTTTCAGGAATAAAATCATTGAACATTTAATTTTTTAATTTATTTAATTTATTTTTGAAAAACATTTAAATACGATTTATGAATAATTTTTCTTTATGGAAAAAACCATAATGCCCACATTGAGATTGTTGGGATATATTTTACTTGTTGCATTCAACAATTTTCTCTGGATAAATTTTGTAACTATAGCACCCAATATGGCCAATTATTACAACACATCAATATTTCTTATAGGTTTTCTTGCAATGGTTTTTCCACTGGTTTATATCATTCTTTCAATTCCATCAGGTATTTTAATAGATTCCAAGGGTTACAGATTTAGCATTTTGCTTGGATCAGTTTTAATGGCCTTATTTTCTATTGTAAGAATAATTGGGAATGGTTATATTTTTCTTCTTTTAGGACAGGTAGGAATTGCCATTGCACAGCCATTTATAGCAAACAGTGTTACAAAGTTCGCAAATGCTGAATTTTCAAGTGAAAAGGCTACAATCGTAATAGGCATAGGATCCCTTGCAATATTTATAGGTGTTGCAATCGGTATGGTTATTCCTCCAATTCTTTTATCTGCATTTGGAATAAAATACATGCTCATTTTTATTACAATTCTTACCATTATAATCTCCATTTATTCGTTCATTGTTTTCTACCCTCTCAAAGAACAGATTATTTCTGCCAAAAAAGAATATCACTTTTTGGAGGTTCTTAAAAATAAGAATATTTTAATATTATCTTTTCTTGTTTTTGTAGGGATGGGTGCATTCAATGGCATACTGACATGGATAGATTCAATATTTGCCCATTTAAATTTCTCCGATATTGAATCTGGTATTGTTGGTTTGATTTTTGTAATAGGT
>JAVRLK010000108.1:0-3496 GCA_031961545.1 Thermoplasmatota archaeon | reverse complement strand
GTTTTCTGGAAAAAGTTAATATTCAATTTTACTATTTACCCTTGAGATCTATGCCTGAAACTTTAATTTACAAATTGAATTTTAAAAGGGTTCCTATAAAGCATGAGAGTGTGGAAAAAAGGGTAAAGGATTTCAAGATGCCTGTAACACTTGGTTATACAAAGGCTGAAGCAATGAAGGAAGCATCAAGGTGCCTGGGCTGCGGTCTCTGCATTCAGGGCTGCCCTGCAATGCTTGATATCCCTGGATATGTGCAGGCAATTGCAAGGGGTGAATTTGAGGAATCTCTGAGAATAATCATGAGGGATCTTCCATTCCCAGAAATATGCGGAAACATATGCACGCATAACTGTGAGGATAACTGTGTTTATAAGGAACCCGTTGCAATAAGACATTTAAAAAGATTCGTTGCGGAACAGTTCCCGGATTATTCAAAAATACTTGAGCATAAAAAAAGACCTGATACTGGAAAGAAGGTTGCAATAATAGGGGCAGGTCCGGCGGGATTAACCGTTGCTTATATTCTATCCATGTTTGGTGTTAAATGCACTGTTTTTGAATCTTTACCTGTACCTTTGGGAGAACTGAACGTTGGTATACCAAAGTACAGGTTACAGTTGAAGGTTCTTGAAAAAGAGTACAATTTCATTAAGAATGCAGGTGTTGAATTCCATTTCAACACACATGTTGGTAAGGATATAGATTTCAATGAAATTTACCAGAATTATGATGCAATATTCCTGGGTGTTGGAAACCAGAAGAGGCATACAACAGGTACACCTGGATGGGATGGTAAATATGTTTACCATGCCCTGGATTTTCTGAAAATGGCAAACCTTGGTGAGGAAATAAAAATGGGTAAGGTTGTTACAATAATAGGTGGTGGATTCACAGCCATGGATTCGGCAAGGACAGCAAAAAGGCTTGGGGCTGAAAAGGTCTATGTCATGTACAGAAGGAGGGCTGAGGACAGACCCGGTTATCCAAGTTCAAATGCTGAAGAGGAGATGGAAGAAAGCCTTGAGGAGGGAATAGAATTCATATGGAAGGCAACACCTATTGAATACGTCAAGGACAGTGATAACTTCATAAAGGGTATAAGATACTGGAAGAATGAAATGGTTCCCGATTCATCTGGAAAAAGGCTCAGGCCTGTTCCCATAAAGGATGTTGAATATTTCCTTGAATGTGATACAATAATTGAGGCAACAGGACAGGGAACGGATGTATCATTCCTTCCAAGGGACATAGCTGAAAAGTTAAACATGAAGGATAATGAAATTGTTGTGGATTCCTTTGGACAGACATCAGTTCCAAAAATATTTGCAGGCGGGGATGCTGTAAATAAAACAAAGGATTTCATAAGCGCTGTTGCGGACGGTAACAGGGCAGCAAAGGGAATACTCAAATTCCTTGGTATTGATTTCACAACACATAAAAAGGTTGAATGTATAAAGATGGCTGAGGAAATGAAGGAGTCTCTGGGCAAGGATGTTCCATGTGAGGACTATATTGACATGAAAAACTAAAAAATAATAATATTGTTTTGCATATCCATATACAATGGAAGATCCTGCAAGAAAATATTTCAACTGTAATGATAGAGAGAGGGCTGTTTTCGAGGCTGGAATAAAGATGGGTACAATATACCATCAGTTCGTTGGTACACCAATAAACAAAAATAATGTTGATGTTCTTGAGAGGGCCATTGAGGAAAGTGTGAAGGTTCAGCCCTTTGTTGAGGACTGTAAGGTAAAAATAAACAGGGAAAGGATAAAAAAGAACAGGGGAGTTTACAAATATTTAACATTAACGGGGGATATGCTTGAGGTTGATCTTGTTATAAAATACAACAATGTTCGCGCCTACTGTTCAATGAAATATATTGATGAAATGAAATATCCTCTAATGTTTGTTAAGGAAATAAGGGTTGATTGATATGTACGTTAAAATTGGTATAAGCGGTTTACCTGGTGTGGGAAAGACTACAACACTGCTTAAAACGATTGAATTACTTGAAAAGGAATACACAATAGGTGGAATTATAACTGAAGAGATTGTTGAAAACAGAAACAGGGTTGGTTTTACAATAATGGACTGGGCAACAAAGGAAAAGGCTGTTCTTGCTTCAATTTACATACAATCAAGGTATAGGGTAGGGAAATATGGTGTTGATGTAAAGGTCCTTGATGAACTGGGTGTGAATGCGCTTGAAAGGGCAAAGGAGAAGGACATTATTGTTATTGATGAGATTGGAAAGATGGAACTTGAATCAAAGAAGTTTGCAGAAAAAATAAAGGAAATACTTGATATGGAAAAGAATATAATAATGACTTTGAATAAAAAGTCAAGAAACCCCATACTCCAGGATATTAGGAGAATGGATGATGTTAGAATACTTGAGGTAACACCAGTGAACAGAAACATCATACCATTCAAGATAGTTAGCATTATAAAGGGTGAACAGGTTTAATCATGATAATAAAGGAGGGAATGGTTTTACTGGATCTACCATCACTTTATGAAGGTAAAGGGCCCGGTAAAAGATCTGGTGTGTATTACAGCAAAATGCAAACAATAACAAGGGATCTAACAGTTGTTATACTGAAGAATTATTTCAGGGAAGGATTCACAGCCCTTGACCTTCTTGCAGGATCCGGTGTGAGAGGATTCAGAATAGAAAAGGAATGCGGTGGAAAGCTAACAATAAATGAAAAGAATCCATATGCAAGGGAATTCATTTTAAAAAACAGGGAAATTAACAATTCTGATGCAGAAATAACGGACTATGATGCAAAAATATGTTTCCCTAAAAAAAAGTTTGATTACATTGATATCGATCCCTACGGATCACCTGTTCCATTCATTGATCTTTCACTTAAATCAATAAAAAATAATGGAATAATTGGTTTAACTGCAACAGATCTCCCAAACCTTGCAGGAACAAACAGAAATAAATCCATCATGCTCTACCATGCACAGGGCGAAAGGAATTATTTAAAACATGAGATTGGTGTGAGGATACTTTGGAAATACATAATGGAAAAAGCAATGGAATATGAACTTTACATAGATCCTATATTAACATACTTTGGTGGATACTATTACAGAATATTCTTCAGGGTTGAGAAGGGCTCAAAAAAATCTTTCACAATGCTGGAAAAAATACAAGAAATTTATAATATAAATAATAAAAAAATAGGACCGATTTGGATTGGAAATATCCACAACCATGATTTTCTCAAGCAAATGAAAATTGATGATTATATTGAAAATAAAGAAAAAATTGAGAATTTAATAAAAATATCAAAACATGAAAATATACTTTTTTTCTATTCACTTGAAGAATTATCAAAAAGGGCAGGAAAAAATATACCAAAGATAGATTCTTTCATTAAAAAAATAAATGAAATGGGTTATGATGCTTCAAGGACACAGTTCCATCCACTTGGAATAAAAACAAAAATACCTTACAAAAAGATTTTATCCATTTTTA
>JAVRLK010000107.1:0-3529 GCA_031961545.1 Thermoplasmatota archaeon | reverse complement strand
CCCAATTTTTAATACTTATGGATGTTGAATACGATTTCCCGTTTATAAAAATAAACAAAAAGATAAAGAATCTGGAAAGGAAAATGGTTGAAAACTATGTTTACTATTTCATTTACAGATCATTGCTAGAAATTCAGAGAGGGTAGGTGGGGAATCGAACCCCAATAAACGAGATCTGCAGTCTCGCGCATCGCCACTCTGCCACCTACCCATGGTACGTGAGAGAAAACATCATTATAAATGTTTTTTCACAAGTTTAAGTTTTGAACCGCACACTGGGCAGGATTCATAATACCTTTCATAATATCTCATACATCCTGTGCATCTGTATTTCCATTGAAAAATTTTTGAAATTTCCCTTTGTGATAAACCTGAATAACTTAAACCAATATACTTTAAAACATTCTGAATTGCATAATCATCCGTTATAACAGTACCGTTTATTTCAATTGCAAGTGCTATAATATCAATATCGGTCTTTGATAGTTTGTGTATATCACCTGTTTTACTTGCATATTCAATTGCTTTTTCAATGCTTTCTTTACCAGGATTATGAACTTTAAGGTTTTCAAGGAAGAATGATAGATTATCCCTGAATTTTATTTCATTCAGAACAGATTCTGGAATATAATATTCAGCATCGTAAGGTAAATTTTTTCCAGATATTATTGCTGATGTGTCTAATATGTAAATCCCTGCCATCTTTCATGCTCCATATTTATTCCAAGGCTATCTATAATTCTATAAACAACAAAATCTACAATATCCTCAATTGTTTTTGGCTTAAGATAAAAACCGGGTGACGCTGGCATTATGATCGCACCGGAATCAGAAAGTCTCTTCAAATTTTCAAGATGTATCGATGATAGGGGCATTTCCCTTGGAACAACTATAATCTTTCTTCTTTCCTTGAGAGCTATGCTTGCAACCCTTGTTATCAATGTATCAGAAATACCGCAGGCAATTTTTGAAACAGTATTCATGGATGCGGGAACAACAACCATTGCATCAAAATGAAAACTTCCTGATGCTATTGGGCTTGATAAATCATTGTCCTCATATATTTTTTTAACATATTTGGATAGTTCCATATAATCCATTGAATTTTCATACTTTAATATCTTTTTTGCATTTTCTGAAACAACAAGGTAAACATTTTCCTTTAGTTTTTCAAGCAACCTTATTGCGTATATGGTTCCTGATGCACCTGTTATGCCAACAACAATATCCATACAACAATTGATAATATAATTTATACAAAAATGTTTTCTATAAGGGAAACACCAAGACCGGGTCTTTCCTCAATGTAGTTTATGCCATTTTCCGTCCTTAGGCCATGCTTTATGATATTCTTTGACTGAAGTAAATGGCAGTCAAGATCAATGTACTTTGCTCCGGAGGCAAGAGAAAAATGCATGGCTGCCGATATACCAACCGGTGATTCACTCATACAACCCACCATGAAATCTATGCCGTTCGAAAGTGCAAAATCCGCCATGGACAGGGCTCTTTTTATGCCTCCTGTTTTCATTAGCTTTATGTTTATTAGGTCGCATGCACCTTCATCAATTGCCCTTTTAAGATCCCTTATGTTTTTCACACTTTCATCAAGCATTATGGGTATGCTGCTTATTTTTCTTAACTCAGAAATCTTAACAAGATCCCATTCAGGTAATGGCTGCTCTATGAATTCTATGTTCAGATCCTTTATTTTGTTCAAAAACCATCTTGCCTGGCTGAACGTGAATCCCTGGTTTGCATCAACTCTGATCTGAATATTTTCACCAACGTTATCCCTTATACCTCTCAACCTTTCATAATCCTTTTCAGGGTTCAACCCTACCTTCACTTTCAGTGCCCTAAAACCCATTTTTAAATAGTTAATTGCATCTGAAATAGTTTCATCATAATCCTCTATTCCAATTGTTATATCCGTCATCATGGAAAATCTATTTCCACCAATTAAATTCACCACTGGTCTTTTTGTAATTTTTCCATAAAGATCGTAAAGGGCAAAGTCTATCGCAGCCTTGGAACTTTCATTTCTAACAATGATTTCATCCATCTTTTTCAGAATTTCATTCATTTCAAAGGGATCTTTACTTATTAGATGTTTTTTGAAAAGTTCAATGGTGCTTAAAACATGGTCAGGTGTTTCTCCGAGCACATGCAATGATGGTGATGCTTCACCAATACCTGTTTCTTCATCCGTAATGATCTCAAGAATTATATTGTTTGAATATTCAGATGAACCTGTTGCAATTGTGAACCTTTTCTTAAGAGGTATTGAAATAACCTTTGTTTTAATATCAAGGATTTTCATAATTACATACATTATTTTCAATTTTATTACACTTTCTATTCTTGTACCATTGCTTTCAATTTTTCGTATCTCTTTATATAATCATCCTTGCAGGCGCGGCAACAGAAATATTTTGTTTCACCATTAATTTTTTTTGTTATTGGTATTCCCCTAATATCACCACCACAATAATCACAGGTTAATTTTTTTAAATTTTGAGGAATAAAATATTCTTCCAAAAATTTTAATTCATCAATAACTAAAAATCTTTCATACTCAATATCATTGGAATCAAGAGTATTCAAAAATTCCTCAAGTTTATCCACATTTTCATAAACAAAAATGATAATGTATCTGTTCCCTTCAACTTTAAAAATTCTTCTAATATTATCTTTCTCTTCCAGATTTTTTAAAAAGTCCCTTTTACATTTTATAATAAAAATTTCCTTATGCTGATCCAATTGTTTAAAATCAATGTTGGTGAAATATCCTTTAATAATACCATTTTTCTCCATTTTTTTATTTTTTCAATAACAGTGGGTGTTGATGTTCCCACTTTTAAAGCTATATTTCTGAAAGATTGCTTTGGATCCTTTTACAATAGTTCAAGAATTTTTAAGTCAATATTATCTATTTTCATAATTTTTTGTAGATTACCTATATTTATAAATTTTTATAATTTTTAGCTTTATTGTAGATTCCTAAATTAAATTTATGAATTTTTGTATTTTCATATTTTTCATTGCGTTCCTCGCTTTTTTCTTCTTTGTTCCATTGTATTTCTCTTTCATTCCGTTAGTGCATCAATGTTGTCATAGAATTTTTTCCCCTTTTTAATCATTATAAATATTTTTCAAAGAAAATATTTGTTATTATTACTATTTTTTCTTCTTACCATTCTTTTTACCTTTTTTGGTTAAAGCTCTTAAAGTAAAACTTTCCTGACTAGAGTTTTGCGTTAATTATATTACAGTCCCATTATAAATTTCTTTGTTAATATTTAGAATATTTCTTGTCGATTTATATGGATTCATTAAAGAGTTTCCCAGTGCAATCACAAAGTGTTCTCCATATTTCTTGAATGTATTGATTATTGATTCAAGTAATTCAAAGGCAACCCATCTTTTCCTCTTCTCTGTTTTTTCAGGAACATCTGGATATCTCTCCAGGGATTTGATGCTCGAGATTTCGAGGATCACTCTTCCTGTAACTATAAGACGGAGGTAC
>JAVRLK010000106.1:0-3531 GCA_031961545.1 Thermoplasmatota archaeon | reverse complement strand
CTTTTAATTTCTTAAATAAATTATCAATAAATTATTTATATTGGATTTAGATAAACAATACATTATTTGAAAGGTGGTAAACCATGGCAATAGGGTTTGTATTGATAAGCACAGCTCCTGGTAAGGAACATGAGGTGTATGATGCGCTAAAAAAGATAAAGGAAATAGTGGAACTTCATCCACTCTTCGGTGAGTATGATCTCATTGCAAAGATTGAGGCGAAGGACTTCAACGAACTTGGCAAGATAGTTGTAGATCAGATAAGAAACATACCTGGTGTAATAGACACAAAAACACTGACAGGAATAAAATTCTGAGGTGAATTGAATGGCAGTTGACTATTTAACACTATTCGGTGAGATAATATTAGTTATATTTGCATTGGTTCTTCTGATTCTTGGTGCCTTTACGGCCTATTTTGGCAGTGGAAAAAGCAGGATTGCGGGTGTTTCTTTATTCATAGCTGGACTTGTTATCGGTATCATTTACGTTCTTTACAGACATATGGAAAATTCAGGCTATTTCACAAACATCATTCTCATACCAGGCCTTGTTTACATCGGTGGTGCAATCATAGGTGCTGTAATAGCCTTTCTTATATTCCTTCTTGTGATAATGAAAACATAAATTTTATTAAATATTATATTTTCTTCCTTTTATGGATGTGTTAATAATCGCCGGAAGTTCAAGTGATATAAATTTTGTAAAGGAAGCGGCTGAGATACTTAAAAGTTTGAATATTTCATATGATATAAAAATACTATCCGCACACAGAACACCAGAAATTCTTATGGAAGAAATAAAAAAATCTGATGCAAAGGTATTCATAACAATTGCTGGTTTGAGCGCTGCATTACCCGGCTTTGTTGCTGCAAATACTCTAAGACCTGTTATAGGTGTACCATTATCTGGAAAGGTACCATACGATTCATTGTTGAGCATGGTGCAGATGCCAAAGGGAGTACCGGTGGCTGTTGTTGGTGTTGACAATGCTGTTAATGGTGCTTTGCTTGCTGCCCAAATACTTGCCATAAACGATGAAAATATTTACAGGAAACTTGTTGATTACAGAAAAAATGAAAGGGAAAAGGTTATAAAGGCGAATGAATCCATTGGTAGGGAATTGGTGTGAATGTTCGATCCTGAGAAGTTTGTTGAGGAAAGCATAGAAAATATAAAAAATACGGTGAAGGGAAAGGCAATAATAGCTGTATCTGGAGGAGTTGACAGTACAGTTTCAGCCGTTATTGTTTCAAAGGCAATAGGTGAAAATTTGCTTGCAGTTTACATTGATACAGGTCTAATGAGGAAAAATGAAACACAAAGAGTTGAGGAAATGCTTAAAAATTTAAAAATAAACTATAAAATTCTCGATAGGAGTGATGATTTCCTGAGTAATCTTAAGGGTGTGACTGACCCTGAAATGAAAAGGAAAATTGTTGGTGAAAGGTTCATAAGGAATTTTGAGGAGGAGGCAATTAGGTTTGGTGCGGAATACCTTGTTCAGGGCACCATTGCACCTGACTGGATAGAGAGTGGAGGGGGAATAAGGGATACAATAAAATCACACCATAATGTTGGCGGTTTACCCCAGAATATTTCTTTGAAAATAGTTGAGCCCCTGAGGGATCTTTACAAGGATGAGGTAAGAAAGCTGGCAAGGTATCTTAACATACCTGTTTCAGAAAGGCAGCCATTTCCAGGACCAGGTTTGGCCATAAGAATAATTGGAGAGGTTGATAAAGAAAAGCTTGAAATACTGAGGGAGGCAACAGCCATAGTTGAGGATGAGATAGAAAAGGCTGTTGAAAAGGGTGAAATTCAAAGGCCATGGCAATATTTTGCAATTCTCCTACCAATAAGAACAGTTGGTGTTCATGGTGATAAAAGGGCATATGGATATACAATAGCTGTTAGATGTATAGATTCAATAGATGGTATGAGCGGTACATTTTCAAACATTCCTTATAGAATACTTGAAAATATATCATTAAGAATAACAAACACAATTAAGGTTGTGAACAGGGTTGTTTATGATATCACGCATAAACCACCGGCAACAATTGAATGGGAATAAAATGGTAGTGATGGTAATATGAAATTTAAGTTTCTTGGGGGAGCTGATGAAATAGGAAGTCTGGGCCTTTACATTGAGGAAAAGAATACAAGGATTTTGCTTGAGTATGGTATTACACCAACAAAACCGCCAAAGTTTCCCATGGATGCTCCAAAAATGGATGCTGTATTTTTAACACACTCACATCTTGATCATTCCGGTATGCTTCCATACCTTACATTAAAGTACAGCCCGCCAGTTTATGCAACACCTCCAACGTTGGATGTTACGGAAATACTTTTAAGGGATTCAATAAAGGTGATGAACTCGGAAGGATATTCGTCCCCATTTGAAAATGAAGATGTGGATAAATTAAAAGCTATAATGAAACCCATAAGCTATAACAAAAAGGTTTACCTTGATTCTTTTGAAATAATACCATACAACGCAGGTCATATTCCAGGATCTGCCATGTATCTTATAAAGAACGATTCAAGTATTCTTTTTACCGGGGATATTCAGACAATACAGACAAGGCTTGTCACAGGCTGTGATTATGTTGAAAGTGACATACTCTTCATTGAATCAACATATGCAGGAAAGGAGCATCCTCCAAGGAATATAACTGAAATGAGGTTCCTTGAAAAGATTGAGGAAATACTGGAAAGGAAGGGGAAGGTAATAATACCTGCATTTGCTGTCTCGAGAACACAGGAACTTATGATGGTTTTGCAGAAACTTGATATGGAATACTGGATAGATGGTATGTCAAGCAAGGTTAACCAGATATTTGCAAGTTATGGATCCTATTTAAGGGATGCACAGGAATTCAAGAGATCAAGAAAAATGGCAAGGGTTGTTAGAAACAAATCCGATAGAAAAAAAGCTCTTGAATCCGGTCTTGTTATAACAACGGGTGGTATGCTTGAAGGCGGTCCCGTTTTGTATTACCTTGAACATATAAAGAACGATCCAAAGAGCGGAATAATTATAACAGGTTATCAGGTTGAGGGAACAAATGGAAGGATGCTCCTTGAAACTGGCTTTGTAGACATATATGGTGTTAAGGAAAAAATAAATGCTGAGGTATCTGTTTACGATTTTTCAGCACATGCAGGAAATTCAGGTCTGGTTGAATTCATAGAAAAAAGCAAGGCACATACAGTTGTTCTTTTCCATGGTGAAAACAGGGAGGCGCTGATGTCACAGATAAACGATAAAAAAGTAATTTTACCAAAACCAGGAGAGGAATATGAAATTTAGGATTTTTTCCTTAAAACAGTTATTGGTATAACACCCTTCTCAAATTCAAGTAAAGCAATATCAACGGGATCAATAATATCTTCAGGAACATTAATCAAAACTGGAGCACCCATTGAAATCTGGAGTGCCCTTGCTCCTATAATCCTTGCCTTTTCAAATCTTGTATACTTCATAAAATCACCAAAAGTGTAAAACGGTATACAAAAAAAATA
>JAVRLK010000105.1:0-3564 GCA_031961545.1 Thermoplasmatota archaeon | reverse complement strand
GGGCAGGACTGAGAGATCTATTTATTTATCAAAATCCAAAATATATTGCGATCGATGAAATTGACAAAGCATCATTTGAAACGATTACCACATTACTATCAGCACTGGAAAATGGAATTGTAGTTAAGACAACTGCTACCGAGAAAACATCAGTAAGAGTAGAACCTATTATTTTTGCATCATGCAATAATATTAATAAAATTGATGCAACAATAAAATCAAGATTTCAGATATTTCGCTTAAAACCTTATAAAATTGAAGAACTAAAACTGATAGGAAATATGATATTCAAGAAAGAGGGCATAGCTGAAGAAAATATTGATAAATATGTTAATATGGCATTGGAGAAAGGAATAATAGATGATCCCAGGGATTTTGTAAAAATCGCAAAACTAATTAAAGCAAATCCAAACAATGTTGAGAATGTGTTAAACATTATTGCAAAATATAGGTGGTAGATTATTGAAAAATTTTTCCGCAAATTAAAGTGATAGTATATGAAAGCAATATGAATAAAGAATTACAAAAACACGGCGAGAATGCCTAGCTTTTTAAAGCGTGGATGAATCGCGGAAATCTTTATCTGACTTTTGTATAGATAATATTAGAGCAATAACCATAGCTCTCCCGGTAAGACATACCGAGTATATGCGTGAAACGGTTGCCAAAAGGCAACCTATAAGCAAAATCCTCGCACTTTAGAGCGGGGAGTATGTCAGGCACCTGAATTATTCAATAAGTAGAAAAGGGCAACGGCAACAGGATCCTGCACATCCATGGCAAGGGTAGGGATGATCATTGGATCCTATCTTCCAGCATTAATTTCCTTTAACTTTTCCCTTATATTATATTTTCAATAGTCTGGATAATCGGATCCTTGAGTGTTTTAATCCTGCCTGAAACAATTAAAAAAATAAAATTATTTTAAGATCATGAGAATGTACCAGATTGCACCGATTAACATACCTATAATCACCGCAAGGAAATAGAAAATAACAGGTATGAGAATGTTTCCTGCAAAGAATCTGAGTCCATCAAGGTAATAGCCATATACCGCAAAAATTACCAGAAGAACAAGACCCGCTATGCCCATGTAAAGTGATTTTTTCTTCATGTCTTCAGTGCCAATAATATAAAATGTTATTCCTCCAGCAAATAGACCAAGAACCGCAAATGCAAATATTGTTTCAAGAAACACATCCACATTGAGTATTGCCACAGGCATGTATTTCACCTATTCAGGGTAAATGAAAAACGGTAATTTAATTTTATCCCAAAAAAATTGTTTTAAAAAATTAATAAAATTTGAACGGGGAAATGTAGTCCCCGAACTTTTCCCTTGCATCCATCAATCTTTTCTTCTCTTCCTCAAGTTCCTTAATCACTTTTTCAGGTACCGTTGGTATTTTCCTGTATATTTCAATGATTCTATCGCACTTTGAAATTAATTCAGGAACCCTTATTTTAAACTGTTCCTCATAGTCCTTCTGTGAATAATCTTTGTTCTGTACTTTTTTGAAAAGATCCC
Source organism: Thermoplasmatota archaeon (assembly GCA_031961545.1). Lineage (GTDB taxonomy): Archaea > Thermoplasmatota > Thermoplasmata > Thermoplasmatales > ARK-15 > JAVRLH01. The sequence continues at coordinate 2,036 of JAVRLK010000105.1, read as the reverse complement.
TTAGATCCTCGTACTTTGGAATGTAACCTATTGGTGTTGTTACTGCATCCACATCCCCGTGTACCCTCAATTCCATCCATTTCAACCACACTGCCTTATCAGTCTTTTCATTCAGATACTTTCCATTTTTATCTTTGAGGAAATAGTTCACACCAAATATTTTAGGTTCCTTCTTCAATTTCTCTTTGAATTTCAAATAATTATCAAGGTATTTTCCAAGGTCAACGGAAAGGAACTCAATTATTGACATGGGATTGAATGTTCTCACACCCTCTTTTCCGATTGTTGCAGCTGTTGTTTCAGATTCTATAGATGCGCCTTTATTTATCACACCATGATCCCAGTTGAATGCTTCGCAAACGGGAGGCCATGTATCGCTGTCCCTTCCTCCATATATCATTCCACCAACTTCAACACCCTCAGGGTTATCCAGAGCCCATTTATCCAGGTTGGGGAATGGTTCAAGTCTCACAGTGAACCTTGCATTTTTGTGTGATGGTGGAATCTCCTTTCCATCCTTATCCTTCTTTCCCTTCCACCATATTCCGCTGTGGTTCTCACCCTTATCAGGTATGGGTGTGCCCATTCCATTCCAGTAAGGTTTTCCATTGTAAACGAGAATGTTTGAGAAAATAATCTCAGTATCGCTGAACAGAACATTCCATATCACGGGATCATCCTTTTCGTTAATGTCCTCAATTATTCCAAATACACCATTTTCAACATTCACACCATAAGCTTTTCCATCCTTTATCTTTATGAATGAAAGATCATCGCCCACAAGCCTTTCATGCGGAAGCATGCAGGTGGATGTTTTACCGCACATTGAAGGAAATGCTCCGGTTAAATAGGTTACCCTTCCATTTGGCCCGTTAACACCCATCAAAAACATATGTTCTGATAGCCACCCTTCCTTCAAAGCTTTTGCAATCGTTAACCTGAAAGCGTTCTTTTTTAAACCAACTGAATTACCCGCATATTGATTGTTAACTGAATAAGCTGTCTCTCCATCAACATCAAAATATATCCTTCTCTTGTCCAGGTTTTTGCTTGTTTTCCTCTCATCAAGTTCACCCTGTGAGTGGATGAATTTCAAAAAGTGAACATTCTTATTTTTTAGGAAATATTCGTACGCGTTTCTGTAAAGTATCAGTTCACTGTGCATGACATATGCTGAATCTGTTATCTGTATTGCAGGTATTGTAAACCAGGAATCTTTAGGTCCAAGAACAAAGAATCCAACGAACATTTCCCTGTCCTTCATTATTCCCTTCATCAATTCTCTAATTTCCTCAATACCCTTTTTCCTGTCCATTGTGTTCAAGAGAGGTAATGGACCGCCTTCAACAAGTATCTTCGTATTTTCCTTGTCCCTTGCCTGATCGTAGTAGTTGTCGAAGTGATATGTATGGTTTGCATTCTTCAATACCCTTTCCTCATTATATTCAAGTGCCTTTTTCCTCACGTATTCATAATCGTTGTTTGTTTCATTAACAAAGAATATTTTTGATGGCTCTGCAAGCTTTACAACATCGTAAAGGAAATCGAAGAATTCATCGTTCTCAATGTTTTCAATCTTGGCCACTTCATCCGGGTCATACTTTTCCTTTAAAAAAGAGATAACTTCATTCTTCATAAAGGGAACAATGAAGAATGGAATAAAAAATTTTCTCAGAATATGTTTAATATTTTGATTTTTGATAAAAAATTCAGATTTTTTTAATTCTTTTAAAAAAATTTTCTTAGAAATTTGAAAAATTGCATTTTGGTAAAATTAATATGAATCTTTGAGATTTAATTTTTCATGGCATCAAAGAGAGGGTTGTTTGGAACGAATGGCATAAGGGGAAGGGTGAATGAGGATTTGAACATTAATTTCATAATACGCTCCGCACTTTCAATAGGATCTTTCTTTGGTAAAAATGAAAAGGTTTTTATCGGCTCAGATACAAGGAAATCATCGGAAATGGTAAAATTTGCAATATTTTCATCCCTAATATCCCAGGGCCATGATGTTTTTGATGCGGAGATCGGAA
>JAVRLK010000104.1:0-3565 GCA_031961545.1 Thermoplasmatota archaeon | reverse complement strand
TTTCTTTGATCTTTTGCACGATGCCTGGTAAAACAAATTGTTTCATCTGGTTAATTTCAAAAATTCTACTAGAGAATTTCATAAATGCAAATTCTGAATCGTAATCCATTTTAAGTTTTTCTTGTTTGGAAAATTCATCTGCTTCATCGAGTTTTTTATTTATTATTCCTGGGAAATTGTTTGAAGCAATATTCAAATTCTGATTCAATTTTGAAGTTAATTTTTTTACTAAATCCGCCCTATCCGTATTTTCATCATGCACCTCTTTGGAATAATTGTAAAGCTTGTCACCAAGAACAATGAAATCGTCATTTATCCTTGACCGTTTCCTTAAGAATTTATAAACCAAAAATGCAACTATTGATGCAATGATTATCTGGATGATGTAGTTAAGGAAATTATAAATATTTATTATAATCATTTACTAACCACCCAGTGGTATGTATGAAAAATGATTGATTATTCTTATATCAAGAATGTAAACCAAAATTACACTGTTTAGATTATTTTGTGGATAAATTATGACATTAAAATTAAAATACGAATTGTATGATGTGTTTGGCATCAATGTTACATTTATTATAAGGCCCCGTGAATTAGTTAATAAAGCAGGATTTGCAGGATTTTTCGAAGATCCAGGCTGATAATAATATTCCAGATTCATTTTATTATCCGAACCATTGAAATATAGTGTGAAATTCAACATATTTGAATAGGAATTATTAGTTGTTGGCGTAACATAATATGCATAAGCCATGAAATCTGAAGAGTATGAGGAATTTAAAGATAACATATTAATATTATAAATAAAGGGCGATAGTAAATTATTGGTATAAACCCAACCATTATTAGGGTTGGAGGAGCTAGCTATTGTACCGTTTGTTTGTAATGCCCAGAAAATATCATCATTTTGATCGTATCCCAGTCCTGCATCGGTACCCTGTGAAAAAACATTATAACCGTAGGCACTAAAATTACCTGATGTGGATCCTGCACCATTGCTTGAAACATAAAGAGGAGTATCATTATTTATTTGTAAAAGATATAAATTTCCATTATTATCTGTAGTGATACCAATTAATCCATTAATACCGGTAGAATCATACAAAACCCACCCTTTAGATTCATCAACATAAACATTGCCGTTGTAACTTATCCCATAAGTATAATTGTAATAATCGTAGCCAGGATAATATGCGCAAGTGGATATTATATTAAAAGAATTAGCAGAATTATAATTAGTATAAACCCAGTACGAATCAGATCCATTATAGGGATTATATTGATATTCATTACCATAAAGGTCTGTAAAGATAAACCCCTCATTATAATTGTATCCATAATTGTAATCATAAGCTTCAGCTTCTAAATTTGCTGTAACTGAGGTCCAGGGATAGGGATAATTTTGCAAAGGTAAATCCCATTTAGAAGTTGCGTTAAACCAGTCATGATTAATTAAGTCATAAGCAAATGCATAACCATAATATGTTAACACGACAACATAGGCCATATTGATGTTTGAATTAGTCAAATTTATGGCAGCAATGCTTGTGATTGGACCAGCATAACAAAAACCACTGGAGTAAGGAGAACCTAGGTCAGAAATTGCATAATTTAAATTTACCCATTCAACCAAAACATTGCCAAACGTATCGGTCCAAAATACGTTACCGTTATCATCACAAGTGATTCCTGAACTCCATATGCTTGTTATGTTCATATAAGCCTGATCTTTATACTGATTTAATTTTGATTTCCATAGACTATGTGATATGGAACATTGGAACATATACAAAGGTGAGACTCCATTTGGAGGTAAATTTCTTACTATGATTAATGTCCAATATTCGGTAGATGATGCCCCATCGGTGGTGACAGCTATTCCTCCTCCGGTATAACCAACACCCTTAGTTTTAGCTAACAGTTTTCCATAACTATCTATAGTAAAATTGTCAGAACTATAATATTGATTTTGATAGAGAGAAAGTATGTCTCTATTGTCAACGACAGTCATCATGTACCATCTTTTAGTTGCAGATTTGTTATTGGACAAGTTTAAGAAACTTGTTGCACCCCCATTTTTAGGATAATAACCAATGCCGTTATTATAACCATTATTATTTCTTGTATCAAATCTGAAGACATAAAAATGTCCACTTGTTATACTTTGAACATTTGTTAGTAAATCAGTTAAAGCAGATGACCCAGATAGGTAAACATACATTTGAACTATATATGAAGATGGCAAATTAAATGAAGGTGAAGATACATTATTTATTCCATTTGTTGTCCACGTGCCGGCGTTGGAGTTACCACCGTTTACAGAGCCATTAATAGCATAATTAAAAGGTGATGGAGCAGAATTAGTTAAAGCTGGTTTTGATCCTTTTGTTCCTGTGTTACTTAATGGCATCAAGTTAGTACCATTATCATAGAACGTGAATACTTTAGCGCCATTATCATATTGTCCGTATTTTTTTGACAAATAAGGATTTAAACCTAGATATGAATTCCAAGAAACAGTTTTGGGTAAAAATGCCATATAAATGCTTGTATTACCATTCGCCGGTACTGTAGTTCCTTCTAGATTTATCCATACATTAGAAGAGGGGGAGTTATTACTATCATTAGTTTCGATCCAAGCTGGAAGAACTCCATATCCAGATCTTTTTCCTATTGCAGAAGTAGTGTTATAGAATCTAACATTTGAACAGTTAGCATTTAAATATTCTTTAAATTCAGCCCAGTTAACCTTAACAAGCATTTGAAAATTATTTACTGTCTTGACTGCCTGATTATTGTAAATTGTGATTTTCACATATGTTATAGTAGAGTTGTTATATACGATTTTTGGAAGATTGGCACTTGTGGATGTATTGTAGGAATAATTAATAACTGTATCAGAACTACCTAAAGGGATTTGAAATATTAGTATAAAAAGAATTAATGAAATTACAAAAAATCTTATAAAAAGTTTCATAGAGAGATTCAAGTTCCATACTTGTACTGTATTGTGATTGAACCTGATGTGCCTGATGGAGTGCCGCTAAGCACGAATCCGATATATAGAGCAGTTCCGTGTGTTGAAAGTTGAATAGGACTAGAAGATCCGGTTCCGGTAATGCCTGTTCCACTTGGACTTTGACCACCAGTATAAGTTAATGGGCTAGTTGAATAGTACAGTGTAAAGCCAGCATTATTTGAAGTAATGTTTATCCAGACGTATACTGGGCCCTTAACTGTGCTTGGAGTATTATTATAAATTGTCAGTACGTTCAGCAGATACACTGTGCCTGCTCCAGCAACAGTATCAATGGTAATTGATGTACCTGATGTAATTCCATTTGATGTGTTGGTTGCAGTAAACAATCCCAATGCGTTAGCTGTATTATAATTTGGTCCCTGTGCTAGATAGATGTAAGGTGTGTTAGCACTTGTAGTAGTAGGATAGGTGTAGCTGATAACCACTGTTGCAGACACCAGTACGGGCAAAAGCAATAATAACGCGAACACTAGTGCATAGATCCTCTTTATTTTCATAATTTTATTGCACCTTGAAAAAAGC
>JAVRLK010000103.1:0-3590 GCA_031961545.1 Thermoplasmatota archaeon | reverse complement strand
TTCAGCCTTTCGGCTTTTTTAAAAACACTCTTTATCTTCATACATATAATATTAATGTAGAAAAGTTATAAAAAATTTTCTATTAATTTACCATTTTCAAGAAAGTTTTAAATAGTTAAAATTGCATATTATTTAGACTTTTTTAACCTTCTCAAAACATTGTGCTCAAATTTGTTTGCAATCTTATGCGCTTTCTCATAGCTCATTCCATACCTTAACCTTTTCTATGAACTTTATTGTCTTGCCGTTGATTTTCTGAACTCTCACAACCTTGCCAATCATTTTCAAAACCCTCTGCGGTAAATTTCAAACGGTTTGAACCTTCTCAAAATTCTGCCATCCACATTTTTTACATTTCCATAAAGACCGCGGTGCCAGAACACAACTAGGATTGCCAATTTCCTTACTCCAGCAATATCGTAAGCAAGACACCTATGCCTTCCCTCATGACTTACATTTTTATTTTTGACAACATCCCAGCCCACAACTGGTGTATCTAGCATTACACCTTTTTTCAATTGATCTAATTTTTCCACAAGCGCATTTATATCCAGCCACCATTTTAGATCCAGCCCTTTCGTTGTCTCAAATTCAAAAAATTGTAAAGGTTTTATGTATGTTTTTATGACCGCGTTATGCTTTATTGCTGAAGTTACATAATACTGCTCCCAGTCAAACTTTACCCTTGTTATTGTCTTTGGTATGGGAAATGTGCCATAGTATTCTCTCATTGATTTTTTCAATTGCTTATAGTTGTTGTGCTTGATTGCATAGTACCATTCCTCAGGATAATTCACGTAAAACATATGCCCTTTCACCCTGCCAAGGATCAGGCATATATTTTCCTTCCAGCCCTTCCCGAATTTCCCTGAAAGAATCGTACAGCCCATAGATCTCTGTTACCTTGATGTGCCTCTCTGGGATTTTTGAATAAAATTGTACAAGGAACCTTTTTTTCCTGGTATTGAAATCATAGACTTCTCTAACTATCATTGTATACTTTTTGTTGTACCTGAACACCAAATACTTTGTCCTATCTTTTCTGTGCCTAATTATCTCCATGCTTTTCCTCCTATCTTTCATGATGCCTTTTATGGTGTTTATGATGTTTGTGCTCATCGAACTTTCTGAGATTTTTTGCTAGGTTTATCTGTCTCATTCTATGCGTAAGATCATGCTTTTTGGCATAAGCATACGCTTCCCTGAGATCTATTGTTCCGTCTTCGTTTATAAAATTGTGCTTCTCTGCCCACTTTCTCAATGATCCCTTGTGCCTTGGATTTACTGCTTTCTGGATCCAGTATTTTTCTTTCCTTGTCATTTTTTCTCACCTCCCTTATACTTTTAACATTTCAAGCCTGTCACGATGCTTTTTATATTTCTTATACCTCCTCATTTCTTCCTTCAAATGATGTTTCATTCTCTCCAATTCATCAAGTTCCTTTTTTAGTTGTTTGATTTTTGCCTTTATTCTTGCATATTCTTCGTTCATTGATCTTTTGTATTCTTCAGTATATTCTACCATGGCATTATCACCCCCGCAAACATTAATATCAGCACGAAAAACACTATGAAAATTATCAACAAAATCAAGCTGTTGCGTACGATTGGACTGATAACGAGTGTCAGTGCAATTGCTAGGACAAGTGAAAATGTAATTGCAAATGCTTCAAGGTATTGTGTAAGAATTTGCGGAAAGAGTGCCTGATAATGTAAATCAATACGATAAAGCAAGAGTAAAATGCTTGTTATTGCAATTAAATAGAAACCAAAACGCTGAATAGGATTCATCACAGCCACCCCATGCTGAATGCAAATGCTAGGAACTCAAATACTACCAGGAAGAACAGGAAAAACTTTGTGGAAGTTACACCGCTGAAAATGAAAGTTCCTGCAAAGGCTAGAATGTATGCTGCGTAAGTGGTAGAAATACTTACCAAAGTTCCAAATGTACCTCCTATCACTACGTGATAACCTAGAAATCCGATACTTCCAGTAATTCCATCTATTATCCCGACAAAAATCAACCACAGGATAATAAATCCACCCAACACAACCATTGCTGTTGATTGTGCCATTTTTAAATCACCCCTACCAAACTAAATATTCCAGTTGCAACAGCAACATTCCAACCTGCATGAATGCCCCAGACTATCGCCAAAGATTGGCTCTGCATCCCGTTTTTTGACATGAAATAAACAATGTATCCAAGCAAAATTCCCATAATAAAAGCTGAAATGAATGCACCAATATTTAAGCCATAGATTGTAGAATAGGCAACAAGGTGAAACACACTGAACAACAATGCCTGGGGTATCACACCAATGTATTTAATAAGAATTCCTCTGAACATTAGTTCTTCTGTTATTGACACAACAAATATTTGAAATATGATCTGAATTATTATATAATTTACCGTGTAACTTGAATTGTATGCTGGTGCTATCTGTCCAACAAGAGTTGCAGTAATCAAAAATGCTGGAACAAAAAATATTAAAGCATCAAAAAAGGTTAAAGACATTAAAGATTTTCCTGCACTATATGCAAAAGCCATGAGACCCCCCGATATAACAAGATATATTGTGAGAATTGGTTGGTATTCACTCCAGAGATTACCGAAGAAGAATGAACCATCTACTAGCAAAAACAATTCAAATATCAATGAAACAATCAATAAAGGAATAGTAGCAATCGAGGAAAGTTTAGGGAAAATGTTTACCGTTTCTGCCATGCTTTCCCCTTCTTAACTTTGTTAATTTTCTTGACTTTCCTGGGTTTTGCTTTCTTCAGCCCTTTCAGTTCCTGTAACAAAGATTTTGAATGTTTTATAATGTTTTCATTAGAAAGCTTATCCAGAGTTTTACTTTCATCTAATTTTTTTGAAATTTCTGATGACGCCACTTTTGCAACGCCAAGGGGTGTGGGATTGATCTTTTTAAGCTTCATCAACCCCACCCTGTTGATGTTATAACTGTAATACCGTAATACACTGCAACTATGTAATAGCCTATTATAAACAGGAACAATAGAAATCCTGCTATGATTATGACCTTGTCAGTTGTTCTCCCTGGTCCAAATCTGAAAATCAAGAATGATCCAAGCAACCCAGCAACAACAAGGCCCACTATTGCAAGATTTTTCATTATTCCTACAGAATCCGCCTCTGATTTTGTTGGGTAGATATCCTGGTGAACTATTGTTATCGATACTGGCTGTGAAGATCTGTTCTGGCTGTCAAATGATCTGACCTGAATTGTTATATCTGAAGAATGCGAAGGTATCACAAATGAAAATGTTGCATTGTTGTTCACAACATTGAAATTCTGCCCATCTATGATCCATGCTCCAGAACCAGCAGGTGGCATCCCTCCTGTGTTCAAATATACCCAAACCTGAATATGAGTTATTGGACTACGTGAGTTAGGATTATTCGGTGCATACACTGAGACCTGAACTGTATCACCAACACTCCAAGCTCCACTTGGTGGCTCATTTGTAATCTGTACTTTTGGTGGAGGAGGGATCAAATTCAAATTATCAACCGTGAAGAATGTTGTTTCATGAAGTGCAACCAATGGGTTTCTTATTAC
>JAVRLK010000102.1:0-3593 GCA_031961545.1 Thermoplasmatota archaeon | reverse complement strand
TTATTCGCTGCCTCTTCATTTATTCTATCAAGGAGATCCCTGAATTTTTCATCCTTCATTGCATTTTTGAAAAATTCCTGGTTTGATATAACTATTGGAGCGGTATGTGAAACTTTCAGTATTTTTTCAATGTAATCCCTCACACCTATGCTCCTTTTTTCAAAGTGGAATGGCTTTATCAGTATAACAAAAACAGGTACCCAGGGTGCATGATGGTTCAGGTATGTTAGCATTTCAATGATTCCACCTGTTCCCATGCCACCGCCAAGACCTGCAACAAGAATTATAGCCTCAGCGTTTTTAAAATCCTTTAAAAGATCAGGCTTTATTGCAGAAAGATTATCAAGTGTTTCTTCAAGTATTTTTTCTCCCACTTCAACGAAACCTTCAGTATCATCATGTTCACCTAGAATAGGTGAAGATATCTGGAACTGGAAATTCACGTTGAGTCTTCTTGAATCTTTGCTCTTGGTTGAAAAATGAATCGTTTTTACATTTGATGATTGTAAATACTGATCCTTATCCAGTTTTTCCCTCACCTTTTCAAGAACATTTCCACCCGCACCACCGAATCCAATTATTGGTACAGTGAGAGGATCAAGAAAATCCCTGAACATATCCTCAAAAATCTGTTGTTTATAATCATCTATCATGTATGTCACCCTTTTTCTTTATTTCATTCTTTCCCCTGCCCAGCATTTCCTCTCTAAAGTTATCAAGCAACTTTGTTGCATTTGAATATCCCTGTACCATGGTTGAAATTTCCTCATTGAATCTGCTTGATTGAATGGATCTATTGAGGAAATAGTTCACTGCATTGTCAAGGTCGAGGAAAAGTCCAAGGTCCACCATGTCAGAGAGAATGTTCAAAACCATTTTATTCAGCCTTACATGAACAGTTTCTGTACCAAACTGTTCTTTTTCCATCTGCTGTATGGTGTTCATAACAGCGTACCTTATGAAATCCGACCTTGTTTTGTACTCCGGATGCCTTACAAGAAAATCATCTATTGCATCAAGTTCCACCTGACTTATCCTCAGTGTTACCTTTGTATCAGCTTTCATTATATATACCTCCGGGCTGGGGTCCTCGAGTTGAAGTTATGGTTATAACTATATTTAAAAATTACTCATTAAATACCAAATTTTAATAATTAAGGCGTCAATATAAAAAAATTTGAAAATGAAAAATTAATCTTTTAGAATACTAATTTTTTTTACAATCCTTGATTAATTCAATTTAAAATTTTGTATGGTCAATAGTAAGACATCAAAGGATCAGTTTTTCAAACAATGTATATACGAATGTCACACAGGAGGAATAGAAAAATATTTTAGATAACTTAACATTCTATTCCTCAGCCGGGGTTGCCGAGCTGGCCAAGGCGCAGGCCTGGAGAGCCTGTTCTCCGAAAGGGGAGCGGGAGTTCAAATCTCCCCCCCGGCGCTATGGCAGATTTCAATGCACATGTGAAAATATTGAGCGAGGAAAGGATTCTGGACGAAATGAAAAGGATTGGTGTAGCAAAGGAAGGACAGGAAATAATGGCACCCAAATCACAATTTTTTATAATAAAACTTGAGGACATACCAATAAAGGATGCCATAATATTGAAGCAGGAAGCCTTAAGTTTGGGCATGGAATGTGCTTTATCCTGGAACGTTGTTTCATTGAAGGCTGAAAAAACCCATGCCTTGCTTTTCGGGACAAAGAAGCAGTTCAAGTTTTTATCGAACAAAATGAGCGTACAGCCCTTCAATGGAAGGGAAATAGCGGAAGAAATAGATCAGGCGATAACAAACTTTGAGAGTTCATACTATGTATGGAAATTAAGGAATGATGCAATGGAAATTAAAAATACCAAAATTATGGGTATTCTTAACCTCACACCAGATTCATTTTATGATGGTGGAAGGTATACAAAAAGGGATGATGCTATAAGGAGAATAAATGAAATGATAGATGAAGGTGCAGATATAATAGATGTTGGTGCTGAAAGCTCAAGACCTGGATCAAAGAGGATTGATGCGGAGGAAGAGATTGAAAGGTTATCAATAATAATCGATGATATTTCATCCTATTCAGTTCCATTTTCAATTGATACATACAAGGCGGAGGTGGCGGAACTTGCATTGAAAAAGGGATTTTCCATTGTGAACGATATTTATGGATTAAGGGATGAAAGGATGGTGAATGTTGTAAAAGATTACGGTGCTGGTGTTGTTTTGATGCACATGAAGGGAGATCCGGAAAATATGCAGGAAAATCCACAGTACAATGATGTTCTATCAGAATTATTAAAATTCTTCAGAACAAGGACAAATGAATTGATTTCGAAGGGTATTAAAAAGGATCAGATAGTAATAGATCCAGGTATAGGGTTCGGTAAAAATTTTGATCATAACATAACAATAATAAGGAACCTTCAATCCTTTAAATCTTTAGGTTATCCAATTCTTATTGGTTTATCAAGGAAAAGTTTCATAGGTAAAATTTTAAACAGGGATGTGGAGGAAAGGCTAATTGGATCTATCGCTGCTGCCATATTTTCAGTTATGAATGGAGCAAGGATTTTAAGGGTGCATGATGTTAAGGAAACGATGGATGCAATAAAGGTAATAGAGGCGTTAAAATGAAATGCCCTGTCTGTCTTGCATCACAGACAATATATCCTGGTGAAATGATCCATGTTTGCCCATACTGTGATGCCATTCTAATATACGATAAAAAATTGAAGGTTGTTGATAATTTTCCATGGTGGATTAAAAAAATTGAAGATTTAAGGGATAATCAAGGTATTGTAATAACTGAGAAAAGAAGGCTTGAGTTCCAGTTCAAAGAGAAATGGATACTGAATGGAAAATATTATCTATATGAAAACACGGGAGAAAGAGGAAATATGGATGAAAACGTTAAATGGATTTATGGATCCATACCCATTTTTACCTTACCCAATCTTAAAATTGGAGTTGTTGAAGAAAATTTCATCAAGATATACCATCAGAAGGGGTGTTCAGTCTTTAAGCCTATTGAGTAAATCCCTCACATTTTTTCTGAAATCTTCTATTGAGGATTCGTTAACAATAAAAAAATCAGCATTTGCTATCACCTTTGCAAGACCCCATCCCATTTCCCTGTTATCCCTTTTCAAGAATTCTTCAACTGTTTTTGGATCATCCATTCTACCCCTCTTTAAAAGCCTTTTGAACCTTGTATCTGGTGATGAAAGAATTGCAACAATCTTCAAATTTTCACCAAGGTATTTTTTAAAAAATTCCACCTCTTCCCAGTTCCTTACACCATCAATTATATAATCACCCTTTCCTAATCTTTCAACCGTTCTTTTTGCCCATATATCCATACCATTCTTCTCCCTTTCACTGTTAGCTATTCTTCCAACATTGTTATCATCGAGTGGGAGATTTAAAGATCTAACATAATCCCTAACGACATCACCCATCCTAATAATGTATATACCCATCTCTTCCGCAACCTTCAGGAATTCCTCTTTTCCAGCACCAGGCATGCCTGTTAAAAGTATTATCATTCTTTTAGGAAAAAATATTACAGATAAAAAAATTTTTCAACACAT
>JAVRLK010000101.1:0-3688 GCA_031961545.1 Thermoplasmatota archaeon | reverse complement strand
TAACATTACAGCATTCCTTAATTATGTTAGCACATTCTCCATAGTTTTTATATTTTCAATTTATCTCCAATTGATTTTGCATTACAGTGCATTTTTCTCAGGTATGTTATTGATTTCAGAGCCCATACTGATGGTAATATTCTCACCAATAAGTGGAAAATTGTCTGATAAATACGGATCAAGGGAAATTGCAGCCATTGGCATGTTTCTGATCGGTCTATCCTTTCTTTCCTTATATTTCATAAAAATAACATCACCCTTGCATATTGTTATTCCTCTGGCTGTTATAGGTATAGGCTTCGGTCTATTCTCCGCACCAAACACAAATTCTGTCATGGGATCGGTCACACCGGATAAATTCGGCCTTGCATCCGGAACACTGGGAACAATGAGATTCACAGGTCAGCTGATAAGCATTGCACTTTCCAGTTCCATACTTGCATCAGCAATGCCAAGAACAATGATACTTGAGATGTTTTCAGGGATACAGATATCAGTCAACACAATATACTACCAGGATTTCATTACTGGTTTTAAATTTGTTATGCTTATTTCTGGTATTTTGAGCTTGATCGGTGTTTATACATCATTGCTAAGGGAGAAGAATAAATTTTAATGATAAATATTTTATAAGTAAAAGAATTCACGATGCCTATGGAATACAAGTGGACAGTGCTTACAAACACAACTCTTGGCGGTCTCATGTCCTCAATAAACATGACAATCATAATGATCTCTTTACCTGCAATATTCAGGGGTCTTGGAATAGATCCAACAGCACCGGGTGAATTCACAATCCTTCTCTGGGTTTTGATGGGCTACAGTGTTGTCCTTGCATCATTGCTTGTAACGTTTGGAAGATTATCTGACATGTATGGAAGAACAAGGCTTTACACAACAGGATTCATAATTTTCACCGTTGCATCAGTTCTTCTATCAATAATACCAAGTGGGTCAGGCAATACAGGAGCATACCTTTTGATTTTATTAAGAATGGTACAGGCTGTTGGTGGAGGATTCCTGATGACAAACAGCACTGCCATGTTAACGGATGCATTTCCACCAAACGAAAGGGGAAAGGCACTTGGCATAAATCAGATTTCATTTATTTCTGGAAATTTGATTGGTCTCATAGTTGGTGGTTTGCTTGCTGGTTATGACTGGCACCTTGTTTTCATTGTTAACGTTCCATTTGCTGTTGCGGGCAGTTTATGGTCAATATTTAAATTAAAAGAAATTTCAAAGAAAGTAAATGTTCCCATAGATTATAAAGGGAACATTTTCCTTGCGGGTGGTCTGATCCTCATAAGTTTGGGTTTCACGTACAGCCTTGTACCCTATGGAAATTCAAGCATGGGATGGGATAATCCCATGGTTATCCTCATGTTTATTTTTGGTGTTATTTTCCTTGCACTTTTTGTTTACATTGAAAGGAAGGTGAAGTTTCCACTGTTCAACCTTAACCTTTTCAAGGTGAGGGCATTTGCATATGGTAACATAGCTGGATTTTTGAATTCACTTGGCAGGGGGGCTGTAATGTTTCTTGTTGTTATATGGTTGCAGGGTATCTACCTACCATTGCACGGTTTCAGCTATGAGCAGACACCATTATGGGCAGGTATATATATGATACCCATGATGGTTGGATTTGTTGCCCTGGGGCCGATAGGTGGAATGTTAACCGATAAGTATGGAGCAAGGCTCTTTGCAACACTTGGTATGATAATTATCGCCATATCACTTTATCTTTTAACATTATTACCATACAACTTCAATTTATGGGAATTTGAACTGATTCTTTTTATGAATGGTGTCGGAAGCGGTCTTTTTGCATCACCCAACACAACAGCAATAATGAATTCTTTACCACCCGAATACAGGGGTGTGGGAAGTGGAATGAGAACAACATTGAACAACATTGGTGCAACGATCAGCCAGGCACTGTTCTTTTCTATCGCAATAACAGTATTCTCACAGGATCTCCCTCCAATCCTTTACCATGAGGCAATAAGTCTTGGATTTTCTCAAACCTTTGCAAGCATGATTTCACAGATTTCACCATCAGGAATACTTTTCGCAGCATTCATGGGAGTAAATCCCATATCGTCTTTACCACCAAACATTCTCAATTCACTCCCAGAATCAACAAGAAAAATAATTGAATCGAACACATTCATACCTAATATAATTGGGAATTCCTTCATGCTGGGTCTCAGGGAATCATTGATCATCGCGGTAATATTAACGCTCATAGGTGCGCTTTTCTCCGCACTAAGGGGTAAAAAATACATACATGAAGAGAATTTCAAAAATTTATAAAAAATGCTGTAAAATTATATAAATCAGCATTAAACCAACTGAAAAGTACATGTGGAGTGCTGTGAAATTTGCTGTTAAAACATCAAGCAAATTTCTGTTCCAGTTTTTATTGTTCAATGCAATCTTTGTGAGTTTAACCGCCCTGGGAATTGTAAGGAATGATCCGAGTATGGGGAAGAATTTTGGATTGAAGTAGACAGCAAGAACAAGGAGGGGATAGGAGAGCCAGATGAGTGAAAGATAATAGAACATGGATCCCTTCTCACCAAGTATATTTGCCACAGTTCTAACACCTGCCTTAAGGTCATCATCCATATCCCTCCAGTTGTTCCCATGTAATATTGCAACAATAACAAGCCCCAAGGAAATGGATATTAATATTTCAGAAATGCCTGGAACACCACCCTGTAGAACATATGATCCAAGGAATATACCGGGACCGAAATTAAAGAATGTTGAAATTTCACCAACACCCTTTTTGTAAAACTCGAATGGAGGGAAAAGGTATGAGTAGGAAAAGAATAGAGCAAAGGCACCGTAAATTAAAAGTATGAATCTTTTTGTTAAAAATAGGACAACAAATCCAAGGGAAATGGATATAAGGAATGAAATCATTGAAATTAAGAAAACCTTATCTGGGCTAATTTTTTCCACCTTTATTGAATAGGGCCCTATGGGAAAATATGAATCCTGGAATTTCACATCCCTACCATATTTGTAATCACTCACATCCATGGAAAGGTTCATACCCATCTGGAAGAAAATCACAAAAAATAAAAGAAGAATGAAAATTAAAAAATCATTAAATTTTCCAATGGACCAGGCAAACAAGACAGGCCCTATTGAAGTTAGTTAAAGAGGAAATTTTGTTAACTTTAATAAATTCATAAGAAAGATAATTCAAAGATCATGATAAAATTTTTTATCATTCCTAATCCCATTTTTTTATTATTGAGATTAATGCACATTTTTCAACTATTTCAATTGTTTTCAAAACATGAATAATTGTTAAGAATAAAGTTCAAAAAAATACAGTTTTAAAAAAAATTTTTTCAAAAGGTTTAATAATTAGTTTTCTCATGAATCATTTTAGGAGGAAAAAACATGGTGACTAAAAAAACAACAGCAATAATAGCTGTGGTTGTTGTGATTATTGTAGTGGTTGCTGCTGTTGCAGTGATGCTATCAACAAAAACATCAACACCCACTCCTCCCAGTTTATCCATAAAGCTTTCTCAAAGCACTGTTACAAGTAATGCGGGACAGAGCATATCCTTCATAGCCTTTGTCTCCGGTGGAACACCAAATAATGTTACATTCAACTTTGGTGATGGAACAACTGTTAATGCATCATATTCATCAACAATAG
>JAVRLK010000100.1:0-3714 GCA_031961545.1 Thermoplasmatota archaeon | reverse complement strand
ATTTTGGATATAGTTGGCATGACATTAGCTATAATCTTGCATCCGGCTTCGTTACATTTGCAGAGTTTGCAAACAAATCTTTATACATTTCCACATATGGTGAAGGTATACTTGTTTACAAAAACTTTAGTATGGAAAACCTTTCTGCCACAATAAATGGCTTTACATCAATAAACAATCCTGTAGTTAAAATAAATAATGCTACAATCAATGTTTATGAGGGGCATTTCAGGATATTTTTGAAACCAGGTTATTATTTACTGGAAATATCTAATGAAACTTTTTCAAAAAAGTTTTATTTAAATCTAACTCCTATGGAAATTTACAATGTCAGTGTAATATCTAATGTAAAAAAATATCAGGTTAAGTTTGTTGAAAGTGGATTACCAACAGGAACAATTTGGTATGTAAATTTAAGTAATGCCCAGAAATTCTCTTCAAATAGTTCAACAATAATATTTTACCTTTCAAATGGGACATATAATTATACAGTTGCAACAAATAATAAAGGGTTTGAACCAATACCATCTGTGGGAGAGTTCATAGTTAATGGAACCAATTTAACAATATTCATAACTTTTTATATTGTAAAGTATAATGTAGAATTCATTGAAAATGGATTACCAGCTGGTACAAAATGGTACGTAAACATTAGTAACGTAATTAACTCTTTTTCAACAAATTCAACAATAATATTTTCATTACCCAATGGAACATATTATTATTCAATTTCTACTATAGACAAAACATATATGCCAACTCCATCATCCGGAACGTTCATTGTGAAAGGAACGAATGTTCAGGTATCTATAACATTCTCAATTGTTACTTACACGGTAACATTTACAGAAAGTGGTTTACCATCAGGTACAACATGGTATGTGAATTTAAGCAATGGACAGTCATTCTCATCTACGGGTACATCAATAACATTTTACGAACCGAATGGATCGTATTCATACTCTATAGCAACAATTAACAAAATTTATGCACCAGTACAGTATCCAGGCGTTTTCATTGTTAATGGCGGAAATATTACAGAATCAATAACATTTAGGATGCTAACTTATAATGTGACGTTTGTTGAGAATGGCCTTCCATCTGGAACAACTTGGTCAGTAACATTAAATGGGACAACAAAATCCACAAATTCTACAACAATAATGTTTCAGGAGCCAAATGGAACATATACTTTTACAATTACATCAATTAATGGTTATTCTATTAGCCCTGCTAGTGGAACAATCCTGGTCAATGGTAAAAATGTGATTACTCTGGTAACATTCACAGTCTTAACTTACAATGTAACATTTACTGAGAACGGATTATCTTCTGGAACAACATGGACGGTTATGTTGAATGGAAACGCATTTAACGGTGAATCAATAAATAAAACATTAAGTTCATCATCAAATACAATAACATTTAACGTTCCAAATGGAACATATTCATACACGATCCAAGGCATATCTGGATATAAGGCTAGCAATTATTCTGGAAGTGTAATTATTTCTGGCAATACAATTAGTATAAAAATAACATGGACATTAATATCATATCCAATAACAATAACGCAGAATGGAATACCAAATGGAACTGAATGGTCAGTTACACTTACAGGGACAACATTTAATGGAGAATACGTTAACTCAACATTGAATTCAACAACAAACACAATAACATTTTACGAACCTAATGGAACATATTCATATAGAATACATCTTCCATCCGGATATCAGGGTACTAACTTAACAGGTACTACATCTGTTAGTGGTACAACTGCTACAATACTAATAAAAGCACAGGCACCCACAAACTATATTTTATTTATAATAATTGGAATTGTAATAATAGTAGTGATAATAGGAGCATTTGTAGGATTAAGAATGAGAAAACCAAAGTCAAAAAGACCAAAAGAATGGAAACCTGAAGAGAAAAAATAAATTTTCTATCTTTTTACCAACAATTTTTAATTTTTTCTGATAAATAAACTTTTATTTTAAATTTTTAAGTTTTTTCTCATATCATACTTATGCTTTCTTATATTCACACCTTATAAGGTGTCAATTTTTGTCAGGCATTTTGCCTCTGTAAAAATGGATGTACCATGTTGCTCTAAAATCAAAAATTGTACCAAAAAACCTATAAATCTGTCTTTTAATTTATTTTTGGAGGAAAGGAATCAAGCATTTTCACCACCACTCCTCTTGCCTTTCCTCTTTTTTGGATAAGGTTAAGTAAATGTTCTACATTACTGAATTATGTGCAGGATGTTCATTATAAAGGGTGATTTTTCAGGAGATTATGAAAATTTGTTTCTTTCATTGCAGGAGGTAGCAAGGGATGATCCCATAAGGAGGGAAATGCAGTCTTCATGGTTTTCACATGATGATGGATGGGGATTTGTTTTTTACAATAAAAACACATTGATACATGAAAGATTTATGGAACCGATATTCAAATCAAATATTGTAAGCATTCCAAAGAATGGAATTTTAATCATGCATGCAAGGAAGGCCAGTGAAAATGAACCGAAGGGTGTTTTCCATTCACATCCTCATGTAAGAAATGATAGAAATTACATTGTTTTTCTTGCCCACAATGGATCATTCAACAAAGATATTTTGGCGGAAATGCTAAATGAGAAAAATAAAGAAAAGCACACAGATACAGAATTCTTTCTTGAATTTTTGATGTCCCTTGAAGGTAACATAGTTGATAAAATTAATAAAGCGATAGAGATTTCAAAGAAAAGGGAAATAATAGAAAAAGCCAGTAATATTTTCCTACTGAGTGTTGAAAAGTTAACAGGAAATGTAAGTCTATTTTACTATTCATTTGCAAAGGATCTTAATGAATACATAAAACTTTACAGGGTGAAATCTGAAACCTGGGAAGGAATATTTTCATCAAGTATCATAAGATCAAAATATTTTCCAAGGGTATCAAATATTGATCCTGTTCCAACAGATAAAATTCTAACATTATAGATTTTTCTTCTTTTCAAGAAAAAGCTCATAATGGTATGATCCTTCTCTGACCATCACAGCACCACATTTTCGCATTAATATCCATGCTTTGGCATTCTGTAACCGCATTTCAGACAAGTACAGTAACCTCGGATCCCATTCCATGTCCGGAATGGGTATTTCTCATAATCAAAAATATATTTAAATAATGCATTTTCAATTCCCTTTATCATGGCATCAAAAAATAAGATTGAGATGGAAAAGCCTGTTGTAGAGCTTGATGGAGATGAAATGACCAGGGTCATGTGGAAATGGGTGAAGGATGAACTTTTATTACCATACATTGATCTTAAAACAGAGTACTATGATCTTCATGTAAAACACAGGGATGAAACGAACGATCAGGTAACAATCCAGGCTGCTGAGGCAATAAAAAGGTGGGGTGTTGGGATAAAGTGTGCAACAATAACACCCAACGCTGAAAGGGTAAAGGAGTATAATTTAAAGAAGGAATGGCCAAGTCCTAATGCAACAATAAGGAAGATTTTGGATGGAACACTGTTCAGGGCACCAATAATTCTAAACAACATAGTCCCTGCTGTAAGATTCTGGAAAAAGCCCATAGTTGTTGCAAGGCATGCATTCGGTGATATTTACGATGGTGTGGGAATGAGATTTGATGGTCCTGGTGAGGCGGAAATAATTTTCAGGTATGATGATTCAAGGGAAATAAGGTCAAAGTTGC
>JAVRLK010000099.1:0-3667 GCA_031961545.1 Thermoplasmatota archaeon | reverse complement strand
TGTTAAGGGTGCACCATCCCTTGGCATGCATGAATCACAATCAAGGTTTTTCGAAAATATACTTGGAAGGGGAAGGCCTTTTGTTGAAATGATGTATCCACACATAGTTGAAAATGTCAGATCTGCAAGAAAATACAGTGTTGATGATATTTACACCTATTTCAACACAGTTTATCCAAGTTTGATCAGGGTTGATGCTGATGAAGTTACATACAATTTTCACATAGTTTTAAGGTATGAAATAGAAAAACTTCTTCTGGAAGGTAAGATACAGGTAAAGGATCTGCCAGAAATCTGGGACGATTTTATGGAAAAATATCTTGGTGTAAGACCTAAAAATGTTTCTGAGGGAGTTCTTCAGGACATTCACTGGGCCAATGGATCCTTTGGCTATTTTCCAACATATACACTTGGAAATGTTATATCGGCAATGATAAAATACAAAATACCCGAATTCAGTGATTATCTGGGAAAAAATAACATAAGGGGAATAAAAGAAATTCTGCGTGAAAAAATACACAGGTATGGATCAATATATGCTCCAAAGGATCTTTTAAATAGAAGTTTTGGAGAAACATACAATCCAGAATACCTGATAAAATATCTTGAGGAGAAATATCTAAAATAAAAAAATTAAAAATTTAATTTTTTTACATCCATGCATAAGCGCAAAGGATCTGGTTTTCTCTTATTCCAACAAAATTCCTGCACTTTTTGCATTCAAGCAAAGAGACCTTTTCCCTGTTTGTCACATCGAAAAACATTTTCAATATGGGACACTCTATTTCATTGTTTTTTATTTCTCTTGCCTTCGGAACCAAAATTTCCTGCATGGTTGATCTTAATATCGACAATTATAAAAATTTATTCTCGACAATTGTCGATAAATTCATATTTTTCAGGATTTATATTCTCAATATTATTTCCCTCCCCCAGAGGAACTCTCCAAATTTATCTGCGTGACTCTTTCAATAATTATATCAATACCCCTGTCTATTAACCAGTATAGAGTTTGGTACAGACCATTTACACGTTCCCTTTCATATAAAAATTTTAGTATACATTTTCCATTTTTGCATTCAATTTCTAGATACATGGGAAAATTGAATTTATTCAGCATTTCAGATACCGGTCCCTTCAAAAAGTTTCTTATTTCATTACCATAGGATAGGAATGACTTTACATTGAAGGTTGTTAATTTTTTATTTTCCATAATAATTAACTCAGCATTTTCAGGATCCATGGAAAGATTTTTACCCAAAGCGATAAAATCTTCAGGATATGAAGCGCTGAAAATCACCTCCGTTAAATTTAAACTAACATCCAATTTTTTCAAAAATTCCAGAAAGTCCGTAACTTCAGATATTTCTTCCAGAACAAATGCACCCGGCCCCAGGATCTCATTAAATGCATTGATGTATTTTATTAATAATTCCGTAAACTCTTTTTCAGCTTTCTCCGTATACTGAATAAAGTGGTATATTCTTCCATTTTTTACAATACCTGATGGATAAAATACACATTCTTCAATTTCAAATAACTTTTTTGCCGGAAGCTTTTCACCAAGTTTTGGATAAATTCTCGATGCTATTGGAATTTGGAGCCATATTGTGGATCCCAACTCAAACGTTTTACCCTTCAATTGAATTAGTTTTTGAACTATTTCATAATAATTTGGATCCGTTTTAAAAACTGAATAATAATAGGAATTGCTGGCGTAATCAAAATAGAGAATACCATTTTTGATTATTCCTTTTAGTTCTTCACCAAGAATAGAAATGGGTATGGAAACTATGGCCTGTTTTTCAAATATTCTCCTGCTTAAATATTCCTTGCTTTCGATTGTATTTTTCAGATCATTCATCTTTTCACTCTCCATTTAACAAAATAATCATTAAATTGGGTCTTTAGTGTATATAATAAGGTATAATTATATAAAAGTATCGTTAAAATGTTTTAAAAATTTTAATTATTTTCAGATGTTTCACTGTTTTGGAACCCTTTCCTGGTTTTGTCTCTCAATCATCCAGTTTGGATACATGGATCTTGGTCTAGAAATTTTATCAAGCCTTTCCATCTGTTCCCTTGTTAATTTTACATTGATTGATTCTATATTTTCCTGGAGCTGTTCAACTGTTCTCGCACCAAGAAGGATTATAACATCCTTTTCAAGAAGCCAGGAAAGGGCAACCTGTGATGGTTTACAACCCTGTTCTTTTGCAATGTTCTTAATTTCATCAACAATGTTCCATCCCTTTTCTTCATCGAAGTAGGGGAAGAAATATCCTCTGTCTCCCATTCTTGTACCCTTTGGTGGCTTTTCATTCCTGTCGTATTTTCCTGACAAAAGACCACCGTGCAGAGGGCTCCATACAAGAAGGGACATTTTGTTGAACCTGAGAAATGGAAGTACTTCATATTCAACGTCCCTGTTTATTAAATTGTAGTTCATCTGGGCACTTTCATACCTGGCGTATCCCCTTTCTTCAACAATACCCTGTATATATGCCATCTGCCATGCTGCAAAGTTTGAAAATGCAGGATATAGAACTTTACCCTGGTCAACAAAGTTTTGCATTGTATCTATCATTTCATTTATGTTTCCTTCAACATCCCAGCCGTGATACTGGTAAATATCAACCCATGTTGTTCCCAGCCTTTCAAGACTTTTTCTCAATGCTATTGTCATGTGATGTCTTGATAGACCAAGTTCATTAACACCATTTCCCGTTCTCCCTCTTACCTTTGTTGCGATCATTACCTGATCTCTGTAATCCTTAAGAGCCCTTCCAAGTATTATTTCAGAATCTCCCCCTTCATAAACATCGGCGGTATCAAATAAATTTATACCTGCATCTATGGAAATTTTGACCATTTTGTTCGCTGTTTCCTGGTTAACACCACCAAGTTTCCAGAGGTTCTTTTCACCGAAGGTCATGGATCCAAGGGCAAGAGCGGAAACAAAAGTTCCCGTATTTCCATACTTTAAATATTTCATAATTTTTCTAAAACCATTGACTATTAAACTTTTTCTACAACTTTTCAAAATTCTTGGATGAACCAAAGATTTATGTGATGAGTTTTCATGTTAAAGTTTATGGAGGACTTTTTGTTGAATGATCAGGAAAGGGAAATAAAATATCTTGCAAGAAGAACCGTGAAATCAATACCATCAGATTTAATCAGATCAATGGAAAGGGAAGAAATGAAATTCCCAAAAGATTTCATTCAAATTGTTGCAAAGGAAAATCTCCTTGGATTAAGATACCCCAGGATCTATGGTGGAAGGGAAATGACATGGGTAGGGGATATGGCAGCCGTTGAGGAAATGGGTTATCTTGGATTCACTCTAAGCTGTATGTATTCTTTGGGAACGATTGTTGGGGAACCAATAAACAAGTTTGGAACAAAGGAACAGAAGGAAAAGTATTTGAAAGGAATAACATCCGGAACTTTATACGGTGCTGAGGCAATAACAGAACCATCAGGCGGATCGGATCTTTTTGGAATGATGAAAACAACAGCAATTAAGAGTGTTGGAAAATTCATACTGAACGGTCAGAAGAGGTTTATTGTTGGTGGACAGGGGGCTGATTTCTTTGTTACCTATGCAATAACGGATCCTTCAAATCCAAACAGGACAAAGGCAATAAGTGCGTTCATTGTT
>JAVRLK010000098.1:0-3753 GCA_031961545.1 Thermoplasmatota archaeon | reverse complement strand
AGAATTAAGAATAAACCTGGAAACAGCATTGTCCAGTAATACCCTGCTATTACTTCTCCCGTTTCGTATGCATTATGCATTATACTTCCCCAGCTAAGATCCATTACATCGCCAACACCCAGAAAAACCAATGATGCTTGAGAAAATATGGCACCAGCAACACCAAGAATCCCAATGGAATAAATTAATGGTAAAACATTTGGCATAATATGCCTGAAAATAATATAATAATTTTTGGCACCAATCACTTTTTCTGCCTCGATAAAAGGCCACTCCTTTATAGAAAGTACCATTGAACGTACAGTTCTTGCAGTACCTGTCCATCCGAGCAATCCTATTATTAGTATAACATTTATAAGACTGGGCCCTACTATTGCACCAACAATTATCATAAGGACTAAAGATGGAATTGTTAGGAAAAAGTCTGTTGTTCTCATTAATACTTCATCTAAAATTCCACCATAGTAACCACTGAAAAGACCTATTACTACTCCTACAACTATGCTTATAAATGCTGCTGTGAAACCTACTATTAATGAAATCCGTGATCCATATATGCATTGACTTAAAACATCTTGCCCCAGACTATTTGTACCGAAAGGATGATTTATACTGGGTGGCTGGTCAATCAAATTAGGATTTGAAAAATAAGGATTATAGGGGGACAAGTATGGTGCAAAAATGGCAATTAATACAAAAAATAAAATTATTGAAAAACCTATAACGCCCATTTTTTTCTTTCTGAAATATTTCCAAAAGGACAATATGTTCATCATTGGTACTTCACCCTTGGATCCAAATAACCATAAAGAAGATCTGCTATATAATTAGCCAAAACCATAGCAACAGCAATAACTAGAAATGCTCCCTGTAATATTGGATAGTCTCTAGTTGTAATTGAATTATAAATTAGCCATCCTACACCTGGCCAGTTGAATACAGCTTCAACAATAACAGCACCTCCAACAAGTCCACCAAGACCCAAAATGATCATTGTTAATGTTGGGAGCATTATGTTTGGCCTTGCATGAATGTTCAACACTCTTCTATCATCAGCACCTTTACTTTTAGCTGTTATTATATAATCTTCTGAAAGAACATCTATAGTTAAACTCCTAACAATTATAGTCCAACTACCAAAACTCAAAAGAGAAAGAGTTATTGTTGGTAAAATTAGATGGGAAAGGAGATTTAAAATTTTATCAAAGATTGAAGGGTATGTCATTCCAGTAGTATACATTCCATAAATGGGTATATTCAAGGGTATTGCAACCAAAATAAGCATAGATGCTAACCAATAAAAAGGAATAGCCCATAATATGAGTGAAGGAACTGTTATCAGATACTCTTTTTTTGTGGATTTATACCATGCCGCACGCATACCTGTATAAATTCCAAGCAAAATTTGTATAATCACACTAGGTGTCAAAAGTATTAAACTGTTTATAATTGCTGGAAAAAGAATAGAAGAGACAGGTTGGTGGTAAACAAAAGATATTCCCAAGTTACCCATTACAGTATTTTTAATGTAAATTAAGTATTGTATCCAAATGGGATAATTTAATCCAAACTCTTTGTAAAGAGCTGCTTCCTCCTGTGGGGTTAATCTGTGGGATCTAAATAGTATATCTACCACATTTCCAGGCAAAATCCTAAATAGAAAAAAATTAAAAGAAATAACTAAAAAAATTGTTAAGATTGCAACTAAAGTTCTTCTTATTAAATATCTCTGAAATTTACTTAACTTCATTTCACTTCACTTTTTCTTTCTTCTTATCCATACATAGAATACACCTGCAATCACTACAACTATGATTACCACTGCAACAATAGAATATGTTAAAGCTGCTGATATACCGGAAGCACTGGAAGATACGTTAGTAGTGGTATTAAGTCTAGCTGTTAAAAAGCTAAACCAAGTGTTCAATGCAGTTACATTAAAGTCAATCCATTTTTTATTATATGCCACTATGCTTGAGGGATAGTATAGGTTATCGTACGGTATAGCTTTATAAGTTAAGTTTTGCATTTCAAAAGCTAGAGTCTTTGCCTGCTGGATA
This sequence comes from Thermoplasmatota archaeon, assembly GCA_031961545.1. Classification (GTDB taxonomy): domain Archaea; phylum Thermoplasmatota; class Thermoplasmata; order Thermoplasmatales; family ARK-15; genus JAVRLH01. The sequence continues at coordinate 1,693 of JAVRLK010000098.1, read as the reverse complement.
GATGTTGCATTTACGAACTCATTATACAATTGATCATATGTAGCATTGCTGTATCCACTTTCATCAGATGCTGGAATACTTGATGAGGTAAAAACCCATAGTAAACTTGGATAATTCATCATTGAAATCCATCCCCACTCATCAAGATCCTGTTTGTACTGTGTTAACAAAGTGTACAAAGTTCCGGAATCTAGAACCTCTACCTTTACTGAAACTCCAATTTCACTCCACCACTGCACCAATAATTGAGTCAGAGATATCTCTGGATCCCAACCTGTTGGTAAGTAAAGTGTATATGATAAAGGCGTACCATTTGGACTAACTCTTATTCCATTTGGGCCCATTTCGTAACCTGATTGATTAAGGATCTGATTTGCTAAGGATATATTGAATGGGTATGGTTTTAAATATGGATCACAGTATGGATTTGATGGAGGAACTATTGAAACACCTGGTTGAGCAAATCCCTGAAAACCTACTTTTATTAAATCACTAACATTTATTGCATAGGCAAGAGCTTCTCTCACATGAAGATCTCTTAGTGTTGGATTTCCGCTTCCATTGGGATACATGTTGAATGCAAGATAATGATCAGACGAACCGGGCGTAACTGCAAACACAAGGTTTGTATCATTTTTCAATGAATCATACTGAGTGACAGTTAAACCTGCGAAATCAAGGGATCCACTTTTCAGGGCTGCCATTTCCGTATCAGTGCTAAGGAAGTTTTCCCAAATTAGTTTATCAATATGTGGTGTTAATGCAGGATCCCAAAAGTTATTGTTTTTTATTAGAATTACAAAGCTGTTTGTTGTGTAGTTTGCAATTAGGAAAGGTCCGCCACCTACAAATGTGGTATTTGGTGAAAAGCCAAAGTAACTAGTAACATTGTAATTCTTCCAGATATGATATGGAACTATAGCAATACCAGTAGCCATATAATAAAAAGACAATGGTCCGTGAAAATGAAATTCAACAGTATAATTATTAAGTGCAGTTACATTTGATATCATTGAAACAGCAAAGTTTATTGACGACCAAGGTTGCATAGCATTACGATAGGAATATACCACATCCTGGGCTGTTATGGGAACACCATCAGACCACTTAGCCTGAGGATTCAAGTAAAATATTGCAGTACCATTGGCAAAATTGAAGTTCCATGAATTTGCCAAGTATGGTACTAGTTCTTGTAGATTTGGTGAGAAAAGGACTAATGAAGGATATACATAGGACATAATTGTTTCAGCTGTTGCATAGGAGCTTGTAAATGGATTTAAGGTATCAACAAATGTACCACTTGTCCCTACGGTAAATGTAAGAGGAGAAGATTGCTGTGCTTTTGCAGGAAGTGCAACATTAGGTATGAAAAAAGCACCCAAAAACATCACTGCAATTATTACTATAGCCGTAAGTTTTTTATACGTCTTTATCACCTCCTAACAGATTTTCTTCAATTATATTTCATGTAAATATCCATATTTAAGGTTTGCTATTTGTTAGCTAGTTGAAGTATCTCCATATTTATTGACATTTATGAAAAACTTTTTTTGTCTGCACTTGTATGATGCTAATGTATGAGTCAGATTTTCGCAGCTGTTCTTGTATTTAACCTTCGAGGTTATATTACAGAATTTTAGCCTACGCTTCGACTCTTAATATCCTGAAATGAAGGTGAATATATCTTATTAAG
>JAVRLK010000097.1:0-3757 GCA_031961545.1 Thermoplasmatota archaeon | reverse complement strand
CCGATGGAAAAAATCTGGAGGAAACGATTAAAACATTTCCATTTCATTTGTTTTCAGAATCTGATAGAAAATTAAATACAACAATAGGTGCTGTGATAACAAACGCAGAATTGAAAAACAACGATGCACAATACGTGGCATATCAGGCAAACCTTGGTTTTGCATCAAGGATTTTACCGTACAGCACGAGTTATGATGGTGATACAGTTTTCTGCGTATCAATGAATAAAGTAAAGGAAAATGTTGAGGTCATAGCAAACATGGCAAGAGCTGCGGCTGAGCTTGCAGTTTTATCAGTTTTTAAAAAATAATTATTGAATGAAATCCCTGTACTTACCAATGTTTGTTGAATCGAGCAAATAAACATCCATGTTATCAAGATTCACGAATCCATTTTTGAACAACGGTCCTATTGGATAGTTCCTTATAACCATGCCAACAAGTGGATTGAATGCAGGCATGACAATAATGTTTCCCTGAAAATTATATTTCTCTTTAAATTTCTTTGTTGCCCTTCCATAGAGCCATACTGCATGGAAGTTCTTCGGATTTTTATCATGCTTAATTTTTATTTCAGGATGCATGTGACCCATGACAAGATACCTTGCCCTTCCTATTGATGTTTCCGGCCATGTATGGCCATGCATAAGATAAACATCTTGGTTAAGGAATCCCCTTGATCCGTGAACCTTTATGTTTAGAATTTTTTCAATCTTACCATCATGGTTTCCCTTTATTATTTCAATGTTTACAGATTTTGAAACTTCATTCACAAAATTTTTTAGATCATTCACATATTTATCATCTATACCAATACCATGCTTTAAATCACCTAAAATTATCAATTTCCTCGCATTTGTTTCATTGATAATTTCAAGTGTTTCATCTATCATTTTTTCCGTTTGATTCAGAACCTTTATACCGAGGGAATCAAGCTCCCTTTCAACACCTATGTGTAGATCGCAGATGTAAATTTCCTTGCTTTCAGTATTGAAAAGTGCCCTTTTCTCATATACCGGGTTGAGCATTTTCAATTTTCACCAGAATACCGTATCCAAGGGTTTTAACATCCACTATTTTTAATTTCAACATTTCATTTTCGCTCATTGCAGTTTTTATTCCTGAAATACCCGGTGCATCAGGACCGATAATAAAAGGTGCAATGAAAATTGTCATTTCATCAAAAAGTCCGGATGAGAGAAAGGATCCAATTACCCTTGATCCTCCTTCAACAAGCAATTTTTTTATTCCCATGGAATAAAGATCCTCAAGCATGCATTTTAGATCCACAATTTCTTCACCGCATACTCTAATTTCAGCGTTCAATTCTCTCTTCTCCGCATTTTTTGTTGTGTAAATTATTGTCCTTGCCCTGTTATCAAGTACCTTTGCATTTTCAGGTATCCTTAATTTTGAATCCAGGATTATCCTTACCGGATTTTTTGGATTTTTAACATATTTTTCTTTCACAGTTAAAGATGGATTGTCCTTGAGAACCGTACCGATGCCAACAAGTATTGCATCCACTTCATTTCTTAAATTATGAACCCTTTCAAAATCATGATCATCTGATAGCCTTGTTTGCTCTCCTGTCCCTATGGCTATCTTTCCATCAACGCTCATTGCAAAGTTGATTATTACCCATGGTCTCATATTTCAAATAACCTTCCATTTATTATTACATAGATCAAATTCAATTCCTGATCAAAAACCAATAGATCAGCATCGTATCCCTTCTCAATCCTTCCTTTTTTAAGGTTTAGCCTTTTGGCAGGGTTTTCCGTCACCATTTTCAAAAATTTTATTGAAAAATCATCATTCTTTATGAAAACATCCTGGAATATTTTTAAAATTGTGTCATAGGGTGAAATTTTTAGATCAATCAAATTGCCCTGATCATCGAATTTTGGCATTGATCCATTTCCATCCGTGCTAAGTGTTATGTTTTCAGGATTAACGCCCATGGAGAGCATGAACTTTATGTTTTCCACCGTCTTTTCTTCATGGGCTGTTATGTCAATATTTCCACCCTTCATTGCAAATTTTATCGCCTCTTTCATCAATTCAGGATTTCTGTCAACATGGGTTGGTAAAAACTGTTTTATTGGAATATCTGTTTTTTCAATCACCTCATATATTGGGTTGAACATGTCCTTACCATCACCCATATGAACATGAACGTAACCGGGCTTGTTTGATAGCATTCCTGATACTCTTGCTTCACTTGTTAGGGAAACAAGTTTTTCAAATGAAGGGTAGGATGATCTGTGATCGCTCAGAGCTATCTTAACACCAACAACTTCATTTATTAACAAAATATCCCTTGCTATTGAACCCGTCAATGTTGGTCCTGGAACCTGATACGATCCTGTCAGCATGAAAGCATTAAGACCTGAATTTTTCAATTTTCTTATATGAAACAATAGATCAAAAAGGGATCTTGTGTAACCATCCGTACCCAAAAGACCAACAACTGTTGTTGTTCCTGATTTAATCAAATCCATTGCATTGAGTGGCTGTGTTCTTGTTGATGGACCGCCCTCACCACCCGCGCCATTAACATGCACATGAAGATCTATAAAACCGGGTGTAATGATCAAATTTTCACAGTCAAGTTCATCAATCCCTTTAACCTCTATTTTTTCATCAATCCTTTCAATTGTATTTCCTATAAGAATATCCCTTTCGCCCAAAGGATCAGGGGAGAAGACAACACCATTCTTTAAAAGCATCATGATTTATGGCATGATATTTTATTTATTAAACTCTTTCGAGATCAGTTTTTCATATAATTCATGGTTGACAACAAGGCTGTTTAGTTCATCATCGCTCAGATCATAAGCTCTGTCCATGGCTTCATCAAGGTATTTTATGTTTTCATCAAGATCCTTTAGATCACAGATATATTCAACACAGCCCATTATTTTCTTTGATGGATCACCCTTCTGTTTTTTAAAACAGTTATCGTTTTCAACAATTTCATTGAAATTTTCAATGTAAAAGGCCGATTGAATACCGGAATATTTCAGATCCGTCAATCTCTTCCCCTTTTCCTTCATGTAGGATAATTCTGCAAGTGCAACAATTCTGCTCAGCACAAATGGATGAATGCAGCCTGTATTGTACAAAATATATGCCAGAGCATCCTTTCCTTTCATTTTCCTCAATTATGAATTAAAAATGGGGATTAAAATTTATTGCTTTATAAAATTTATAATTTTTATAAATATTATAAAGAAAATTTAAATATCTGAAAATTATTGAAAAAATTGTTTTTATTTATTGTTTCCCTGGGAAGGGAAATTGGGATCCTGAGAAGGATTCTACGGTTTTTTGGGAAATTTCTAGTGGAATCTATGAAGTGAGATTCCTTTAAGGAATCGATCCATGCCTTTTGATCTTCCATTGAAGGATAGAGGAGGTGATTTTTATTATTCCTTCTTTGGAAGGGTAGGTTTTCTCACCCTTTTCCTAAAAAGGAGTGAAAAAATGTGTCCTTCGGTCCGGGGCACTGCCTGAGTAAGGCCCAGGGTGCTCCCTGCTGACCTTTTCTTCGCCGAGAAAAGGCAGTTTAAACGGGATGACACCCATGGACCGGCACTCAATGGGGGTGAGTGCCATGGCTGAAAGAGATTTTTTGGATAATAAATCTTTCTACCTTGTGGAATGTTTTCTGGAAATATATGGAAGAGTACCAAATGAAAGGGAAATGGAGAGAATGGAGAAGGATGATGAATACAGGGCTGACATAATAATG
>JAVRLK010000096.1:0-3780 GCA_031961545.1 Thermoplasmatota archaeon | reverse complement strand
TTAGAATCCCGGAAAAATTTATTAATAAAAATTATTTTTAAAATTTTATTTATTTTTCTTTTTAAAATATATTATTGAGACTGAAATGATTAAAATCACACCTATTGATAGTGCGAGAATGAAATAATAATTAATTTGTTGTGAAGCACCCATTGGTATGTTTGTGGAATTCAATATTATAGTAATATTATCGTAATAATAATCTAATTTCAATGGTCCTAATACTGTTAAATTGTTATTCCACTTTACTATAATTCCTGAATATTTATCAATATAAGCGGTTGCATTTCCAAAAGAAGAGGAAAAATTCTCATAAAAATTCACTTGTACTTTAATCACAGAAAATATTTCATGGCTTATAATTAAAGTTAAATTATCTGTTGTATTTACATTTATTTTAGAATAAGGTGGTAAATATATATTTTCAGTTTTCGAACTATACCAGAAATCTAAGGATAGTACGGTTGAAAGATTTGTTGGTACAAATCCCTTATTTAATTCATTCAAAGTTTTTTTATTTACAAAAAATATAGTTATTGGTTGATTTATGTTTGTAGTTTCATTGAAATATTCTCCGAAGCTATAATTAAATGTATAATTCCAGAATTTATTATTTAAGCTAGCATTTTGAACATTTTGAGTAAAATCAAATAACAATAATACAGCAGGAGGAACTGTACCGGATTCAAGATAGGAAAATGTTTGATTTTTAAGATTTACAGAAAGAATTTTGTATAACAGGGTTGATGTTATGTTGGGATAAACATGTTTTGTCCAATTTCCGAATACTGTTACAGCACTATTTTTTTCATAATATTTAACGTAAGCACCTGGAAAAGCCCAGACAGGTTCATTTATGCTATCACCCTCCACAGTACTGCTGAATGCAAACATAATAAGCAATAAAATTAAAAATATTGATAGGAGTTTGAATTTTTTATGACAGGCTTTTAATCTCATCCTTCTCCCCCTAATAAGGATTTTTTATAATAATATGATAACAATCTAATAAAATTTTTGATTTACAAAAAAAAGAATATTAAAAAGAATTGATGGGCAAGACAATCTATAGCCAGGATCCTGGAAATTAAATAAAGATGGTTTTTAAAACACCAAATTCCTAAAATTACATTCAAAGAATTTAATAGAGCCATTTTCTGAGTCTGTAATACCTTTCTATGAGATCATTTAATTCATCATCACCTATTTCCGATTCAGCGGGCTCATCATCTATTCTTTTCCTGACTATTTTCGGTAACATATCATGTTCTTTTTTTATACCAAGGTTTTCATTTATTTCCCTTTTCAGATCAACTATTGATGATCCTATCTTTACAATTTTATCAGGATCATAATCAAATCCTGTTGAAAGATTAAGTGCTTTTATTAAATCACCTGCAGGTATCTGAGCGTAAACACATATTATGGCTGAATTCTGAATCTGTGTGTAATCCTGTGTTCTTATCAAACTCAAGACCCTTTCATCACTGTTAACGTTCCACCTATCACCCATTGTTATTCCTATATCCTCCTGAACCGATCCCATGTCAACTGAGTACATTTGCGCCTGTAAATGATCAGCTCCCCTTGATGATGTTACATAACCAAGAGCCTGAAGCTTGAATGCCCTTGGATCATGCATAGGTATTTCCATTCCCTTCACAGTTGCAACATAATCCCTCGGTATACCATACTTTGATGAAAATCTTTCAAGACCGAGTGAAAGATCCTCTCCTATTCCTTTCTTGTACGCTATTTTTTCTATAAGTGATGAAATTCCTGAAAAATTATTTGAGAAATATGATTCAAGTTCTTTATTCTCAAACATTCCATTATCCATGAAAAACTTTACACCAGAAAGCAAAACGCCGAGACTTATAGTATCCATACCAAGTGAATTGGCAAGATGGTTCCATTGTATTATCTTCTCAGGATCCTCATTACCAAGCAATGGACCAAATGCCGCAACTGTTTCATATTCAGGACCATCCACTTTCTGACCTTTGAAATTGACTTCCCTTCCACACCCTATAACACAGTTTGCGCAGTGGTAGCTTTTAATTGAAAACATTTCATGTATTCTCATACTTCCAACCTTATCGTAGGGAAAACTGTGATCCGTGAAATAATGTGCCGGAACATCGTTCAGACCCTGCCCGGCATCTATCCATATCATGCTACCGTAGTTCCTGAATCCCTGGTTCACGGGAGAATCCACGAGCATTTTCGAAACATACCTTGAGTGTTCAAGCAATGATTTTTTATCATAAACAGGAACATCAAGGTTGCCTATGACAGCTATTGCCTTGAGTTTCTTTGATCCCATAACAGCACCCAGACCGGTCCTGCCCGCAGCCCTTCCCTCATCGTTCATTATGGATGAGAAAAGTACCATGTTTTCTCCAGCGGGACCTATCAATGAAATTTTATAATTACCTTCCTTTTTTATTTTTTCCTGTGCACTGTAAATATCCTTACCCCATATTTCCTTTGCATTTTCAATTCTAACATCATCATTTTTTATGTATATTATGGATGGCTCATCAGATTTCCCTTTTATTATGATTCCATCGTAACCAGCCTTTTTCAATTCCCTTCCAAAATAACCACCTGAATTTGATTCACCGAGAAAACCCGTTAGGGGGGATAATCCTACAACCTCATGCCTTCCGGTGTTAGGGAAAATTGTTCCAACAAGCGGACCTGTCATGAAAATCAATGGAGAATTTTCATCGAATGGATCCCTTGTAAAATCTTTTGAAAAAATTTGCGCACCAATACCAATTCCACCAATCCATGAATACCATTCCTCAATTTTTATTTCCGTTACCCAAGTTTCCTTCTCACTTAAATTCACATTAAGTATTCTGTTCCAGAATCCCGGCATTTTCAATCACCAAATGCTTTTGTGAACAAATATCTTAGATCATCCTCACCAACAACAACGGGATTAAAGGCAAGTTCACTGTCCTGGAGAGCATTGTTCACAAGCATGTCAAGTTTTTTCATATATTCATCCTTCTTTATTCCAAGATCTTTAACATGAATGGGCTGATCTATTTCACTATAAAATTTCTCAATGTAAACAATAAGATCATTAAAAGAATTCAGTCCAAGCATTCTTGAAATTTTATTATATTTTTCCCTAGTTTTGTCATCCCTTGAATTGAATTCAATTGTTAATGGAAGGAATATGCCAACGCTCGTTCCATGCGTTATATGGAAAACTGCACCTAAACTGTGACCCAGAGCATGGGCAAGGGCAGTGCCGCTGTTTGAAAAAGCCATGCCGGCCATTGTTGCAGCAATATGCATGTTTTCCTTTGCATCCTCATCGTTGTTTATTGCTCCAGGTAAATTATCAAAAATTGTTATTATTGCTTTTTCAGCAAGTGCATCCGTGAAAATATTTGATGTGTTTGCACTTATTGCCTCAAATGCATGAACAAGTGCGTCAACACCCGTGGATCTAATTATATCCTTCTTTGATGGAGTTAGGGAAGAATCGAGAACATCAATGTATGGTACAAGATCGTAGTTACCCAGGGCTATCTTCCTGGATGATTGTGTTAAAACAACACCAAAGGAGACATCACTGCCCGTTCCAGATGTTGTTGGTATTGCAATAATCTTTGTTTTTAAATCAATTTTTTCGAATGGATTCAATAGTGAAAGATCCTTTTCAGGATAGGAAAATTTCACGGCCAGTGCCTTTGCAAAGTCTATTACGCTTCCACCACCCATTGCAATTATTGCATCCGGATGAAAATTCATCAATTT
>JAVRLK010000095.1:0-3881 GCA_031961545.1 Thermoplasmatota archaeon | reverse complement strand
TCAATAACAGCCCAGAACTCATATGAGGTAAGGGGTATTCATGATGTTCCCGCAGAGATGGTTGAATTGCAGATAGATACAGTTCTATCCGATATACCAATAAGGTATGGTAAAACAGGCATGTTAAGTAATGCGGAAATAATTAAAGTGGTATCAAAAAGTATTAAAAAATATTCATTGAAGATTGTTGTGGATCCTGTTATGGTTGCAAAGTCAGGAGCCAGGTTATTGAGGGAGGATGCTGTTGAAGCAATGATAAATGAGCTTATTCCTCAGGCTTTCTTTGTTACACCCAACATACCTGAAGCTGAAGTAATAACAGGTATGAGAATAAAAAATGAGGATGATATGTTAGATGCCGCAAAGGAAATAAAAAAGCTTGGTGTTAATTTTGTTGTTATAAAGGGCGGACATATGGATGGGGAGAATGTTACAGATATTCTATATGATGGAATGAATTACAAAAAATTTGTCTATCCAAGGATAAGAACAAAAAACACACATGGATCGGGATGCACCCTTTCATCGGCAATTGCATCCTATCTTGCTAAGGGTTATGATCCAATTGTTGCATACTCAAAAGCAAGATTCTTCCTCCAGAAGGCCATAGAACACAACCTTGAGGTTGGAAGGGGTCATGGTCCCTTAAACCCAATGTACAAAATAAAGTTTCAGCTTTGTAGAAAACCTCTATAATAAAAATAATTCCAGAATCATTTAGGACTACTATTCTCCTTAAATTGTATGCTATTATTTTCATTGCAATTTCCTTTTCAAATAGTTCTGGAATTCTCGATCTCACAAATGATCCACTTTTTCTCTTTATTACTGAATGCACTGTTTCAACTATCGGTCTTCTATTGTATTCTTCAGGCAAATGTCTTTTCATCCTTTTCCTGTTTTCTCCTTTAGTACGATGTATTGGAACATCTTTATTCCTTGCAGGTATTATTGCCAGAAGACCATATTTTTTGGGAATAATGTGATTTTCTTCTGAATCATATCCTTTGTCACCAATAATGACCTTGAATTTTCCAATTATTTCCCTATCCATATTTTCCAATGTTTTCTTGAACTCTTTTGAATCATGAATATCCACAAAGTATGCATCATATGAAACAATCAATTGTGATTGATCATCAATACATATTGTTGTTTTCAAATACTTTTTCTTAACCTTCCTTCCAAAATCGTCAAGCCTTTTATCGTAATAAAATGAATGATAATTCACAGAAAATCCAGTACTGTCAATTACTATTCTGTTTCCCAATAATCCCATAAAAAATTTCAGGATTTGATTGAAAACAAATGTAATAAGTGCTTTATCAATTCTCTCTGAAAATTTCTGAATTGTTGTAAAATGGGGTATTTCAGAGAGAGATAAAAGATAAACAAATGCAGGATTTGATGAAATTTATTTCAATAACATCACGATAACTTTTATTTGTCTAGATTTTATATAATAGAATAACAAAATGCTGATACTGCTGGTACTTCTTTTTAGAAAATTTGGAAGAATAAGCAGGAAGAAGTCTTTTGGATATTATTATTGCCTGTTCGATAAACTTATATTCCTGTGATTTCTTTACGAATTGGGGGATTTTTGTCTTAATATAATATGCCATAAATCCGACAAAATCCCCCCTAAATAAATACTTTACTAAGGATTTCTACAAAGCTGTTTTTACACAAAATTTAAATTGCTACCAATTTTTTTGATTACTATCAAAATCCACTTTGAAAATAAAAAATACGACAGTTTTTTGAAAAATTTGTTAATTGTTTTTAACTTTTGTCGAAGAAATATATATATATCTTTGGTAATAACATTCATTTGGGGATATACGTGGCGGAGGGAAAATTAACTAAAAGGGGGGTTGCTTTGATAATATCTATTATTATAATACTCTCAGGTATTGCTATTATAGTATATGCGCAATTAAATGATCAGTCAATTTCCGTAAGGGTGGTTGATACTAATGGAAATCCAATATATAATGCCACAATCCAGGGAATGATGCTTACACCACCATCAAATGGTTCCATATTCCAGCCAGTATTTTTAACTCATACCGATCATAACGGTAATGCATATGTTTCTAACTTTACTTTACTTAAAAGGATCTCAAATGAATGGTTAAGATACTACCATGGAAATCTTTCAAATGCTGGTTATCTTCCAGATATACTTCTTTTTGTAACATATGTATACAATGGAAGTCTGTATTTTATAGAGGGAGGTGTGCTACTCACTCCAAAGGACATTTTAAATGGAAAGTCTGGATCGACTGTTGTTGTGGTGAAACATGACAAAAGTGAACAATTGGTGAATGAAACGAATGTTACACCATCTCTTCAATTAAATTCTTTGGAAAATAAAATACAAAATAATATTGGTGGTTCTTTACCAAATATACCCGCTCAACCAGGTTATTATTGGGCTATGATAAATAATACTTTTTATCCATCGGGGTCTGGCAACCTTGCACAGATCCCTTTGGCATGGGCAACTTTTAGTGGTAGTGCTTATGGTCTTGTTGTCACACAGATGGGGATATATTCCACATCTTATAGTGGCTTTGTTCTTAATCCATTTTCATCATCAAACGTAGAATTTGATATTGGTGGTTCGATTCTTACTGCGGAATATCAAGGAAGTGCTGTGGCAAGTTTAGGGGACAAAACATTGAATAGTCAGAGCTCTGGACCATCCGGTTACATATATGTAATGGGACAGATTGAACTTGCTACTTATCAATTAATTTACATTTCTCCTAGGTGGGGAATTTATGAGGCTGAACCTGATTATATTGCTCAAGCAGGAATAGTTTCTATAGGAACATCAAACAACCAGATTACAATGGGAAATGGAACAGGGATACCTTCTGTATTTTCAAAACTATCGAATTATACAAATTATCAGTTTTATAATTCAAGTACCGGAACAGGATCCGGTTATCCATACAAGATTTTATCAGGGAACATTTACCAAAGTTTTGAAAATTACGGACTATTACTTCAAGCTGTTATACCAATAGGTGAAATTCTTGCTGCAGTAGTTGGACCTGAAGAAGAGATTTTGGGAATATCTATAGCAATTGTAGGATATATTTTTGGATTTTTTGTATGGCAAAGCTCGACAACCGGAGCTGTGTTTACTACTATTTTTTATAATGCAGCGGAAGGACAAACAGTAAATGCTTATATTCTCTATAGCAATCAAAATTATTATATAAATAGTCAAGGTCCCATGGAAATACCTTTGTTGGGTGCATACATATATACAATATCATCCAGCGGTGGAGGATGTGTGGCTTACGGAACAAACATTACATTATCAAATGGAGAACAAATACCTGTACAGGATCTTAGGGTGGGAATGAAAACACTCTCCTACGATCCAAATACTGGAAAATTAATTACAACAACGGTCTCTCAAATTAAGGTTTTGAATTCTTCTTATGTTATGGTAATAAATGGAAATATTGAGGTGACAGGATTAAACATACAACCAATATTTGTAAAGTTTGAAAATGGATCCGTTGGCTGGACTATGATCGGAAATTTGAACTATACCATGAAACTATACTGCCCTCTGAATAACACATGGGTTCCTGTAACATCTCTTAAAATCATATTCGGTAATTTCACTGTCTATGATATAACTACTTCGAGACAGATTAATGGTGAATACGTTTACAATGATTACATAGCAAATGGATATCTTCTGGATACAAAATTAGCCTGATATGCAATATGAACTAAATTTTTTTTATCAATTTTTTTGTAAAGCTTCATTTTCCCAAAATGAAAATTTCCTAAGATAACAATTTTATGCAAAGGTCCACCAGATCCATTTCCTCTATTATCCAATGAAAATA
>JAVRLK010000094.1:0-3906 GCA_031961545.1 Thermoplasmatota archaeon | reverse complement strand
CACACTGGGTTCAATTTTGCAAGCCCTTGCCTGAATGATCTGCGCATATGCCATTTCTCCGCCAAGACCAACACCAGAATTAAGGGAGATGTTCTGCGCCTTGAAAGGAACAACATCTATACCCATTTCCCTGTAAATTCTGCATAGAGCTGTAACGATAATGGATTTACCAGCACCTGATGATGTACCCATGATGAATATGGGTCTATATTTCCATAATTCACACCCTTTAAAACATTGAATTGAATTTTCTCCAATTTTTCAAGAAAAAAATCATTTTCCTTTCTCTTTTTAATTGAGAACCTTATTGCATTTGGTAATGAAAAGCTTGTACAATCCCTGACAAGTATGTTATTTTTGTAAAAGTATTCATGCACCTTTTTTGCATCACCCACATCAACGAGAAAGAAATTTGCATGTGTTTTCAAACCTGTCCTTCTGATTATTCTTTCCCTCTCCTTTTTAATTTTCTCAACACTTTCATTCAGAAAATCAGAATTATTTAGAGCATAATGGGCAAAGGAACATCCCAAGGATCCTATTGACCATGGGGACCTGAAAATTTTCATTCTTTCTATGATTTCACCCTTTCCAAATGCATACCCAACCCTGATTCCAGGAACACCGAATGGTTTTGTAAACCTTCTTAGAACAATAACGTTATCATTGTAATAATCGGGTTTTCTATCAGAAAAATCTAAGAAAGATTCATCAAGTATCACCATGATTCCCTTACTCTCCGTAACATCAAAAAGATCTTCCGTATCCATAAACTTACCTGTGGGATTGTTTGGGTTGCAGAAGAAAAGAACATCACCCTCTCTTACAAGATCTTTTACGCCAGGATCCATTTTGTTAACAAAAATTTTTTTCATTGAAAAAAGATCTGCAATTCTTTCATATTCACCATACGTATACTTTGGAATTATTGCCCTTTTATTTTTAAATACAAATCCAACCATGTAAAGTAATTCTGTGATTCCCGCTCCAAGAACAACACTTCCATATATTTTCAATTTTTCTTTTATTTTCCAGGGAATCGCAGTAGGGATATGAGAAAAAATCTGAATCCTTTATTGCATCCTTAAGAAATGGTGGTCTGTAAGGATTTGCCGAGAATGAAAAATCCATAATATTTTTTTCATATTCCCTTGCCCCACCATGGTAGACCATATGAAAGCACCCCTATTACAATAATCATCCATATTGTTGTAACAATTCCAATATACCTTATTGATCTTAAAACATCATCCTTTGTTGGATAATTTTTTCCATCAATTCTGTAATAGTTTATCTTTTCAAGTGTAACGTTCAATACGCCAGCCATGGATGCTATTGTGTACACACCATTTGTTTTCAATTTTCTGTACTTTTTTAATTTTTCCATGACATTTTTTGGTTTTAATAATAAAAATATGAAACCTGTTATTCTTGCTGGTATGAAATTTGCAATATCATCAAGCCTTGCGGCAAATTTTCCAAAATATTCGTATTTTTCATTTCTATAACCAATCATTGCATCAAATGTGTTTATTATTCTGTAAACAAAAGCTCCTATGGTTCCAAAGAAAATAAAGTAGAAAAGGGGTGAAACAATGGAATCAACAATGTTTTCAGCACCACTTTCTATTGCAGCAGAATACAGATGCTCCCTATCCAGATTACTTACATCCCTGCTAACAATCATAGATACATTTTTCCTCAATTTTTCTGTATCATCAATTGCACACCTTTTCACATGCCTTATTAAAGAGAAAATTGAAAATGAACCCTTCAGAAAGAATACCTGTAGAATTATACCGGCGATTCAATCCTTCAAATAATTAAAAAGGAAATAGAGAAGAAGAACAAAGAAAATAATTGTAAAAACTTCAAGTATTAGTCCTTCAAAAAATTCCACATACTTTGATCTTTTCCTTCTCCTTTTATCAAAGAATTCAATTATTTTACCTACCCATAACAACAGGATGAATAATACTTGGATATTCACCAATAAAATCGACTATCAGGGCAAGGATTAAAATAACAATTATGGATACAGCATCCTTGCACTCTTTTCCTTTTTCATTATTCTATAGGCATAAACTTTTCCATCATTAATTTTCTTTATGCAATCATCTACATATTCATCATCAGGTCTAACAAAATTATCGTTTATTGGTATTACAGGATCAATCCTTATGAAAATCTTACCTGGGAATTCTTTAAGAAAATTAACAATTTCGAAAACATTATCACAATCGAGTAAATTTTTTATCAAAACAGTTTCAAACCTGAACTTTTCATTGTAAAGTTTTTTTAAATTTTCAATCGATTTTTTATTTGATCTGTGCACAATTCTCATATGTTTTTCATTATCAATCGTTTTTATTGAGAATGCAATGGAATCAGCAAGATCCACAATGTTTTTTGTTAAAAGTTCTCCGTTCGTTAAAATATTGATTCTAATACCATTTTCCTTCATTTTTATCATTAAATTTTCAAGATCAGGATCTATTGTCGGCTCTCCACCTCCAAGAAAAACTTCCCTTATACCATTTTTCCTTAAAATATCTAAAACTTCATTAACCGATAGAAATTTTATTTTTTTATCTGTATAACTTTCAAGATGTATATCATACCTGTTCTTTTTCAAAATGCAGAAATCACAATCCCAGTTACATCCATAAAAAAATAGATATGAGGATTTGTCCGAAAATGCTGTTATATGATAAACATGTGTCATTCTATGCCCCCGGGAAAATTTCATTCAATGTCAACGGTGTAATGCTTGATGCATACTGTGGATAAAGTTTCTGGAAAAGTAAAACAAGACCAACAAACATCTGTGGTCTCGGCTGCTGTAAATATATATCAGGAAGAATTATGAAATTTTTATCCTTTATTGCTGTTATGTTTGATTGTGTTGAATCATTTTCAATTGTGTTAATTAGGAAAGCTTGTGACTGTGAAACAAGTATGTATTGTGGATTTTCCATCACCATGGTTTCTTTATCAATTGTGTACCAGGAATAACCGGAGGCAGCAACGTTTATTCCTCCGGCCAATGTGATAAGATCATTGATGAATGTATCTTGTCCTACTGTCCATATGGGATTGTACCATCCTAGATAGAAAACTGTTGTTCTATTTATGCTGTATGTAACATTTTCAATGCTGTTAAGTGTTTTTGAAATCAAGTTTATAATTTTTGTTGCGTTTGATGTTGTATTTGTTGCAAGACCAAGGATCATTAAATCGTGCTCAATTGAAATCAGTGTTGGAGGATTGAATTCAATTACAGGTATGCCAAGGTTTTTGATTTGCTGTACTGCCTGTGGTGCAAAGTTATCGTATGCAAGAACAAGGTCAGGTTTCAATGATACAACCTTTTCAACAGAAACGTTTGTCACTCCCCCGATCTTTGTTATGTTCTGTGTAGCAGGAGGAAATGTATCGTATATGGTATCACCAACAATTCTGTTTCCAAGACCCAGCGAAAAGGCAAGTTCAGTACATGAAGGAGCAAGGGATACAATTCTCTGTACTGGTTGTTTAACTTGAATAATATTGTTTTCATCATCTATAACAGTAACATATTTTGTTACATTGCTTTGCTGTATCTGTGAACTCTGCTGTTTTCCATAGGAACTGGCAATGTATCCCCCGCAGAATGATGCAATCACTAGGATCACAACAACAGTCCATTTCCATACACTCTTCATTTTATCACCTTTCAAGTTTATTTGACAAAAAGTAAATATACTTGATTTATTTAAAGTTTTTTGAATGAAGAACAGGTTATACTTCACGCTAGTCATTGTTCTATCGTTGTTAGCTGTAATTTTATCACTTGCCTTTGGCCCGGTGAATATTCCCCTTTATGATATTTTTAGTTCTTTTCTCAATCCTAATGCATCTGTTTAT
>JAVRLK010000093.1:0-3998 GCA_031961545.1 Thermoplasmatota archaeon | reverse complement strand
TATGTTTAAGATAAAATTACATTGAAAAAATAAATTATAGGGAAAAAACTATGAATAAAAATTTCTTGAAGATAGGCCCGGCCTGGATTGCAATGATGGCCGATATAGATGTTGCAAGTATAATCACTGCATTACAGGCAGGAGCAACGTTTGAATACAGAATGATTTTCATAATGATGATTCTCACAATTCCTTTGATTGTTCTACAGTATTCATCAGGTTTAATAGGAATTGTTACGGGAAAGGGACTTGGTGCATCTATCAGGGAGAACTACGGAAAAAGATTATCAATAATTTCCGGTTTTTCCATGGCATTAACGGATTTTCTATCCTATTCTGCTGAATATGCAGGCATTGCAATAGGCTTTGAAATTTTAGGTTTGAACCCAATCTTAGGTATTTTTCTTGCATTCCTTGCCCATAATCTTGTCATAGTATCCGGTAGTTTTAAAAAGATAGAAAGAATACTAATGTTCACATCGGTTTTTCTTGTTTTATCACTTGTTCTCGGATCATTGGTAACGAATTTCAACATTTATTATTTCATTGAGGGTTTATCTCCCATTCAACCATTCAACGATCCGGAATATGATTATCTTTTTGTTGCAAGCATAGGTGCTGTGATAATGCCCTTCATGCTTTATTATCAGGCAGGTGCAACAGCTGAAAAGAGATTAAACATTAATGATAAAAAAGTTGTAAGGAATGAAACAATAATAGGAGGAATTGTATCAGAACTTATAATGTCTTTCATTGTAATGGCCGGAATTTCAATTGGAAAATTTGCAACTGAACCAAAAATGCTTGTTTATGCCTTAAAACCCTACGGATCATTTGCGCCCTATATTATCTCATCAGGCTTTATTTTTTCAGGTTTCCTTGCACTTGTTGTTGTCTCCCTTGCATCTATGTGGGGTATAACTGAAGCATTAAACATAAAGGTAAAGTTCACAGGAAAAATAAAGGATCTCAGGTATTTTTACATAATTTTCCTTTCTGAAAGTGTTCCGGCAGCAATTCTGACAATTTTTATGGGCAATAATCTAATAAACTACGCAATTGAGCTCATGGTAATATTTGTCTTTGTTTTAATTCCAACAGGATTGATAATTGGATTGATGCTATCAAATAAAAAGATCATGAAAGATCATATTCCATCGAAATTTTTCTTAATTCTTTACTGGTTCATGTTTATTGTTGTTGAATTATCAGGTATTATAACTCTAATATCAACTGTTTGAAAAATTTTATTATCTTATATTTTTTTAGCTTAAATGATGCTTGAAAGTCTCGGACAGTCTTTAAAGGAAGCGATTAGAAAAATAACAAAATCATCCTATGTAGATAAGAATATTGTCCAGGAGGTTGTTCGCGATATTCAGAGGGCACTTTTGAAGAGTGATGTGGATGTTTACCTTGCCCTTGATATTTCAAAGAAGGTGGAGGAAAGGGCATTGAACGAAAAACCTCCCGAGGGAATGAGTCCAAGGAACTATCTTGTTAAGATAATTTATGAGGAACTTGTTTCACTTATTGGAAAGGGAAAGGACATAAATTTAAAACCACACAGAATAATGCTTGTTGGTCTTTATGGTCATGGCAAGACAACAACAGCCGGCAAACTTGCAAGGTTTTATGTAAGAAAGGGTTTGAACGTTCATCTCATAGGCTGTGATGTTCATAGACCCGCTGCCATGGAACAGCTTGAGCAGATTGGAAAAATGATAAATGTTCCTGTCTTTTTAATAAAAGGTGAAAAGGATCCTAGAAAAATTGCAAAAACGTATCTTAATGAATCAAGAGGAGATGCGGTTGAAATATTCGATACGTCGGGAAGGGATGCGCTGGATAATGATCTCATAAATGAATTGAAGGATATGAAGGAAATCATAAAACCACATGAAATATACCTTGTTGTTGATGCAAGCATAGGGCAGCAGGCTGGAAAGCAGGCAAAGGCTTTTCATGATGCTGTTGGAATAACAGGTGTTATTTTAACAAAAATGGATGGTACGGCAAAAGGAGGAGGAGCACTGAGTGCTGTTGCAAAGACAGGTGCACCCATAGTTTTCATAGGAACTGGTGAGCATCTTGAAGACCTTGAGGTTTTTGATCCAAAAAGGTATATTTCAAGGCTCCTTGGTTTAGGTGATCTACAGACACTGATGGAAACTGTTCAGGAAATGAACATTGATGAGAAAAAGGCCGAGCAAACTGCTGAAAAATTACTCTCAGGGAAATTCAATCTGAAGGACATGTACGATATATGGGAACAGTTTTCAAGACCAGGGATAATGGAAAGGATATTTAATGCAATACCAACATTTTCTTTACCTGGCGGGGATAAAATAAATAACGATTTCATTCAGCAGTCCGAGGAGAAATTGAAAAAATACAGGACAATACTTGATTCCATGACATACGATGAACTTGAAAACCCTGACATAATAAAGGGAACAAGGATAGAGAGAATAGCAAGAGGATCCGGTATGAAGGAAGAGGATGTAAGGGAACTGTTGAAGGAATACAACAGAATGCTTAAAGCAATAAAGGAAATGAAGGGTAACAGAAAAATGATGAGGTTATTAAGAAAACAATTTGGAAAAAATATACCTGGATTAGAGGAAGAGGATGATGGTTCCCAGAAGGATGGTAATAACTGAAACAGGTAATCCCGCTTTAGAAAACCTTAACCAGTTTATTTCATAACCCATTGTTGATGCAATTTCTAAAACAATTACGTTTGCCGCTGCACCAAGTATTGTTGCATTGCCAGCAAGTGTTGATGCCATGGCGAGTGCGAGCCAGTAGTTTGTTCCGGATGTTGATGGTGAAAGTAACATTACTGCGGGAACATTGCTAACAAGGTTTGAAAGAACTGAAACAAGCGTGACATACCAGAAGGGGTTTTTTAATGGTGCTACTATCTCAAAAATACCCATTATCTCTTTTAAAAGACCTGATACCTGAACGCCCTCAAGAACGATGAAAAGTCCTATGAAAAATAGAATAATTCCCCAGTCAACGGACTTTATAATTTTCCTTGGATCAAGGTTTTCAAAGAAGGGTGTAATAAAAAGTAAAAATGAAGCACCAACAAATGGAACGATTGCAATGTTTTTCACAAATAAAAAGGATATGAAAATAAGGATCATTGTTAAGAGAGCGATGTAAAATAGATTTTTATGGACAATCTCCCCTTTTCTATTCTTTCAACCTTAATTTTTTTATTAAGATCATTTTTGTAAATTAAATAAAGAATAAACATTGATATTAAAAGTGAGAGGATTGAAACAGGTAAAAGTTTTATTAAATAATAAAAGAATGGAATGCCACTCTTTATTGCAATGTATGCATTCTGTGGGTTTCCTATTTCTGTTGCAACACTTCCTATGTTTGCTGAAAATATAACAGTTAAAAGAAAAGGTTCAGGATTTATGTTTGCGTTCTGTGAAAGCTTGATTATTATGGGTGTGAAGAAAAGTACAATTGCATCGTTTAAAAACAAAGCGGAAAGAAATGCTGTGCTCAGAGAAACTATAATGAATAGAGTTAATGCGTTATCAGAAAATGTTAATAGTTTATAAACAACCCAGTTGAAAAAACCCGTCAATTCAAAAACACCAACTATGATCATCATACCCATAATAAGGAGAAGAATGTTAACATCAATCGCCTGAACTGCCTGATCAAGTGAAACAACACCAAATATTATCATCAGGGCCGCGCCGAAAAGTGCAGATGTAGGTCTTGTTAGTTTACTCCCCCTTATCCTTCTAAGTGAAATTAATGTGTACGTGATAAC
Organism: Thermoplasmatota archaeon; assembly: GCA_031961545.1. GTDB lineage: Archaea > Thermoplasmatota > Thermoplasmata > Thermoplasmatales > ARK-15 > JAVRLH01. Next base: position 193 of record JAVRLK010000093.1, on the reverse strand, counting down.
AAATATGATCAGTGCAATAAACATGGTTAAACAGGAATCTCATTTCTGGATAAAACATTTTCCTGAGAAATGCGGAGGGAGGGATTTGAACCCTCGCATCCCTACGGAACCAGACCCTCAATCTGGCGCCTTTGACCAGTCTCGACAACCTCCGCTCTATCTGGATAATCTGAATAGGATATTTTACCTTTAC
>JAVRLK010000092.1:0-4040 GCA_031961545.1 Thermoplasmatota archaeon | reverse complement strand
CATATAAAAATATGCTGTGGAAGAAGAAATTTTTCCTTGCTATTTCTTTAAAATCATATTGCCTGAATTTTTTTATTATTCCTTCAATATCGTTGAATGAACTCATTATCAAATATATTTTACCATTTTCTTTTAAATACTTACCTGCATTTTTTAAAAATTCAACAATGATTTCCTGACCCCTTTCACCACCATATATTGCTCTATCCTCTTCAGGTTCACCCGGCAAATAGGGTGGATTGAAAATTATTGTATCAAATTCTCCATTAACGTTTTCAAAAAGGTTTGATTTTATTATATTAATTTTCACATGCTCTTTCTCCGCCTCTTTTTTAATAAATTGAATTGATTCATCATCTATATCAACAGAATAAACATCATATCCTTTTTTTGCCAGCTCTATTGATATGTAACCGGATCCTGCACCCATTTCAAGTATTATTCCATTAGGCTTTATGTTATCCAGAAGGAAAAATGTGTCCTCACTGGGTTCATAAACCATGATGCATGAAAAAATTGCATGATTTAAAAAGTTGCGCAAAAAAACCTAAATATCCGATATGCATAATGAAGCATATGGCATCCAAAGGTATTACAGCAATTACTGTTTTCATAGTTGGCATTTTGATAGGTTTCGGTGCAGGATACATGCTTGCATATTCACCATCACCACAGAAAGGATCCTACATACAGGCATTTGCAGCAGGATCTTTAAAATATGCACTTGGAGATAACTTCAATCCAGCATTCGAAAAAATAACAGGTGTGAATGTTGGCATGACATTTTCAGGATCGGTAACAGGAGTAAGGGAGGTACAGGCTGGAAAGAATTACAGTGTTTTTATTTCAGCCTCAGCACCAATTCTCTATTCCAATTTAATGAATAACACAAAATACACAACATGGGAAATAATATTTGCAGCAAATGAAATGGCTATTATATGGAGCAATCCAAAGTATGCAATAAGCCCCAACTGGCCATTCTGGTTTGAGAATATAACGGAGAACAATATAACAGTGGGTGCATCAAACGCATCACTTGATCCAAGCGGTTTCCAGGCCATAGAGACAATTAAACTCGCTGGAATAATTTACACCAACTGGTCAAATCCATATGTACAGATGGCATTCAACTACAACTTCTCAGAATTTATGAAGTACAATAGAGCATGGAATGATTGGTTCCATGGAAAGTTTGGATACCCTGTTAACGATTCACTTGCCCTTTATCACCAACTTTTCATTTCAAAATACCTTAACGGTACTTTCAAGTTAACAACAGTTGAAATCGGTCTTGATGGATATCTTACTAGCGGTGCTATTGATTACGCATTAACCTATAAATCTCAGGCAGTAAATCAGCACCTTTATTATTACATGAATCCATCTGGAGAAAACGGCCTTTCCCCATGGATCAATCTTGGCAGTGTGAACGAATCAATAGTTAAATTCTACACATATGTAAATGCATCAGGACCTTCATGGGATAACGTTGGTACTTTCCCTGGTTCTACAATTTTCTATGCTGTTACAATAATAAGCAACTATACAAGTACACAGGCAATACAGTACGTTTATGCCCTTTTAACAGGAATGGGTCAATACTATCTATCAAATGCTGACTTTGATCCTCTTTCACAGCCATTCTACGTTGGTACAAACGTACCTTCAATGCTAATGCCCTTAGTTGTACCTGCCCCCGGCTATTTACCTGTATCATCCTACGAGTAATATGAAATCAAAACTTTTTTTAATTTTCATTCCATTGACTTTTATTTACATTCTTTTCATTTTAATTCCAATAATCAGAGCAATTACATTTGAACCATTTTCCATGATTTTATCAGATCTTTCAAGCGGTATTGTTCAGAGTATTATTATTACATACATATTATGCGCAATTGTTGCCGGAATTGCAGTTGCCATGTCCTTACCCTATGCATACGTTATGTCAAGGAAAAGGAGTATCCTTTACAGGGCAATGGATAGCGTTGTTGAAATACCAATTATGATACCGCATACGGTTGTTGGTATTATCATGCTACTTACATTTGAACCTACAATGCCCCTTGGGAATTTATTAACAAAAATTTTTCCAGGTTACAGCTTTGATGATACTGTTTTTGCAGTAATAGTAACTTTATTTTTCCTTTCTTCAGCATATTCAATAAGGGAAATTGGTGTTGCATACCAGAAAGAAATAATGGATTATGAGAATGTGGCACAAACACTTGGAATAAGTGAGGGAAGGAGCTTTCTAATTATTTCAATGAGATTACTTTTAAGGGCAATTTTGAAAGGATTCCTTCTTTCCTGGGCTAGATCTGTTTCTGAGGTGGGTGCAATTCTTATCGTTGCCTATTATATTCTACCAGGTTTTACAAAACTTGCAGGTGTATTCATATATTCGCAGTTCATTGGTGAAGGCCTTTATCTTGCTGCAGCATCATCAACAATTTTAATATTAACGGGAATAATTGTTACTGCAATTTTCAAGTTTCTGGAGGCTTACCATGCTAAGGGTTGAGAATCTTAAATTAAAAATAGGTAACTTTTCTTTAAACATTGAAAATTTTGAATTGAAAAGGAAAAAAAATTTTCTAATGGGTGAAAATGGATCGGGTAAGACAACATTCTTAAGATCATTGTGCGGTATCTATAATGCCCAGGGGAAGATTTTCCTTGATGGTGAAAGGATTGATCATTTACCAATATGGAAAAGGAAAATGGCTTATATTCCCCAGAATTTACTGCTTTTTCCACAGTATAATGTTGAAGAAAATTTAAAGGTATCAATAAACTATGGTAAGGGAGATGAGGAAATTTTCAAAGAAATTATAAAGATAATGAACATTGAAAATATTCTTGATAAAAATATCTATGAAATATCAGGAGGACAGGCACAGAGGGTTGCTGTTGCAAGGGCAATAATATCAAGACCAAAGTTCTTACTCATGGATGAACCATTTTCAATGCAGGATGAAAGATCAAGAATGTCCCTAATTTCTGGTGTTTTGGATCTTCTTGATAACTTTGGAATTTCTTATATTTACGTTACGCACAATTCAAGGGATCTTGAACTTGGTTTCGATTCATTGAGCGTAATGCATGATGGGAAAATTATTGAGAGTGTTGAAAGATTGGAGGATCTTGAAAATTATTTAAGTTTAAGGTTGATAGATTACAGGAACATTGTAAAAATTGATGGAAAATATTACAAAGTTAATGAAAATTCATTTGAATTCAGTAATGATGGTTATCCTGTTAACTGTTCAAAATATAATGATGAATACATATGCACAGTTAACATTGATAATGAGAAATTTTTCATAAAATCAAAGAGTTATGGAAAATTTATAAAATTTAATAAAATGAAAATGAAAGAGCTAAAATAGTTCCTTATTCTTTGATTTCTTTAAAATTATAAATAAATATTTTTAAAAATTTATTGAAAAAATTTAAAAAATTTTTTAATACAAAAGATTTTTATATTAAAAATTGTTAAGCACCTATAAAAGGTGATTGCCTAATGAAAATGAAGAAAATTACAGGTTTAGTGCTGGCAACAATAATGCTGTTGCCAATCTTAGTGACTGCAACAGTGGTTATCAGTTACACCTACCCAACAAACACAGCTTCTAATAACCCTTCCATCTATCTAGCAGATGGACCAAATTACAAAACAGCTAATGCATTGGGATTGTTTACTGCACAACCAACATCAAACGGAGATATTGCAACAGGTACAACAATTACCATTAATACTGTTACTGGAGCAGCCACAGTTTATCTCCTGAACGTACTTGTAATTGAGAATAATACGAATGTCAACGCTCCCACTTATGTCTGGATAAATATTACCTCAAATAATGCTGGCTTTACATTGTACTGGGGATATAGTCCATTAGTATTTAGTGGTTCAGATGTTACAAATGCAGCTGGAAGTATTTCAAGCGGATCTTCAGGTGCTATTCACTTGACAGCATCAGGAACTGCTCTATATCTCGGATTCTCTTTGAGTGGCGGTGTATCAGGTAGCG